>CAZFHP010000031.1:0-17329 GCA_964519365.1 uncultured Pseudomonadota bacterium
CGGGTTTAAGAATATTAGAATAATACTCGTAAAACAAACTCCGGACAGTTATGAAACAAGTTCAGGATGACAAACAATCGATAGAACAACTAGAAATTGACACGCTTATTCTGAAGTATTGGGCGCGTAAAAGAAATTATTTGAATTGGGATGTTTAGAGATGCATGTATAGAGTGGGGAATATGGTTCAGACAATTTAAATGTAAACGTAACGAAAGATAAAAATAAAATGAAACAGGAGAAAGTGTATGAGAAGGCGTGTGTTGTCAGGTGTTGTACGGATGGTGGTGGTGGGATGTATTTGTGCGCTCCTGAGCATGATGCCATCACAGCACATACATGCAGATATTCGATTCAATAAGCATTCGGCGTTTACGTTGATGAATGAAAACTCGTCTATTGAGTTGCCTAATTTAAGTATTTTTTCGGGGCGAAATGAAAATATCGCGCACTGGAGTAAAAAAGCGTTTAAGAGTTACGAGTCAGGTGATGATTATTCGCTCTGGTCACTTTTTGCTGAAGATGGGGATGTGATCGCAATACCCCAAAGCTCTAGTCAAAGCGGGTCAAACGGGAACGTTATTGATCCGTCGCGTTTTTATATCCCAGAAAATAGACAGGTGCATGTGACGCAAGATACGCTTATTGATGGCGATGGACGTACACTTGAGCTGAAAGCGGATGCACGTATTGTCGTTGATCATGGCGTTACGCTCACGTTGCGTAACATGAGAATTAAGAGTACGCGTAACGATCTTGCTAACCCAATTGTTAGGCCAATGGGACATGGAGCATGTGTTGCACTGCAAGATGTCGAATTATCTCTTGCTGACGATTTTATTTTTCGCGATGGAAAATTATTTATTCACGGCGATGTCGTAATCTCTGGCACACATACGTTTTCATATCGTTCGACACAAAAAAGTTATATTTGTGATGGAGCGACGCTTGGTTTTGATCATGGGGCTACGTTCTTTTATTACCCAAGTTCACAAGATAATCACTTGATACAAATGGTAAGTGACGTATCAGGAGGTGGTAGCTCTGAAGTGAGTAACGCGAGTATGTATCTTGATAGTGCAACGTTGCAAACGACGCATACGGGAATAAGATTAAGTAATGGCGTGTTGTGTTTGGATAACAGTGTAACATTAAGTAGTGCCGCGCAAACGCGTATGGATACTTTATCTGGTAAGACAAGTGTTGATGCAACAACAGTCATAACAGTTGATTGGAGTCCTGATGGGAAATATCTTGCAATTGGAACAAATGGTGGCAATCTAGAAATTTACCAGTTTGATTCAATTGGATCACCGATACTTGTTAACGTTGCCAGTAAAACTGAAGGGGTTACAATACAATCTGTTACATGGCGACCAGATGGTCGCTATTTGGCAGTTGGAACAAATGCTAACCCAACTCCGTCAGAGCCTGGCAATCGAATTGGGAATAATCATGAGTTACAAATATATCGTTTTGATACAATATCGACTGTAACTCTTATTGGCATTACAAGCAAAGACCAAGGGAACGATGCCACGATTTCTGTTGATTGGAGCCCTGATGGAAAATATCTTGCAGTTGGAACAAACGCTAATCCACCAACGAGTGAACCTAATATCGGTGGTGGATCTGAATTGCGTATTTATCGTTTTGATGGAACGATACTAACGGGTATTGTTGGGATAGACTCACCAGCGAATAAACATCTTTTTTGTATCGATTGGAGTCCTGATGGCAGATATATTGCTTCAGGAAGCGACGGCTATGCAAGTGGAACTCCTCTTAAGGTACATCATTTTGACACAAGCCAGACAACGTCATTGCAAGAAGTTGGCAGCTACACTCACGCTTGGCGAACAGGTGGAGATGTTAAATGGAGTCCAGATGGAAGTTACATAGCATGTGGTTTTGGCGGTGGTGCCTGGCCAACATATGGCTACTTAAGGGTTTTTAAATTTACAGAAAATAACCTCGTTTCAGCTTTTTATAAAGAACAAGGTCGCTATACATTTGGCGTTTCATGGCGACCAGATGGCAGTCATATTGCAATCGGGACTAATCTTAATCCTACGACAAGTGAACCTGGGATTACGGTAAATCATGAACTGCGTGTGTACGAAGCTGGATATAACTTTGATACACGAGCACAAACAATTAATACGGGAATTATTTTTGGTGATAGTTCGCAGGCTGGTGGGTTAGGTAACTTAGATGTACAAGTACTTGGTGGCGCAACTGTTGAGATTGCGGGACTTGTCGTTGACGATAGTGCATAAAATAAAAAATATGATCAGGAGAGATTTGTGAGAAGAAAAAAACGTTTTTTGTCTAATGTGTTATGTATGTTTGTTGTGCTTGCGCATGTGAGTATGGGGTTTGCAAATAAACTCTATGCAGGTATTCGATATAACACAAACGCATCGTTTATTTTGCGGGATAGCAATTCATCAGTTGAATTGCCTAACCCAACTGTTTTTTCTGGCGGCAAAGATAATATTGCGCATTGGAGCAAGCAAGCGTTTAGAAGTTATGAAAACCCACAAAATTTTTCTCTCTGGGGGCTGTTTACTCAAGATGGAGATGTTATGGCCCTAGATCAAAGTTCAGGACAGGAGTTTGAAAGTTATATTGACCCATCGCGTTTTTATATTCCTGAAAACAGGCAGGTGCATGTAACAGAAGATACGCTTATTGACGGCAATGGACAGACGCTTGAGCTTGAGCGAGACGCACGTATTGTCGTTGATCACGGGGTGACACTTACGCTGAGAAACATGCGCATTAAGAGTATGCGAAATAGTTTGAGCAACCCGATTATTAGGCCGACGGGACATGATGCTATTGTCGCCCTTCAAGACGTTGAGCTCGCGCTTGCTGACGATTTTATTTTCAGAGATGGGCATCTATTTATTCACGATGACGTGTTGATATCAGGCACGCATACGTTTTCGTATCGATCAACACAGACAAGTTATATTTGCAATGGGGCGACGCTCGGCTTTGATAAAGGCTCGACGTTTTGGTACTACCCAAGCTCACAAGATAATCATTTGATCCAGATGCTTGGTGATGTGTCGGGAGGTGGTAGCTCTGGAGTGAGTAATGCTAGTATGTATTTTGATGGAGCAACGTTGTTAACGACGCACACGGGCATGCGCCTGAGTAATGGTGTACTGTGCTTGGATAACAATGTGACGTTAAGTAGTGCAGCTAACACACGTTTTACATCATTAACCGAGGTTGCTATTGAAAATGTATTTACAACAACATTTGCTCAATATGATGGTGTAAAGGATGCTGTGTGGAGTCCGGATGGAAAGTACTTAGCGGTTGGGGTTAATCGAGGTTCGATAATTGGTTCTGAATTGCAAGTTTATCGATTTGATGAATCAACAAGTACGCTTACACTTGTTGACCACAAAGATGACGGTATTGATACGGCGTTAACACTTGATTGGAGCCCTGATGGTAAATATCTTGCTGTTGGTACAGGGACTGATCCAGCAATAAGTGAACCCGGAATTACAAGTGGTGATGAACTTCAGATTTTTAAATTTGATGCTTTGACGCAGACGCTTGCAGGAGTAACAAGTATAAATGAAGGTGCCGATGTTATGGCAGTTTCGTGGAGCCCTGATGGGAAATATCTTGTTGTTGGAACGCCAACAAGTGCAACATACTCAGATTCTGGAATCACCAGTGGGGATGAACTACAGATTTTTAGGTTTGATGCCTCAGTGAAAATGCTTACAGGGGTAGCTAGTATAAATGAAGGCATACGTGTGCGGTCTGTTTCATGGAATTTTGATGACAAATATATTGCTGTAGGAACGGACGTAGGTCCATCATATTCAGATTCAGGGATTAACGCTGGTGATGAGTTGCAAGTTTTTCGGTTTGATGTTTCAACAGGAACGCTTTCAGGAGTGGAAAGTCGCAATGAAGACATATCAGTGCTAGGCATTGCGTGGAGTCCTAATGGAAAGCATTTGGCCGTTGGGCAAGGGGGCAATCAAGTATTAAAAGTGTACACATTTAATTCGTTAACCGAGACTTTTACAGGGGTAGTAACGATAAATTCAGTGATAATTTTGACAGTTGCATGGAGTCCTGATGGTCATTATATTATGGTTGGTGGATGGAACAATCAACAAAGGGTTTATCGTTTTGATGGGGCCACCCTAACATTGGTTTGGTTTAATACGTTATCGGTATCTCCTACAAACTATATTGCCTGGCGGCCAGATGGTCATTATCTTGCTATGGTAACGCGAGCATTTGCAAGTGCATCAACGCCACCATCATATGCAGAGATTCATATTTACCGCGTAAATTATGCTTCTGAAATAGCGTCGCAGGGGTTGAATAACGGGATTATTTTTGGCGATAGTTCGCAGGCTGGTGGGTTAGGTAATTTGGATGTGCAAGTACTTGGTGGATCGTACATAGAAGTAAACGGGATTGTCGTAGATGATTCTGTGTAAACAAGAGGTATTTGAAGTTTTTGTAATACCAACAGGAACCCGTGGTACGGGTGATGCTGGGTAATAAATAAGAGGGTGTGAATATGGTTAACAAAAAGTGTTTTTGTAGTATAGCAAGTGCTTTTATTTTTGTAAGTATATTACCTGGTATGTTATCTAGCTCAATCACGTTTAATAATTTAGCATCGACGATTGTCATCAAAAAAACTGATTCGAAACTTGTGTTACAAAAAGCTGATGAAGTCGTTGGCTGGTCTGAGTTTTCGATTACAAAAAAATTCGGGAACGATGGGGCTAGCAGTTGGACAGGGAATTATTACGATGGCGTTGTCATTAGTCAAGAGGGAAGCGAGGACCCAACAACACAGTTAATTATCTCAAACAGTAACGCTCTTAATTACGGGATTAAAAACAATAGTAATGCCGTTATGAACTTACTTGTTGGTGGGTCTATTGACGACGAGCAGCAGTTATTAGAAGACGTGCGAGCAACGAGCAACGCCCTTTTATATTGCTGCAAAAATACAAGTAATTCTTTAATTTATGGGCTTAAGAATAACAGTAATGCAATTGTTGCATTATTGCCAGGTGCGTTTAGCGAAGCTGAAAAATTCGAAATAATTGAAGACGTGCGAACAACAAGTAATGGGTTCTTGTACTGTTGCAAGAATACGAGTAATGCACTTGCGTATGGGATAAAAAATAACAGTAACGCACTTGTCGACTTACTGGAAGGTGAGTTTACGGTTGAAGAACGAGCTGAACTTGTTGAACATGTACGTGCGACAAGTAATGCGTTCTTGTATTGCTGCAAGAATACGAGTAACACACTTGCGTATTGGGTCAAAAATAACAGTAATACGATTTATGCTTTAACCCCGTGCGGTTCGATATCACGAGGAGAGTATGGAGAGTATGATGTCAGAGGGGGTTATCATGAAAATGCGCATGCACATGCCCCGTGTACGCGGGACAAAGATAAGTGCGAGAACGCTGCTGTAAGCACGGCGCAATGGCACCCAGATAATACGTATTTAGCTGTCGTTGCAAATATTAAAGATTGTGACTTTGTTGGACAAGAAGTTCGTGTGTATAAAGATGCGATAACAAGAGACGGGACGTCTAGTACGTTAGCGCTTATCGCACAAGAACGCATGCCCGAGAAACAAAAAATTAATTCTATTGCCTGGAGCACGCAGGGAAATTATCTCGGTGTTAGTTTTGCAAATACAAGTAAACGTGAAAAAGAACTTTTTGTGTATGAATTTGATGAAGCAAACGAAACGTTACGGCTTCTTCCTGAAGATATAACAGTGCTCATGAAGATGTTTGTGTAACGAAAAAGAAAAGAGAGGGAAGAGAAAGTGTGTAAAAAAAAGCAAAGTGTTTGGGCGTATTGTACGCTTGTTTTTTTCACAAGTTTATCGTTTTCTATTCATGCACGCATATCGTTTACGAATAATTTTGTAAACTTAGCACTCAAAGAACAAAACTCAAAAGTTGTTTTGAATAACCCTGATAAAATAACAGGCTGGTCTGAGCTTTCAATTGTCAAAAAATCTGGGAAAAAAAGCGCTTTAGACTGGGACGAAAACTATACAGACGGTGTTGTTATTAGTCAGGAAGGAAGCGAAGAGCCAGCACTTAATAGTATTATTGCAAACAGTAATACGATTATATCTGGGGTCAAGAATAACAGCAACACGCTTTTAACGTACTCGTGCCCGGGGCCAAGCGCGTGCGAAATAACTGTTCTTGAGTTACAGCAGTTAGAAAAACTTGCACGAACGGTTAGTCAGGCACAGCTCTATTGCTGTAAAAATACAAGTAACGCGTTAAGCTATGGGCTTAAGAATAATAGTAATGCTATAGGAGTGTTGGAACGTGGATCGTTTTCAGGGCCAGGAAAACAGGAATTCTTAAATTACGTTCGTACGACGAGTAATGCGTTCTTGTATTGTTGCAAGAACACAAGCAATGCGCTAGCATATGGCTTACGAACAAATAGTAATGGGATTGGTGTGTTGCGTCGGCGCGTATTTAGCCCTTATGAAAAACAGGATACTCTAGAAAAAATACGTACGACGAGCAATGGGTTATTATATTGTTGCAAGAACACGAGTAACGCGTTATTGTTTGGAGTGAAAAATAATAGTACAGCACTGATGAATATACAGGGGGTTATCTTATGGTCAATAGAAGAAGAACGAGAGCTTTACGAAAAAATTCGCGTAAATAGCAGTGCGTTTGTCTATTGTTGTAAAAACACAAGCAATGCGCTCGTAAATTTAAGCGAATCACTTGCAAACTTTGGAACAATATATGACACCCATGAAGTTTATGACACAAATACACAAGAACAAAATTTTGTTTTTTTCAAAAACGGTTTTACCGTAAAGCCAGACAAAACGTTAACGTTAAAAATACCTGTTCCTGTATCTGGAAATATTAATCTGGGACAAACAGGAACAATAAATTTACAAAACGATTTGTTATTTGCGTCTAATGCATATTTGACAGGCGGGGGCAAGATAGATGGCAATGGCTTTGCACTTGTACTTTCATGTACGTTTGCTATCCCAGCAAACGAAACGTTAGAAATAACAAGCGACACGATTATTAACGGCCACGGGACGACGTTTTATTTAGAACCGCATGCACAAATAACGATTGATAATAACGTGACACTGACACTTAAGAACGTACGTATCAAAAATACACGCAATCGCTCAAGTGCACCTATGATAGATTTATTAGGAGCACAAAGTACACTTACACTCATGAACTGTGAACTCGCGCTTGCTGGTGATTATTCCGCAAATAACGGGCACGTGTTTATTCACGACGATGTAATTATCTCAGGCACATCGTCTTTTATTTATAATTCTGGACAAACAAGTTATATCGTAGATAACGCGACGTGGGCGTTTGATAAAAACACGCGCTTTTATTACGACCCAAGCGTAAGCGATAATAGTTTAGTACACATGCTCAGCAAAACATCAGGCATGTACTTTGATGGAGCGACAGTTGAAGCTGGTGATATGGGAATACGTTTGAGCACAGGTTCGTTATATTTGGACAATAACGTCTTGCTCAAGTGCCCTGTCAGCACACAAATTATTTTCGGTAACTCGAGCAAAAGTAACGGGGACTTAGATGCTCACGTACTCGGCGGCGGGTACATAGAAATCGAAGGGGTTGTCTTCGATGATTCGAGGGCGTAGATGGCGAGGGGAGCTTGCCCCGGACTCTGATCCGGGGTCGAGATAGAAGGCATCGTATATGACGATTCGAGGACGGAAGGGTCACGAACTTTCTTTTTTAAACTCATAAGAGATTGCTTAAGCGTTTGTAAACGATCGCTTAACGTTATAAGCTTATTTTTAAGCACGACCAAAGATTTTCTTAGTCCAATTAATTTTCGCTTAAGCTTTGCCAATGGCTCCAATTGCTTCTTTAAAAAATCCCGTATTTTTTTTACATCAGTAATGACAAGCTTTGAAAGCTCTGACTTAATCTTCGTATCAACAGCCTGATTAAATTCACCTAATCTTTTTTCTGTTAAACCAGACTTAAATTGTTTTAACTTTTGAGTAAAGACCGGCAACCGTAATCTCATTTGCTTTAATTCTTCATTTGATAGTTTTTGTACATCGGTATTATCCTCACAAAATTTTTTTATAACAGATAGGACCAGATAATAAAACTTTTTTTCAAGAAATTCTCTTCTTTTTTGCACCACCTCGCGATCGCTACTCTCAAAACGCTTAACAATCGTACTCGTTATTTTGTGAAACTCTTGAATACCCTCCTCGCCTAAAACATCTAGAAAAACGCCCAGAGCTTTTTCATTACCGATAGCTTTAACAAACAAACCAAGTGGTCCATATCCTCTTCTTTCCCCAATCCCAGACTGTGTTAAAAATCTTAATAATCCTTCTATCTCCCCACGATTTAACTTCTTTAAAAATTCAAAAGCTCCCGTTGTTTTATACTCAGAAGATCCCCTTAAGGCAAACTCAAAATAATCTCTCAAAAAAGCATCTTGCCAATTCTTTGAAAAACTTTTTGCGATAAACTTAAACGTTGGATGCTTTAACTCTGAATCATTATTCCATGAATCAAAACAAAAAATTATTTTTTTACCTTCGACTTTGACTAAAGCCATAGAAATCCAATGTCCTATGCCAGTATATGAAGCCTTCTTCGTAAACACAACACCAAGAAACCCTTTTTTTTGCGATTTTAATTCGTTAATTTGATCATTTAAAGTTGTAATCTCTTCAAAATGTAATAGTGAAATCTCACCAGATTGAATAGGGTTTTTGAATGTATCTGCAGGCCATTTACTACAAATAAACGTCCGGGATAATTCATCTCTATCTAACATTACCGGTAAAAAACAAGGTTCTAATACCCCTACAAATTCGGTTTCTTCATCATGGTGATAAAAGTCACTTACAACGGCAAAATGTTGAATCAACAATCCCAATGATGTGTCTCGACTAGAATGCGGCTTAACTTCTACTCGTTCTTTTTTTTTGCCAAGCTTTTCTTGCCATAAGTTCTGATATTTTTTCACAGCATTCTCTCGCGCTTTATCCTCTGGCATTGCATCAAGTTGCGCCAGCTCTTTTTTTACGCGAGCAAAATTTCCTTCCCATTCTGCCCAGTAACGATCATATTCTGATTGTTCTGTTAATTTTGTTAAATTCAATTGTGTTGGGTCATCAACAAATTTTTTGGCCAAAAGAACGTTTTTCACTGCGTGATAGCCACAATAAGTAGCCCCTTGCGTTAGAACTTTTGGTTGATATGAGGGAACACCAAGAATCTTTATATTCCCGTCTGGAATAAGATTTATATACTGGGCAGGGCTTCCTGATTTTTCATCTAGCAAATCAACGATTTTTTGATAGTCCCCAGTTGCTGGATGCACAGAGTTCGTTATACACGATATAAAATACAAGAATAATGCTATTTTTAGATATCTGAACGCAAACACACGGACTATGAACATACGTCTCTCCCAACCTGATAACGATTTCGTACCGTTAATCACACATATTTTAAAGGCTATCAAAATATATGTGGCTATAACCAGAATTGCATAAGATTCAATTCATTCGCCCACTGCACAGTTATATACAAAAATGCTCTGTGGATAACCGCAACAAACTAATTTGAATTGTCGAATATTACAATGGATCCCGGCTCGATGGCCTTACCATTACCCACAAGTCTAGAATGTGTCTCCTGATAGCGATATTAAGACTGTATAAAACAAAGAGACGCTTCAATTTTTTGTCATCCTGCCCCCGGATCAAGTCCGGGGCGACAAAAGAATTTTAGATTTGTCCGGAGTTGCATTGTCAAATGTAAATGGTGTTTTGAAATGTATGTAATATTTTCGACCAATTGTCATCCTGAACTTGTTTCAGGATCCATGCTCACATCGTTGTATTTGCCTTGCAGAGGTTCTTTTTCCTAAAAAATGCAATAATGTTGAAAAACGAAATCAAACATGAAGATATTTTTACAAAAAAATTTTGGGAGCAGAAAGCAAAGCTCTCGATGTATAATTCTGGACAGCGTGAGCATGGATCCTGAAACAAGTTCAGGATGACAAAAAATCAAAATGTTTCTTCGTGTTGCTTTCTTCTTAATTCGCTTGCCGATAAACAGATTCCAGACTTGTGGGCAATGATAAGGCTCGATGGCCGGGATATAATTTTACCAACACTGGCAAGGGCTTTCTAAAATAACGTTAATTATCGTTTCCTGCCCGGCTTTTTCTTCGCCGTCTTTTTCTTAGAAGCTTTTTTGGCTTTCTTTTTAGCCGCTTTTTTCTTGCGGCCAAACGGCGATGTTTCTAAAGCTTGTCTCAAGACTTCGTCCATCTCTTTGACGTACGTAATTTCAAGATTCTTATCAAGATCTTTTTCAAACTCTTTTACGTCTTTTTCGTTGGTATATGGCACAAGAACATGTGTTCTATCATAACGTGTTGATGCAAGAAGTTTTTCTTTCAGGCCACCAATACTTAAAACACGCCCCTGAAGCGTTACTTCACCAGTCATAGCAACGTCAGTTTTTACTGGGATCTTAGTAAGGGCAGAAATAAGTGCTGTACAAATGGTTATACCTGCAGACGGGCCGTCTTTGGGTATCGCACCTTCTGGTATGTGAATATGAATATCAACGTCTGAATAGAAATCTTCTTTCAAGCCAAGTTCTTTTGCGCGTGAACGCGTATAACTCATAGCTGCTTGAGCAGACTCTTGCATTACTTCACCAAGCTGTCCAGTTAACGTTAACGCACCTTTGCCCTTAAGTATCGTTACTTCTATTTCAAGCACATCACCGCCAACTTCAGTCCATGCTAATCCCGTAGCAACACCCGGCTTATCAGTTTTTTGCAACTCTGTTCGTTTAAAAATCGGCGCGCCAAGCCATTTTTCAAGTAATTTACTCGTAATCTTAACAGACGCTTGTTTTTTATCTTTGAGTAACTCTTGAATACACTTGCGTAATAATTTTGCTAGCACACGCTCTAACTGTCGCACCCCGGCTTCTTTGGTGTATTCTTCTACTGCCTGCTCTAATACTTTGTCTGAAAGATCTATCTGTGATGATTTTAACGCATGTTCTTTAAGTAATTTTGGAAGCAAAAAGCTTTTGGCGATATCTATTTTTTCCTGATCTGTATACCCAGACAAGTAAATCATTTCCATACGATCCAACAATGGATACGGAATACTATCAGCAACGTTGGCGGTCGTTATAAACATAACGTTAGAAATATCGTAGCCAATTTCTAGGAAATAATCTGAAAACTCTTTGTTTTGTTCTGGGTCTAACACTTCTAATAACGCTGAAGCAGGATCTCCACGGAAGTCCATGGACATTTTGTCTACTTCGTCAAGAATAATTAATGGGTTGATAACTTGAGCTTTTTTCATGGCTTGAACAATCTTACCCGGCATGGCACCAATATATGTTCGTCTGTGCCCACGAATCTCAGCTTCGTCTCGCATACCACCTAATGATATACGAACAAGCTTACGCCCAAGAGATTCTGCTACTGATTGTGCTAAAGACGTTTTACCCACACCTGGCGGGCCAACAAGACAAATAATCGGCGAACGCTTGAGGGCGCTTTTTGCGTACTTACGCGCAGCTAAAAACTCGACTATCCGTTCTTTTGCTTTCTTCATGCTTGCATGAGAGTTATTTAAAATGTCTTCTGCTTGTTTTATACTTACTGTATCTTTGGTTGTCTTGTGCCAAGGCAAAGAAATTAGCCAATCAACATAATTCCTACTTACTGTCGCTTCAGGAGACGTCGGCTGCATTTGCTCAAGGCGTTTTATTTCGTATTCAACTTTTTCAAATGCTTCTTTGGACATTTTTGTTTTCTTGGCTTTTTTCAACAAGTCTGCTATTTCTTGCTGATAGTCTTCCCGCCCAAGTTCTCTTTGTATCGCACGCATCTGTTCAGTCAAATAATAATCTTTCTGATGTTTTTCAACTTGGCTCTGAACGCGTTTTCTAATATTTTTTTCGGCTTTTAAAATTTCGATCTCGTTTTCGAGTAACGCTAAAACACGAACGGCACGCTTTTTGACATCAACCATCTCTAAAATCTTTTGTCGTTCTGCAACGTCTAGGTGCACCTGAACGGCAATGGTATCGGTTAAATAATCAAGGTCTTCTGGTCCTTTGAATAAGTTCAAAATATCACTTGATACTTTTTCATTCAGAAACACAAATTCTCTAAACAAATCAAAAAGGTTTCTCCACAGTGCAGTACAGTCAGGCGTCTTTTTTAACGGTTCTTGAGCTATATCCTCTGCCATTACACCAATAAAATCTTTGGTGCGAGCGACGGATACAACCTGAGACCGAGCCAACCCTTCTACCAAAATCTTTAACGTTCCATTATTCATACGCGCTACTTGAAGAATAACTGCCCGGCACCCTGTGTGAAAGAAATCATCAGCTGTCGGTTTTTCAACAGAAGGATCTTGCTGCGCAGTAACAAAAACTTGCTTATTTGCGTTCATAGCAAAATCGATAGCCTTTATCGAAATATCCCGGCCTACAACAACGGGAATAATGCTTTTAGGCAGCGCAACTAAATTTTTTAACGGTAAAACGGGTAAAAAGACAGCATCGCTTGTTTTATAGCTCTGATTCATAGTGACAAATGTCCCTGCTATTTATTTTTTACAAATTATTTTTTACAAAAATAAAATCTTATTACGGCTCTTAAGATAAACTATAGGGGCTTATTTTACGTTAAATTATTTTATTCTGCAAGGGAAAATGCAAAACCGCCATTTGCAAAAAAAACAGCGGATCAATTGACCTTTCATCTTAGCGCCTTATACTTAAAATAAATCATGTAAAAGGGACCAAAAGCAACGTAATAATTTAAAATTAGAGAGTACCTTATGTAGCGACGAAATACTTTGAAATATTTTTCTTTTAGAAATTTACCGATACAAATACAAAATTTAGTTGTGTGAAATTATATTTTGCTCAAACCAAACGGGGTTATTATGTTACGTAAGCTCTATGCACAAAGAAAAGCATTATGGAGCATTAAAAAAGAATATCGTCTTAAAGTATTTCTTCTTTCTCTGACATTTCTTCTTATGTCTGCATGTTTGGTCATCTGGAAACCACTCAAGTATTCTATTTTTGCTAAAATGGTTGGGCCAACATATGTTCCAATAGCAAAACTTTATTCCCTTACGTTTTTAATTCCATTAATTCTTCTTTATTCAAAGCTCGTCGACTGGCTTCGGCGGCACCACTTACTGTACTGCTTTACGATCGCTCATGGCATCGGAGGCTTAATCTTGTATTATTTTTTATCGCATCCGGTCTATGGCGTTGCCAATACCCAAGTATCAACAAGTCGTTATGTCGGCTGGGCGTTTTATTTCTTCATGGAAAGCTTTGATGCATTCTTTTCAACAACGTTTTGGTCATTTGCTGACTCTGTAAACAACCCAAAAGATGCAAAAAATTATTACGGGTTCTTTGTTTCTGGGTCAAAAATAGGCGGCATTCTTTCTGCAGGAGCTCTTTATATTATTCTCAATCTTCTGTCTGTAAGCAACCAGGCACTATTCTTGCCACGAGCATTTTTGTTTGGGAGTTTCATGCTCTTTGCCGCAGCCATTTCGCTTTACTTTCTGGTTAAAAAAGTCCCGGAAAACGTTATGCACGGATATGAAGCTGTATATCAATTAGAAAAACACAAACCTAAAGAAAAAATGGGATTCATAGAGTCACTTAAAAGTGCATTTGATGGTTTATTTATTATGGTACGAAACCCATATGTCTTAGGAATTTTTTCGCTTGTAGTTTTTTACGAAATTATTGTTGCAATATTTGACTATCTGGTCGTCTTACAAGCAAACGTTTCAAACCCGACAATCGGTTCTATGACGGCATTTTATGCACTTTACTATTTCATATTTAATCTTATTGGCCTTGTTATCTCTACGCTGGGCACAACACCAATACTCAGAATATTGGGCATACGCCTTTCACTTTTTATATTCCCATGTCTCTGCATGGTTATGCTTCTTATAACGCTATTATTCCCAATAACCTGGGTTCTGTTTTGGGCGCTCATTGGCTTGAGAGCATTTAACTATGCCTTGAATCACCCAACCAAAGAAGTACTTTATATCCCAACAACAAAAGCAATAAAATTTAAAGCAAAAACATGGACCGACGCGTTTGGATCTCGTATTGCAAAAAGTTTTGGATCGATCTTTAACATGTCACTAAAAGGCATGTCCCATACATTTGCATTATTCTCAAGCATCATAGCCAGCTTGGGACTTACAAGCTGTTGGCTTGTTATTATTTATTTTCTTGGCAAAAAACTTCAAACGGCAATCGATAATAAACAAATTATTGGAGACACCTCATCTTCCAAACCTCCTAGGACAACAAATACCCCAGAAAAGTGTACTTTAAACGTCTAAAATAACAAATCAATAAAAAGATAGAGTATGATACACGAAGCAATTAATTTTTTTAATACCAAAATCGAAAACTTTTTACAAATAGACAGGCATGAGAGAAAAAAACTTATCTTCTTGGGCCTATCGTTCTTCTTCATAATAGGCTCTTATTCAATATTGCGCTCGCTCAAAACATCAATCTTTTTGAGCTTTATTGGAAAAGAGTATCAACCATACACGCGCTTTATTATTATTGTACTGATTATCCCGTGTATGTTCTTTTACTCAAAACTTGTCGATCGACTAAAACGGTGGTCTGTTATTTATACCATCATTGCAATCTATACACTCGTGGGTATTGTTCTTGCCTTTTTCTTAGCTCACCCGGTATACGGCGTACAAAACACACAGACAAACCCATATCGTTTATTAGGCTGGGCGTATGAAATATACATGGATCTCTATTCTGCACTTGTTGTCAGCACGTTTTGGGGTTTTGTAAATTCAGTCTATACCCCCAACATCGCTCGTAAAAATTATGGCTTAATCGTCGCAATCTCTCGTATAAGCGGGGTAGCAACGCCACTTATCGGTCTTTCTATCACCAATAGTTTTGGCCCAACAAGTATCCCGTTCTTAGTTTTCGGCGCTTCATGCTTTTTAGGACTTACGGTTTTAACCATTCGTCATATCGTAAAAACAGTACCTGAAGAATATTTACAAGGCTATCATGGAACAATAAAACATAACACAAAGTCTGAAAATAACGATTCGCAGAAACTAAAAATCAAACGAAAAAAGACAAACTTTCTTGACGGATTAAAGCTCATGCTCACACAGCCCTATGTTTTAGGTATTTTCATCCTTACGTATAGCATTGAAGCAACAGCTGTTATTTTTGACTATCAAATGCAAGTACTCATGTCTATCGAAACAAACAATCAAATCGGCGCAATGAGCTCATTCATGTTCATATACACGGCATCATTTCAGTTAATAGGCTTTCTGTTCGCTATTTTTGGCACGTCAACGTTGCTCAAAAAACTGGGGACCAGAACCTGCCTGATGCTCATGCCAGGAATAATACTTGCCCTTACCATAACCCTTTTGCTTTATCCAAAACTTGCAACGATATTTGTTATCATGATTATTCTTCGTGCACTTAATTATGGTTTCAATTTACCGGTGCGTGAAACACTGTATATTCCAACGGTAAAAAATATCCAGCTTAAATCAAAAGTCTGGGTTGACTCGTTTGGCAAAACGCTTTCAAAAAGCTCTGGGGCAGGACTTATTATCCTATCAAACACGATAACCCAACTTTCTAACGTAACAATTAATTCGGTCTTTGCTTTGGGAATAACCGCAATGTACGGGGTAACATCTCTACTTGTAGGTAAAAAATACGCTCAAACAATCAAAAATAACGAAATAATTGGAGCTCAAACAAGCGACACCCCTGACACAGAAGAAAAAACGCTTTCGACCAATAACAAACAAAAACCAGTACTAAATCGAAATAATGCTTGAAATTTCGAGAGATTTTGGTACTATTTTGAGTATGTTACGTAAATATACGTGTTTAATATGTGTTTAATACTTACTTCTTCTTGCGGGTGGTTAATTTTTGACAAAACCAGGAAGTAACAGTTATAACCCGAATCGAAAGGACTTATTCCGTGATAGACTTAAAAGAAATGCTTAAGGCTGGAATTCATTTTGGCCATAGAACATCTCGCTGGTCTCCTAAAATGCGCCCATTTATCTGGGGAGCAAAAAACAAAGTTCACCTGATTGATATTTCGAAAGCAGCATTTTTGCTTGAAAAAGCAGGAGCTTTTTTGAAAGACGAAGCCAGCAAGGGGCATTCTTTTTTGTGGGTCGGAACTAAAAAACCTGCTCGAGACATTGTTAAAAACACATCAACATCGTTAAAAATGCCATTTGTTATCAACCGATGGATCGGTGGAACACTTAGTAACTATAATCAGGTAAAAAAAGCAATAACACGATTATTACATTTGCGCGACGTTGTTAGCAAACCAAAAGCTCGTTATACCAAAAAAGAAATCGTCATGCTCAACAAAGAAGTTGAACGTCTGGAAAAAAACGTCGGTGGGATCATCGACTTACAGTATCCACCAGCAGCCGTTATCGTTGTTGATGCAAAACGAGAACAATCAGCCGTTAAAGAAGCATCAAAACTCGGGCTTCCTGTTATCGCAATCGTCGACACAAACACAGATCCTGATGGCATTACATTTGTTATTCCTGCAAACGACGACTCGCCAAAATCTATCGGGTTTGTTTTTGAACATCTTGCCAGTGAAGTAAAAGAAGGCCAAAAGCTTTTTAAAGCACAATCAGGCAAACGTAAAGTCCAAGAAAAAGAAGACGCAAAAAAAGTTGCTGATACCGCAAAAGCAGCGGCAAAAGTCGTCGCGAAACCTGAAAAAAAAGAAGTAAAACCAAAAGAACCAAAAGAAAAAGTCGCAGAAAAAAAAGAAGTCGCGAAAAAGCCCGCTAAAAAAAGCGCGCCTGAAAAAATAGAAAAAATAGAAAAAATAGAAAAAATAGAAAAAATAGAAAAAAAGCCGACTAAAAAAGTAGCTGTCTCTTCAGCCAAGAAAGCAAGCACAAAAACAAGCACCGTAAAAAAAGCTACAAAAAAAAACAGTTAAAAAAGCTGTTAAAAAATAAAAACAGGAGAGGTGGCTGAGTGGTCGAAAGCGCACGATTGGAAATCGTGTATGTCCTGAAAGGGGCATCGAGGGTTCGAATCCCTCTCTCTCCGCCACTATTTTACGGTGAAATTAAAATTGGCAAGGTAAGTTGGTGATTTGTTTAATT
>CAZFHP010000032.1:0-17060 GCA_964519365.1 uncultured Pseudomonadota bacterium
GTTGACGGTCATTATATTTGCTTCGGTGGTTTTGACAAAGCAGGAAAACGTGTACGTGGTCCTGTAACACGCTTGAACAATCAAGGTGTAATATATGTCAACCACGGTGGTAAGATCACGATCACACGTCCAACAGAAGGCACCTTTACAGACTTGACAAGCATCCCTTATGAAACCATTATCGATACCATAGTCGCCCAAAAAGTATGGAACGACTATAACAACGATGGTGATGAACGTGTTATCGAGTTAGCAGGTCGTATTGATCTTCCTCACGATCAAGCAACATTTGCTGCAGGCGCTGGTGTACAGCCATTCGGATTTACCCAAGAAATGTTTGCTGCTCGCGCAGCTGAAACAGGTGGGTATGTTCGTGTAAGCTTCGACAACCCAGCACGTAGCAAAGCTGACCGTTCAGGTGCTGAAGACGTATTCATCAACTGGTTCAACCGTGAAGGCGACAACGACATGTTTGCACGTCAACGTGAATGTTGCGCATCTTCATGCTTCCAAAACATTGTACGTAAGTTCGGCGCACGCGCAACGGAAAGCATTGATGCTCCACAACCACGACCAGCACAGTTGCTTTACATCGGTGCCGGTGATGAAATACAACAACTTCGCGTTTCAGGTGCAACAGCATCCGATCCATTCATGATCGATATTTCTGGTGACTCAGTTCAACCAGTAGTCGGCCGTGTACGTGAATTTGTTACAGACCAACGTACAATAGACCAAGTAACCGATCACTTTATTGGTGAAGGTGACCATGCAATCTTGTTTGGTGAGTTTGGTGGACGCGTCGGGCTCGGTTCTCATGACTGGAATTCACATTCAGGTGGAGAGTCATGGAGCGTGCTTGGTAAAGACCATATCCAAGTAAGACCACTTGGTGACATGATTGTTGACCTTAACTGCAACTTGTTAGTTGCTGACAGACAAGCACTTGTTGCTACAACCAAGTTCGGTGGATTTGAAGATCATCGTTTGACCTTCCGTTCAGAAAATCCACTTGAAATTCGTGTGCCAGCTGGCGGCGAGCTTGATCTTTCAAGCTTCGGTCAGGGTACAGGACAGCAACAAATCGCTCTTGGTGGTAAAACCAAGCTTGTGTTTGAACCTGGTGCAACGTTACGTTTCCCAGAAGGTGCTAACGTAGACGGTGGTGTTGTTCTTTATGTTAACGAAGAAGCTGAATTAATATTTGAAGGCTCAATCGAAGACGTAAACTTCACACAGCCATTTGTCACATCAGCAGCTGCTGACATAGAACGTATCAAGATTAAGGGTACGGGACAAATCTGGGGTAACAAGCATGGTAAGATCAAAGTATTAGGTGGTGTTATGGTTGGTGTACAAGCCGACACACGTACCCCTAACACAGCGCTTACCATCAGTATGAACCGTCAAGCTGAGTTCTTGATTGGTACAGACACGGTCTCCGGTGGTGCGTTTGAAGTTGGTAACCCAGCAGATCTTCCAGGAACATCCATTGACTTCACGTTAATTAACTTCGGTGGTAACCCATTGAACTTAATCGAACGTGGTGGTTTCTTAGGTCTTGGCGCTGGTGTTATTGACAAGCATGGTGACATGAATGGTAACGCTGATGTTGCTGGCAACCCAATATTAGACATTGACGGTCTTGCTGCACTTGATGCTAACGACCTTCCAAGATTTACAGCAAACACCGACCCTTACTCTGGCTGGAACATCCAACCATTGTTTAATGTTAACGCGATTAACATTGATATTCGGGCTGGTCAGTTCGACAGTAGCAACATCGTTGACGGCTCTGATGCCAATGCTTCGTTGATCGCTGTTGGTCCTGCTGCTTCGTACCGTTGGGTGCAGGGCGGACCTACCGAAGCTCAAACACGCGGTGGCGGTAACGTCATGTTAGTTCCTGCTGTTGTCCCAGCTGAAGGCTTCTTCAGAGCCAATGTTTGGGATTATGCAGGTGCATTACCTGATGGTGAACAATACTCCATGTTAGCTGCTGGCCCATTAATGATCGATAGAGCATCGGATGATATCGTAGCAACACCATTTGGAGCTGTGGGTGGTCAAGAGTTTAACTTCACCACACCAGAAGATTTCTTTAATCTTCTTGGTGTACGTCCAGTTAATGATCATCCAAATAAGAAGGTTGACATCGGTGTTGTTGGATTTGATGTATTTGGTGGTTTTGTTAACGCAGACAACTTGAATGAACTTTATGCTGTTGATGTTAACAGAATTGTTAGATTCGAAAATCCAACAATTGCTGAGGGAAGAGCTGAAACGGCTATTCCTGATGGAACCCTTGTTGCTCGAAGTGATGGTCCTGGTATTGATCCAGTAGTATTTGCTCCATATAGACGATAATAGCATTGAGAGGGGAGCTGAAAAGCTTCCCTCTTGAGATTGTAGAAAGGATCGTGAATTACTTATAATTCAGGAGAAAAAATGAGAAAACTAAAACTACTTGGCTTAGCCTTGTGCCTAATAGGTACAGCGCAAGCTACAGATTTTAGAACGCCGCTTATGACCGGGAACGGCTTGCTGCGTAACGAAGTTGAAATGAAAAAAGATAAGTGGTCCCTGAATGTTTGGTCAACGGGACATTATCGATCGGCAAATAAAGCATTTAAAAAGCATGGTACAGATACAGAGCCATTGTCATCATTGATTTTTGGCAAAACAGAGTTTGTTTTAGCTGAAGCTTTTCAGGGTGGTAAAGATACTACTGATGGTTATCTTGCAAAGTATTATACAAGAAACGGAAGCCCATTTTTGGCGGTGACGAAGTTTAAACCTCGCGCAAGTTATACTGAACGTGGCATGACGCTTGGTGGTACGTTTGAATACCCTGTCTGGAATAACAAAGGACGCGTTGGCTTACGTGCTGCCGTGCCTATCAGAACGGTTCGTATTGAACGTGATGATGAAGGCGAAAGCATGCAAGATGGATTTGATGATTGCGTAATTCGTGGTGATGTGACAAGAATGACGGATAAGCACACTACTGCTGCCGTATCACAAGTTTTTTCTGGCATTTCACGTTATAAGCTTTCATTAGTCAACCAGTTTAAAAAGCTAAGAGATGATGGAACTGTTGTTCCGGCTTTAGAGCTTAACGATGCAGCTACATCTTCAGGTATTGATAATGGGTCATATAACAAAAACAAAAATGTTGTCCATGAATACAAAGGCGAAAACATTCCGTTTGTAATCATGTATGCCCCTGGCTATAGACCTTTAGGTAGACCTACCGGTGTAACGGTTAATAAGGTTGGCGGAGACCCTCAGTTTGAGGGCGGCGTTATAGGAAAAGAGGTTGTTTTTGGCAGAACAATTACAGAGTCTGATGGTGAGGATAAAGGAACTGCTCTTAAAGACTTGCCGAATACTGCCTTAACTGGTTTGGATTCACAGTATGGTTATGTCTTTGCAAAGAATACTGATTATCGTAAATTGGCTGGGCAACCAGGATTTGATGATTTATGGTTTTCAACGATTCATCTTGGTAGCGATAGAAACGTAACAACAGCATCTAGAGGTGGTGTTGACTTTATAGAACGAGCTCTTTTAGGCTATCAAGTAAGTGCAGAAGAATTCTTATCAAGCAACGACTATGTATTGGCAACTAACCAACGCACGGGTCTTGGCGATATCGACGCAGCAGCCTTCTATGAACATACGTTCAATGAAGACTGGCGTGGAGAGATTTTCCTTGGTGTTCGCTTCCCAACAGGAGCATCCAGCCATTTCTGTGGCAACCCATACAAAGTACAACTTGGTAACGGCGGCCACTTTGAAATCAAAATTGGCGGTAACGTTTCATGGGATGCAGCTGACTGGGTTAACTTGAAACTTGATGCATCTTATTCGTTTGCTCTTCAAGATATGGAACAACGTTATGCTACATACAAAGGCTCCACGGTTAAGAATATTGGCAACTGCGTAGGTGCTGATGTTGACTGGGGATATTTCTTGGGCCACTTTGATGCAACATTCTTCCATAGCAAGACAGACAGACTTGCTTCGACGTTTGGTTATGAGTTCTACTTCAAGACGGAAGATAACATTACGTTCAAGAACAAGAGTAGTCATGAGCACTTCTTGGGTGAAGCATGGTCTGATGCTGATGGACCGGTAGCTCTTAATGGCAAGAATGGTACTAAATTTGGACCTCTTGAAATGGAACTTGACAGCAAGCTTGCAGAAGCTGGCACGGAAAGTATCGCGCACAGACTACGTTTTGAAACATCATGGAGATTACACAAGTACGTTGATGTGTACGGTGGTGGTGCCTACACCTTCGCTGGACAAAATGTCCCACGCGAAACGGACGGCTACTGCGGTATGAAAGTACGTTTTTAAGGTTTGAAAAGCTTTAAAAAGGCGCTTCTAGTCCTGGCGCAAGCTAGGATTATTAGGATTAATTGAGATCCTAAATCGAAAAGGCCATCACATGTTTCTTCGGAAATGTGTGGTGGCCTTTTGCTTTTTTGTTATTCTCGGTCCCCTCGGTACAACCGTCTTTGCCTAACGGCACGACGGCCACTCGGGACCAAGCGGAAGAACTCCTCGGTACCCCGTCTACGCTTACAGCTTCGCCGGGTACTCGGAGTGAAAGATATATCGATGGACATTGCTACTTTTTCGCTTTTTTACAAAACTTTGCAAACACCCTTCATCCCTGTATAATATCAGAACGTTGTAAAATTACTTACTCCGAGTAGCGCTTCTTCCCGGCCATGCTCGCCGAAGCCTTGGCGTAGGCTGGGTTGGTCCCGAGTGGCCGTCGTGCCGTTAGGCAAAGATGGTTGTACCGAGGGACGAATAAAAATCAAATACAGGATCAGTATGAACCCTTTTCATGTTTATGTTTTGGAGTGTTGTGATAAGAGCTTTTATGTTGGGCATACGGAGGATTTGGCTAACAGAATAGAAGAGCATCAGACGGGTAAACGGCCCGGGTATACGGCAGCACGGTTACCCGTGAAGTTCTTGTATGCTAGAGTATGTGAAACACGAGAGCAAGCAAAGGCGCTTGAAATACAGGTCAAAAATTGGTCTCGAAAAAAGAAAATAGCTTGGATGAGGGGTGATGTTGATAAATTGTCTGAGCATGCGAAGAAGAAGTTTGAGAAGTAAGGTTGCGAAGAGATTCACTCCGAGTACCCGGCGAAGCTGTAAGCGTAGACGGGGTACCGAGGGGCCAACAAAAATAGAATCTACTACAGGCAGAATAAAATCTGGTTCGCCTTGAAAATAAAGCTCGACAGCTTCTTTTAGGTTTTTAGTTGCTTCATCAAGTGTCTTCCCATACGATGATACATCGACGTTCAAGCATTGTGCTACAAATTGATCATTTTCTTTCCATACGACAAAACTTATTGATTTCATATAGGCCTCCTTCTTATCTGATCTTATACTATTTTTATTTTTCTATAAAAGAGAGCGTTGCAAATAAACAACAAAAGAGAGTGTTGCAAATAAACAACGTAAATATTGACCTATCGTGTTTTCCCGGACTTGATCCGGGATCCATCTTTTCATTTCCTAAGGATAGGGTTTAAAGCATTTTCTGAACGAACAGTTTTTTAATTAACCCTCTTGTAAGTAATTAACGTGAGTTCGATTTAAGCGAAAGTACCAGACATACACCTCCTGGATGAAGTTTTCTTAAATTCTCCGTTCGCCCTGAGGCGCAACGTAGTCGTGCCCTCAGGGCGAACGGATTTTGGGAACAGCCTTACTGCTAGGCGCTTTCATTTAATTTACTTAAATCGAACTCACGTTAATCATGATTGGTTTTCAAAATGTATATGGATTTACGATTTTTAATGTGCGATCAAGCTTATGCCCATGATGCATATCTTCTGAGTATAAGATTGAGCAGCTACTTTTAAGAGCTGCTGCTATGATAAGTCTGTCGTAGTAAGAATAATTATATTTTTCAATAAGTGATAATGCTTTTTTTATGGTGTTTTGGCAAACGTTTAAAATTTCAAAATTCTGTGTTATTTCGTCAATGACCTGAATAATTTTGGGAAATTTGATATTCATTTTTTTGCTCATGACGTTTGCTAATTCGTTGAGAACTTGAGTGCTTACGATAATTGTAGCATGTTTCTTTAAGAGTGTTTCTGTTTTTGATTTTTTTGTTAGTTCGTCTTGTGAATAGAGGTAAAGCAGGATATTGGTGTCAAAAAAAGCTTTATCGTTCATGTGCTTCGTCTCTATTAAATGTGTATCCTTTGGTTTTTATTTTAACGGCTGAAAATTTTTTCTTTTTGCTTATGGCTTTTTTTTTGCTTGCAGCTTTTTTCTTTTTTGTTGCTTTTTTTTCAACAAGGATAAGTACTCGAAATTCTTTAGTGAGTTGAGAAAGATACTTTTTAGGAATTTGGATGCTCCCCTTTTTTTCTTGAGCAACAAATTCGATCGCATTCATGATAGCTCCTATGATATTGTACGATTACGTTTACTATATGCATGATACATGATTTTGAATGTAAACGAGTGGTTTGTGAATGTAAAGAATTTTTGAAAAATCCATTCGATACGCCCGTCCTTCGATACGCATAAGAATGCTACTCAGGATGAACGGCTTCTCAGGATGAACGGCTACTCAGAGCCTGTCCCGGACTTGATCCGGGAATGAGCGGGATGCTTTTATTGTTGCATGGGATAACAAGAAAAATGTTTTTGTGTTGCCATGTGTTTTGCCGAAAGAATCTTCTTAATCTGTCTTATCATGGTTATCCTGGTTCAGACAATTATTTTTTTTTCTCACATTGAATACGAGATGCGGCTTTTGCCCTGCTTTTGAGACTTCATGTTGCAATGATTTAAGTGCTCGCGCTTCGAGTGTTGCTTGACGTTTTATTTCTGCAATTTCTGATTTAGAAAGTCTTTTTTTCATTAATTTTCGAAAGCTTTTGATTGCAAATTTAATCAAATTTCAATGGGTATGCTTCGGGGCTTTTGAAAGATTCAATGTCCAGATCAACGTCTAATGCTGGCCAGTGTAGGTGATGGTCGTGAAAAATTTGGACGTCGTAAATTTGGTCTATTGTTGCTTTAGTGAACCATGGATATTCAGAAAATGGAAGAAAAAATTCTTGTTCTTTAACGACGATCCACATTCCATTTCTGGAAACCATATAAATTTCAACGGGAGCTGTGGTGTGTTTCCCAGCTTTTTTCGATTTCTTTGGCATAACGTTTTACCATCCTTTCAAGTTCATTCAACTGTTGTTTAGAAAATCCCTTATAATCTGCAAGGGCTATGATTGGTTCAATCCAAAATTTGGCTTCTCCATCAGGTGATGCAACATGAACATGCATCCTGTTTTCCTCGCGAGAAAAGAAGAAAAATCTATAGTTTTTGTATCTAAAAACAGTTGGACTCATTGTTTCCTCTCCAAAATTAACAATAAATTATGTTAGCATACGCAATATGTCATAGCAACAAAGAAGAGTAATTCATTGATAAGGAAGTAAATCTTGGCGCAAGCTTAGTTATCCTTGTTCAGACAGACAAATTTCCCAGAAGCGCTAGAATCCCCTCGGCAAGCGGGTCAATAAAGACATGCCATTTATTGTCCTGGTTAATCCCAATTTCTATAGTAAGTGCTGGAGCGGTTACGCCCTTAAGTGTGTTTAACGGGATGCCAAAAAGCCCGTACGTATCGAATTGTTTGAGATAATCTTTTTGTGACAAGTGTGTTTTGAGTTTTTCGCCAAATGTGCGTGACGTAGAAATTTCGGGCAAGTGTGCTTGGGTAACAGGAAGAAACGAGAGTGTATCAAATGTTCGTGGGGTAAAGTCTGTCAGAGGGTTGGTAACCCGTTGGTACAAAAATATTTTGGGCTTGGGTGTTTTTTCGTGATACACGTGTACGCTGATAAAAAAGTTTGTCTTGAGCCTGTTGGCAAACGCTGCTGTTTCAAGCTGAGTGTGTGCCTGCCCTGGTGTGCGGGCAAGAACAACATGTGTATTGCTATGAGGTTTTTTGTTTTTAATTTCGTTTTTAAGCTTTTGTTCAAGAGCTTCTGCGAGTTTAAGTGTTGTCCCCCGTTCATAGCCGTTTGCTAACTTGCGCCCTAGCTTTTGGGCGTCGCCAGCGGGATTGAGTGTGATAATCTTTTGTGTGTTATCAAAGAGATTAGCGTTATTTTTTTTGTATTCGTGTGGCGTGTATAACGACAGGTGTGCGTAGCTTGCTTGATATAAACTGTGACTTAATAAAAAGAGGGTAACGAAAATGAATAAGTTTTTTTTCATGTGAAAAGTTTAGAATAGTTTTATGTCTTCGTCAATCTAAGTATGTTTTGTTTTTCGGTATTACGACTAAAGAATCCTCTTAATCCCTCTTATCATGGCCAATCGTGGTTCAGACAAAAGAAATTATGCGTTATTTTCGCTTCACATTTGTGTAAACTTTACGTACACTGCCTAACATAAGTACGTCTATATATTTTGGATAAAAGTTCGGGAGATGTTATGAATTTATATCGTGTTTGTTCGCGTGTATTCTGTGCGTTACGTGTGTTATTTACGTTAATCGTAAGTGTGTCTTTTTGTTCGCACGTCTGTGCCAGAACGGGTAATAGTTTAACGGTCAGTGAGTTGTTGTTCCAAGATTTACAGCAGGCTAGTGCTGTATGTCGTACCCTTGACTATCAGTTAGGTCAGAAAGATTTAAAAAAAGAAAAGCGCGAAGAACTTGAAAAACAAAAAAAAGATTTAACGCTCAAGCAAGAAGTCTTGCGTAGCGAGCTTGTTCGCTATGGTATAAAAGCAGGGACGCAAAAAGAACTTCAAGAAGAGCTTGAGGCGTTTGGAAAAAAATTACAGGAGAGTGATAGCCGTGAAGAGCAAGAGAAATTAACCCGTGCGTTTGTTGGTCAGACAAGCAAAGACGAAGAAGGGTTTGAAGAAGATGAGATTGTTTTTGGGCAAGCGCTTTTTGATAGCTCTCATACTGCTTTGTTATTAGGAGCAAATGCTACGGGTAAAAAACAGGGTGCACTTGTTCGTGTTGCTTTGGGGCAAGATGAGCAGACGGGGCAAACGCGTATTGTTTTTTCACCGTTGGCTAAAGAAAAACCCCGCGTAAATGGTGTTGAGGTTGACGCGAGCAATAAAGGGCTTTTTGACAAGAAGATTCATGGCTTAGCCCTTGCCGGGCCACAGGGTATGTTTCCTGTTGTTGCGTGTGATGGCGAGAACAATCTTTATTTGCTTAATGATACAGCTGGAGAGTTCTTGAGCAAAAACGACAAAGAGATTTATGATGCTGGTGGGGCGTCGATTAAAGTTCCCCCATTTGCACTTGCAGCGACAGGTGATATTCTCCCGTATATTTTTGCAGCTGTTGCCCAGGGGGATAAATGGGAAAGCGATGCGACGACGCCTAACGATAACCGGGGTATTGCGATTTTACAACGCGTTAAAGAAACGTTTAAAGTAACCGAAGATGGCAAAGAAGTTGATAGAGAAAAATTCCCGCTTAAACAGCGTGACCCAGCTAATGTGACAAGTGATGGGACTCAAGCATATAAATTAAGCTTGGATAGTGGTGACAATATGGTCGCGTTTGCAGAGAACAGTGCGTTTCTTAACACTGATGCTGGTGTTACGTTGCACTGGGATAATGTGCTGGGACGATTGTATATTGGCTTGACGAATGTTGGGCGCAAGCCTAAATCGCCAGCGTCTTCTGGCTTTGAAAATGGTGGCGTTATATCGTTGCTTGTTGCCAGAATCGAGGGGAGTGAGTTTAAGATAGATCCTGTGATTGCAACCCCAAATAAAGATAAATTAAAAGGTGCTGTTGCTACGCCAAGTCACATTGTTGGTTTTTATCTGGATGCAGACTCTCAGGATTTTCAGGCATCGATTTTTAACGTGCGTACGATGCATACAAGTACGGGTAAAGATTACGTGATTGTTAACGGCGGGACGGGTATTAATACGCTGCATGCTGATAACGCAGCGTTGCGCTCATGGATCTTTGCGCTTCCCGTTATGCCGGCCCAAGATGCTAGTGGGACAGCGTTGCAAAATGCGGGCAAGCTGGCGAAGTTAAGTGCAGACAAAAAAACGTTTGAGTTGTTAGATGGGAACTCTGATGATCCTCCAACGGTTGATCGAAGTAAGAAGTCTCTTGCGTTTGATCCGAAGGCAACGATAGGAAGTCGTTTTTCTGTAGACCAACAAAAGCTTGTTGCCGGTGCTGATCCGAGATTTCTTGCCGCAAAAACAGACGTGAATATCGAAGCGATGGAAGTAATTGGCGATACGGTATATGTCAGTGTTGCAGCAGACAGAGCAAGCGGCACAAGTGCGAAAGAAGCGGGGATTTTTTATAGCACAGCTTTGTTTGATGAACATGGGAACATAAGTTCTTGGACGCCATGGCAGCGCGTTGCAGGCACACAAGAAAAAGTTAATGCGTTTGGAATTAACCAGAGCAATGGAAGCTTTATGTTCCTGAAAAAAGAGGGTGCTAATCCTACAGACCCAGGCAAAATAGTATACGCAACAGAATGGGGAACGAGTGCTGGTGTTGTTGGAGCCCCGGCGGGTATTGTGAACACGAGCCGAAAGTTAAGTGATGTGCTTGATGCTATTTTTAAAGAGCGTGGGATTTCTCGCATTATAAATTTTGACGAACGAACCCCTGGGTTTAAGACGGGTGAATTTTCGATGATGGTTGCCGTTGGGCCAGACAAAGTTGCTTTGATTGAAACGGGCAAGAAGGGGACTGGTAGTGCTAATGACCCGCTTGCTCGAACCCAAACGTTTGCTGATACGGGGGCAGGCCAAAACGTTTTTGTTTTTGATGCGACGCAAGACGATGATCTTAAAGCGATCGCGCCATTAACCGGCGCCATGGTCGTTGCCGATTCTAAGACGAAAGATAAAGGGTATTTGTTTGTCAGTGGCGTTAACGGCGTTGCGCGTTTAGAGCACAAAACAAGTGGCGCTGGCTGGAATAGCCAGACAGACGGTGATACGAAGGGGCTTGCTGGGCTTGATGATACAACGTTTCCCAAAAAAGATGGAACGTTTGTGTTCAAAAAAATAAATTTGCCTGATGGTACGTTAGTGACAGATGTGGTGTCGAGTTTAGACTCGAAAAAGTTGGGCGTACTTGGTTTTGAAAAGCTTTTTAGAACGAAAGACGATGTAGCACAAGCTCCAGATGCTCTTGCAAACGCTTTTGGATACGCGTCTGATATGGTCATGGCTGGTGATAGAGCGATTCTGGCGACGTCGAAGGGGCTGTATACGACAAATTTTACAACGTTAAAAGGGCCGTTTGTTGGCATAGAAGGCACGCCGGTGCGTTTACATTATGTCTCTCAAACAAAGGGCGTGAATTCTCCAACGGGTAATTTGTATGTGTTAGCGATCGATCAAGAAAAAGACACGGGAAGAATATATCGATTTGCCGTTGATGCTAGTAAGACAGGTATTACAGAACAGCTGAAGATAATTAAGCCTGCGGGGAGCACCGAAGATTATCCTGCGTATCGTGATTTAAAAACGTTACGTGGAAGCTTTGTAACTGATGGGACGTTTATGTTTGACATTTTGCATAGAACAGCAGAAAACGATAAGCTCATGAGAATCTCGACGCAAAATAATAGTGACCCAAGTGATTTGACGAGTATATTTAACGGTGTTAGTACCAGTGATGGGAGTAACATGTGGGACCGCATTAGTACGCCGGTACGCGATACAGCGTCTGGTGCATGGGTTGTTCCTGGCCAGTGGGGCGTGCGGGTTAATGAATAGGATTTTGAATGTTTATTTTATTTACCCACAGCTTCCAGCCTACGCCAAGGCTACGGCGGACAGGGCGCCGAAGACGGCTTGGGGAGCCTGCCCTGAGCTTGTCGAAGGGGGCTACCCTGCGTCACCCGTATCACGGGTTCTTAATGGGAAAACATAGAGAAAGATTATGAGAGGGAAAAGATGATAACAAGTGTGAGGAAAAATTGGCAAATGTTCGATCTCGTATCATGTGTTTGATCTCGTGTTGTGCGTTCGATTTCTTTGTCATCCTGAACTTGTTTCAGGATCCATGCTCACATCGTCGTATGGGTTTTAATTTGGTATGATAATCGTTGGTTGAAATGAATAGAAGTATGTATGTTGTTTACATTCTTGCGAACAAACCGCATGGAACATTATACATTGGTGTTACGAGAGATTTAAAAAAGCGTATAAACGAACATAAGTATGGTTTAGAAGAAGGTTTTACAAAAAAATATGGGGTTAATAAATTAGTTTTTATTGAGTGTTTTAAGTATATTAATGATGCTATATTATGTGAGAAAAAACTTAAACGATGGCATCGGCAATGGAAAATTAATTTGATTGAAGAGCGGAATCCCACATGGCGAGATTTGTATGAAAAAATATTTGGACCAGGGGTTGAAAGTTGCGAAGCGCATGCCTCTGGACGATGTGAGCATGGATCCTGAAACAAGTTCAGGATGACAAACGGGCGAGCGTTATATCCTGGATTCTGAAATAAGTTTGAGGCAGGCTTTTGTGCCACGGGCGCTTATCGGAAAACATAGATAAAGATTATTGGTTGGTAGTTTTTGAAATAAATTTATTTGACATTTTAAGAACCCATATTTATGGGTGATGCAGGGTAGCCCCCTTCGACAAGCTCAGGGCAGGCTCCCCAAGCCGTCTTCGGTGCCGCTGTGGGTTATTCATGAAATTATGGGTTATTGATAAATGATTATGAGAGGAAAAAGATGATAACGAGCGTAATAAAAAATTGGGTGATAAAAGCCGTAGCTGTGGGATTTAAAAAATGGGCTGTGGTATTAACGTGTGTATTTTTGTGCGCAACAAACGTTCATGCGTTTGTGCAAACAAATTTTTTTAACCCCCATGACGCAGCTATTCGATTGCCCAGAATAGATAAGATGGGTGGTAAGAATCTGAACAAGAAGAAGTTTCACGTTGGTGCACGCTTTGAATATGGTAGCACACGTGAAGGGCGTAACTGGCATTCAAAGAACAGAAATATTCTAGCTGTGCATGACGATACGCAAGCTGCTATTGCTATGCTTGCAAAGCCTGTGGGGAGTGTAAAAGAGAACACGCAATTGCAGGATATTAAGAAAGCATTTTTACAGTGGCCGGGAGATTTAAATGGACCGATTTTAGAATTGGGTGAAGGTAAAACGCTTGGCAGACAAAAGTTTACGGGAAGTTTTCGTGAGTATGATATGACGTTGTTTGCAGGGTATACGTTTCCGGCAAACTTTGTTCAAGGAACGCTTGAACTTTCTGCGCATATGCCCATAAAACACAAAGAAGTAACGAATATTGTTATGACTGATTTAACAAGCGATGATGTTCGAGATAGAGATGCTGCGCTGGTGCGAACACGTTTGACAAATAATTTAAAAACGTATGGTAAAGATTTTGGCGGGCTTGACTTTTCAAGCTGGGAAAAAACGGGTTTGGGGGATCTTCTTCTTTTATGTAACTGGTATAATACGTATCGTCAGAATAAAGATTATCTTAAGCTTGCGACGGTTCATGCAAAGCTTGGCTTAAGTTTGCCAACGGGGGAACAAAAAGATGAAGACCGTGTGTTTTCTATGCCGATGGGTAACGATGGTGCATGGGGTATGCCATTGGGTATTGGCTTAGAGCTTGATTTTATTCATAACATAAAACTTGGCATCGATGCAGATTTTTTAGTGCTCTTTGATAAAGAACGCGTTAGGCGACTAAAAACGCACCGTGGGCAAACGGAATTCTTATTGCTGAACAAAGGGGCTGCGACAAGAGAGTATGGTCTCACGTGGCAATTTCATTTGTATCTGCAAGCGTTTAGATTTTTAGATAATTTTTCTGCACGTGTTGCGTATTTATTTACCAAGCGAGATGCTGACAGACTAATTCCTAAGAGCAACGATTTTAGTTATGAGACTGTAAATACGGCGCATAGTTTGCGGGAATGTAATGTGCATAATATTATTTTCTCGTTAAATTATGATCTTGGTGTTTCTAAAAAGCTTAAGAAGAAAGACTGGCCGGTTGTCACGCAGTTTAATTTGTTTTATAAGCTTGGTGTGTCGGGAAAGAATTTTATTGATTGCGACACAATCGGGGGACAAGTCGCGATAAAGTTTTAGGAAAATTTCAGGTCACGTCGGGCCCTAGACCCAATATTTTTCAAGAGTTTGGGCAAACGATAAAATAGGTTTTTTGTAAAACGCTTCGTATTCTTGTATGCGCTTGTTTTGCTTTTCTGTAAGCTTTGTTGGATCAATATTATAAAGAGAACACAGTATCTTTGCTTCTTGAATAAGTGTTGTTATTTCTAATAAAAGCATGTTTAGATATGGCAGAGAGAGCTTTTTATGTATGTTATAGATAGGGTATATGCCTGTATAGCACGTCATGATTTTTTGAAGTATTTTGAGTGCTTGTTGTGTTATTTCGATATTATTTTTTTTGACCCCTTGGAGCATAAATGCTTCGGTGAAAAAAACTTCTTTAGGCACTGGTGCTGGGCAGCCGTTGTGTGAAGTCATAAAAACAAATGGTTTGAGGGGTGGGGTGTGATATTGGTCGCAAAAAGAAATCATAGAGTTTTTTAATTGAAGTGCGTTTTCGTTGTCCGTAAATACAAGCTTGTTTGCTTCGTCAAAAAAAATATTATCGCTTTTAGCTTTTAGTGCACTATCGATTAAGCCTGTTTTTGTGACGACAAATAAATATTCTTGGAACATGTTTTTTGATATCACGTTTACATCTGTGATTGGTGTGAGGTTAATTTTTTCTGAAATAACAACATAGTTTTCAGAGGTGAGTATTTTTGGTGCAGATGGAATATGATATAAGTATGTTTTGGGGACTCGTACGTGTTGTAGATCGTGTTTTTGTATGAGCGTATCGATTTGATGTGCGATAAATGCCCGATTAATATTTCTTAAGTCTGTACACGCGTGGTTTTCTTTGCAGGTAAATACGTTGGAGCCTGATTTGAGCAAAAAGTGATCAAGAGGGAAGGGGAGTTGGGCGACGATTTTGTTGTAATCGTGCTTGATGATTTTAAAGTTTAGTGAGACGAGTTTTTGCGCAAATGTTGTATGGTCGTCGATATCTTCAGGCGTTATATGTTTGAATATGATGTCTAGGTGGTCTATAAGCGCTTGTGGCGGGGCGTATTTAGTGATTGATGTTGTTTGTGTGTGCGCGATGGTGTGTAGTGCGATAAGTGCTAAGGCGAGTGTGAATATACGTGTGTGTGCAATTAGTTTTTGCATGAGCGTATAAATCGTTTGGCTCATAATACTATATTCTTATCTTATTTTTTTAAGCAGATAAAAAGCTGTCGGAATTTTTGACGAGGATCATCGTCTGAACTTTCACTGAGCATACGGACGGTTGCGTATTTACTTTTAAGATAGGCGACTTGTTCTTGTTGATTTCCCCCATTGCTTTCAAATAATAGGGCATGGGAAATTGAGTGTGCAAAGTCGATAACGTTTTTCCAATTTGTTAACCAGGTGCACATTGATAAAAGAAAACAGATATCGACGGGGGTTTGGGGAAGAAGATTTGGGATAAAAGATAGTTGCTCTTTTTCTAGGTCGAACGTATAAAAATCGAGATGATGTGTTTTAAAGTGCGTGCGCAATTTATTACACGCATTAATCATACGTGTATCGTAGTCTATCCCGACGCCGTATTTTATTTTATCGACAATGGCAAACAGCATGCCACCTTGGTTGCAGCCGATATCAAGAACGGTTTTATCTGTAAAATCATAAATACTTGGATCGATGTGTTTTAAACGAATTGATGGTTCGCGTTGGCCTTTAAAGTAAGCGCCATCGATTGTAAACGAATGATAGCCAGATTGAAACAGGCCTCCGTTATAGTGGGAGCCACTTTTTTTCGTGTAGTTAAGGACAGATAAGATTTTGTTTTGCTTGCTTGTTAGCTTGTTCGTATGTGCATGTGTGTGCGATATAAGCGATATGAATGCTATGACGAACATAAAATATTCGAAGGACTTACTTGTGTGTGTCATGACTATTCTCCCCTTTTTAGATTAAAAAGTAATATACACACGTATAATACTAAAAGAGTTGTGGGATAAAAGCAAATTTAAGAATAGGGTAGGGGTTTTAACGCATGAAGTTTTGCATAAAACATACCTAGCGTACGGGCGTGTTTTATATCGGAAAATAAATTCAAATCAATAGATGGTGTTATGTTCGGTGCTTTGTTCGGTCTTTGTTTTAAATATTGTTTTATTTGTCTTGCGCATAGTACACTAATTTTAGAATAGCTTGTTTGAGAAGAGCTTATAAATAGGCCGATAGGCGCGCCTTTGTCGGTGATTGCTCAATAGTGTGTTTGATACATCTTCATGCACGAACATTGAGATGACCGTATAAGTAGACCAAACGAGAGGGGGGGACTATGAACGTTTGGAATCAAGGACGTTTTTCTCGCTTATTTTCTATGTTTTGTACTATCTCAAAAAAAACGTTCAGAAAAAAATCGTTTAAGCTTCTGTTATTTATTTTAGCGCTTGTTTTTGCGCGTTCGACACACAAGCTTTTTTCTCTAAAGCCAGTTTATACACAAGAGCTTAAAGCGCTTGCTCTTGAGCGCATACAGCCAAGAGCGCCGGTTTTTTTGTCTGTTCTTAACAAGTTTGATAAAATATCTCGGGGGAATTTTGGCCCAGCGTTTGAGTTAGAGTCAGCTGTATGGCTAGCAGAGCAGGGAGAAAAAGTTCTTGGGTTTAATCTTGACCTGACGTTTGCGAGCAATAGTGCACGAGTAATAATTGCGGGACGAGATATTATATTGCCAACAACAGAGTTTGATGTTATCACGGATAACTTAGCAGCTGAATGTAAAAGTACTAAATCGCCAGGAAGACGATGCAAGCTTGATCAATTTATTAAAGAACGAAACATGATCGCTTGGTGTCGGGAGTTAGTCCGTGACTATGGCCAAAATAAGTTAACGTTATCGTGTAGGCGTTCTCGCC
>CAZFHP010000033.1:0-15923 GCA_964519365.1 uncultured Pseudomonadota bacterium
TTGCTCCTTGCAATGGGCTACTCTACTACACCCGCTTTGCGGGTTGAAGAATGTTCGCAAAATTAGAAAAGGGAACTCCGGACAGTTTTAAAATAAATTCAGAGCTTGTACTCAACTTGATTGAGTCATGACAAAGGGAGAGAGTAGCGTGAGAGTGTTTGTTATTATCCTAACGTTCTTGATAAGTTTCTTAAGTTTAGCCCAAGATTTTGTATCTGTCCGTGCGGCAAATATTGTTAACACGTTTGGGTACATGATGGAGCATCCAAAGTTTGCCGATGGTGATGAAGTTAAGGGGCTGATGACGTTTAAAAATGGCCTGACAATTGTTGCTGGGGCAAGCGTAACGTTTGATACGCATGGCAAAATTTTTGGCCCGCTTAATCTAGAACACGGGATTGGTGAAATTGCATTAAGCTCAGACTTAACGTTAGGTTCGAGTGTTTCGTTGCCCCAAGGTGGTTGTTTTAATGGCAATGGGTATAGCTTCGTATTAACAGGAAGCTTAGTTGTTCCAACAAACAGAACGCTTCGTATAACGGGCAATACGATTATAAATGGCAACGGGAATATTTTAAAGCTTGAGCCTGATGCACGTCTTGTTATCGACAATAACGCAACGCTTACGCTCAAAAATATGCACGTGAGGAATACAGGTAATAATAACGCTAACCCAATAATTCGCGTTGTTGGCCATGACGGTAAACTTGCGTTACAAAATGTCGATATAGCGCTTGCTAACGAATGGATCTTTCGTGATGGGCAATTATTTATTCACGACGACGTTGTTATTTCTGGTTCGACGTTTTCATATAGGTCTACACAGCCCGGGCATATAGACCAGGGCGCGTGCTTGATGTTCGAGAAAGACGCTGAGTTTTTCTATTACCCAAGTACAGGTAATAGAGATTTACTGTCGCTTGATGGAGACCAAGCATGTTTATTTTTTGATGGGGCTACGCTACAAGCAACACATACTGGCTTGCGTTTAACCAAGGGCACGGTGTACTTTGACAATAGTGTGACATTAAGTAGCGCAGCTAATACAAAGTTTGATTCTATATCGCTTGCTACTGGAGCTGATCAAGGAACAACGGGGTCTGTACATGCTGTTGATTGGAACCCTAACGGTCGTTTTATAGCGCTTGCAAGTGAAAGCTCTGGTGGGGGTCATGATGAGCTTGAGATTTATAATTTTAATGAATCGTCGTTATCGCAAATAATTTCACAAAATTATGGAACACGTCTTAATACTGTTAAGTGGACCCCTGATGGTGGACACGTAGCGATTGGTGGGTATGGGCCAGCGCTTGGGCATGCCAAGGTTGAGGCTTATAGTTTTGATGGGCAGTTATTATCTGGTCCCATGCTTAATAGTAAGTACGGGACTCGTGTTAATGCTGTTGCCTGGCATCCAACGGGTAAGCTTTTTGCAATCGGCGGCATTGGGCCAACGTGTGAGCATGAAGATATAGAGATCTATAGTTTTTATAACGGCGTTTTTGTTGGGCCTATTGTTAAACAAGATTACGGGATAACAGTTAACGCTGTTGCCTGGTCGCCTGATGGTCAGTATTTGGCTGCAGCGGGTAAAAAAAACATAGACGATAGTAGCGATGAAATAGAAGTCTATAGTTTTGATATGACAGCGTCGACGTTGTCGCTTGAGGCAACACATGACTACGAAAAGCCAACAGATTTTATTCAAAGCGTGGATGTAGCAAGCTTGATTGTTCGGGCCTTAGATTGGCATCCACATGGTACGTACTTAGCGGTTGGTGGAATGAAAAAGTTTACTCCAAGCTTTCCAGGAGAAGGGCTTGATGAAGTAGAAGTGTATAGCTTTGATGGCTCAACGTTAACGCAAGTTGCAACACAAGATTTTGATGTGTTTGTGAATGAAGTTTCATGGAGCCACCGTGGCCAGCATTTGGCTATTGGGGGGCGGCCTCTTTGGTGGTTGTCGGGTGGGGTTCCTGTAAAGCAAACGCATAGAAAAATAGATGTATATTTTTTCGATGGGTTGTCGTTAACGTTAACGGCGTCTAGAGCTCCGCTTGTGTTTCCTGGTGGTTTTTCATGGAGCCCTGACGATACGTATATTGCTGCAGGAATTGTGACTCAATCTGAAAGAGCTGGGTCGTTAAATATTTATGAACTTGATACAACAAATTCGGATCTTATTAGAACCAATATCGACAGGAACATTCCGTCGATGACAGCTGTTAATTCTGTTTCATGGCATCCATCGCTTGATCGTATTGTTGTTGGTGGGGAAAACATAACGATGCCGAGTTATAGTTCGTATAAAGGGGTCGTCACAAAACTTGATATGGTTGATATTACAGAGAAAGTAATAGTCTATGATTTTGGTCGTACAGATTCTTCGTTAAAAAAAATACAAAGTATTGATTATGGGTATTCTGTTGGCGAGGTTGCCTGGTCGCCTGATGGAAATTACGTTTTAATTGGCGGGGGATATCCGGCTGTTGGTCATGATGAAATAGAAGTGCAAAAGTTTGATGGGGCTGAATTTACAAGGCAAACGATACGCAGACAGCCGTATGGTCAGACAGACGAAGTTCATGCCGTTGCCTGGAGTCTTGATGGGAAATATCTAGCAGTAGGTGGGTGGGCGACGACAAGTTGCCATGAAGAACTTGAGCTTTATGAGTTTACGGGCTCGCGTTTAGAGAAAAGGTTTGTTCAAAGTTACAATGTTCCTGTTTATTCTCTCTCGTTTAGTCCTAATGGTGATCGTTTGATCGTTGGCTTAGGGGATAACACGAGCCATGAATTATATGTGTATCCGTTTGTGGGAACAAATACGGCAACAGATCTTAATGCGTTAGGTTCTGATATAGGAGCAACCGTCTATGTTGTTGACTGGACTCCTGATGGAAAGAATCTTGCTGTTGGTTTACATTCAGGGGCAAATAAAGAAATTCGTGTTTATTCGTTTGATGGTACGAGTTTGTCTGATCTTAATGCACTAAGTTCTGATATTGGTGCTAACGTCAATGCTCTTGCTTGGAATTATGATGGAAGCAGGCTTGCTGTGGGGTTAGATGATGATGCAAATAAAGAGGTGCGAGTTTATTCGTTTGATGGTTATGATCTGAAAGATCTTGATGTACTACCTGCTGATGTTGGGTTTAATGTCTTATCGTTAGACTGGATACCGACAGGCACATGCCTGGCTGTTGGTTTTGCATCTTCTTCGTATAACTATCCTTCTGGATACTCTTATTTAGACAGAGAATTACGTGTGTATTCTTTTGATGGATCAAACTTAACAGATTTAGTTGCGCTGCCAGATATAGGCGATTCTGTCAATTCAGTGTCATGGAGTTCTAGTGGGCAGTATTTGGCTGTTGGCTTAAGTTCAGGAGCAAATAAAGAAGTTCGCGTCTATTCGTTTGATGGTTCAAGCTTGACAGGTCTGGATTCCTTGCCTTCAGATATCTCAGCGTCGGTAAAGTCAGTTGCATGGAGTCCTGATGACAAGTATCTTGCTGTAGCCTTGTTTTCGAGTACTTACAATAGTGAGCTTCGTGTCTATTCGTTTGACGGATCAAGCTTGACAGACTTAGGTGTTTTGGCAATAGGGCCGATGGGTGTTGCAACGGCGTATTCAGTAGCATGGAGTCCTGATGGGAAATCTCTGGCTGTTGGGTTTGGTTCTCCTGAGTATATGATACGAGTTTATTCTTTTGATGGGACAAGCTTAATTGACCGTGGTCTTTTTCCAACAAGTATAGGGACGTCAGTTTATTCTGTATCATGGAGCCCGGATGGTTTGTATTTAGCTGCAGGTTTAAGTAGTAGTGCAAGAAAAGAAGTTCGTGTTTATTCGTTTATGTTTTCAGATTTTATTTCTGCAGAAATGGGTGCAACGGTACGCTCGTCTTCATGGTCCCCTGACGGTAACTATCTTGTTGTCGGCTTAGAACGAGGGGCTATGAAAGAGATTCGCGTTTATTCTTTTGATGGAACAAATGTAACAGATCTTGATGCTCTTGCGAGTGATCTGGGTGTTTCTGTTTGGTCTGTTGCGTGGTCACCTGATGGAAATTATATTCTTGCCGGTTCGCATGATAGTCCTAGTGACGAAATAGAGCTTTATAAATTTAACGGAACGTCTTTAGCGCGTATTGATTCAGAAAATTACGGCACGTTTGTTAATAGTATTTCGTGGTCCCCTGATGGAAATTACTTTGCTGTTGGCGGGTATACCCCTGATACGGGGCATAATGAGCTTGACGTGTATAAAGTCAAATACACATGGGACACGGGACAACAAGATCTTACTCATGGGATAACATTTGGAAATTCTTCTGAAAGTAACTGTGATGTGAATATGCAGGTGCTTGGTGGGGCGCAGGTTGAAATAAGTGGATTGGTCCATGATGATTCGGTGTAAAAAACAAAAGACAAGTATGGGGCGATAAATAGAGAGAGAATCGTGAAGAATATAAAACTCTTTTGTATGAGCGTAATTGTATTGATAACGTGTATGTATTACTCTGTTCATGCAAAGCCTATTACAAATACCTTTGGGTATTATCTTGAGCCATATACGTTTGACCGTGGTGTTGATAACAAAGTATCAGGGTTTATTTCGTTTGCTGACGGCTTTGTTGTTCCAGATTATGGAACGGTAACGCTTGACACCGCAGGAATTCTTTCTGGCGCTATCGACCAGAATCCCCATATGAATGGTGAAATTATATTACATGCTGATTTAAATCTTGACTCAGGAGCGTTATTGTCACCAGGTGCTCGTATTAATGGGCAGGGAAATAGTGTTATCATGCAGGGTGATTTTACGATACCTGCTAACGGCACGTTGCGTATTATTGGGGACACAAAAATTAATGGAAAAAATAATACGCTTAAGCTTGGTTCTCAAGCACGTATTATTGTCGATAATAGCGTGACGCTAAGTTTGTATAACATGCGTATTAAAAACACACATAACGACTTGAGCAATCCAATTATTACATCTAATGGATCTCAGGCACGTATTGCATTGCAAAACGTCGAGCTCGCACTTGAAGATGAATTTGTTTTTGCTGACGGGCAGTTATTTGTTCACGATGACGTTATAGTCTCAGGGCAAAACGCTGTGTTTACATATCGTTCTAATCAAGTAAGTCATATTGCAAATGGTAGTTTGTTAACGATTGATAAAGGCTCAAAGTTTTTGTATTACCCGACGATATTTGACCGTGATCTTATTACTTTGCAGAGTGAAACGGCTGGAATACGTCTTGATCATGCAACGTTTGAAGCTATGCAAACTCCATTGAGATTAATGCACGGGACATTATCGTTTGATAACAAAGTAACGATCAGTAGCCAGGTAAGTTCAGGATTAATATCTCAGTATGGGCAGGAGCCCTATAATATTTTACTTGAACGAACACAACAAGAAGTTAATACGTTTGCAGCGATGGTTGACTCAGATATGCTTAGTGCAGACATTGGTGCGCACGTGAACGCCGTTGCATGGACATCTGATGGTAAGTATCTTGCCGTTGGTCTAGACAAAGCTGCAGATAAAGAGATTCGCATATACGAGTTTGATGGAGTGAGTTTAACAGATCTTGACTTATTATCTACTGATACGCGAGCCACGGTATATTCCGTTGCTTGGAGTTCTGATGATAAGTATCTTGCCGTTGGGTTAGAAAGTGGGGGGCATGAAGAGCTACAAATATATGAGTTTAATAAAAGCGCGCCAAGTTTAACGCCTAAAGATCAGGTAGATTTCGGCGTAGACGTTTATTCTGTTGCCTGGAAAAGTAATAATCTTCTTGCCGTTGCTTTGCAGACGGGGGCTGGTAAAGAAGTGCGCGTGTATTCTTTTGATGGGTCAAGTTTAAGTGAGTACACTGGATTGCCTGAAATTGTCGGGGCAACGGCGTATTCAGTTGCCTGGCAGACATATTATTATGGGATTTATACGTTTCTTGTTGTTGGTTATGCAGAAGCTGCCCGTAAAGAAGTTCGTGTGTATGAGTTTGATGGGGGTGAGTTAACAGATCAAGAGATATTGCCTGCTGATATTGGGGCGAATGCCTTTTCAGTCGCTTGGCGGGCTTCTAGTTTAACGTTAGCAGTTGCTTTAGGCTCTGATGCCTATCGAGAATTACGGGTTTATACACCCATTCTTTCGGGTTCTAGTATTTCGGGAATCAAAACGACAGGCGTAGAAATAGGAGCTAATGCTTATTCTGTAGCATGGAGTGCTAACGGTAATTATGTTGCTGTAGGCTTAGATGCTGGTGCGAATCAAGAGTTGCAGGTGTATTCTTTTGACGGTTCAAGCTTGACGAACAGAGGTGCTATTGATACTGATATTGGAACTCAAATAAATGCTGTTGATTGGAGCCCTGATGGAAACTATGTTGCTGTTGGGCTTGAAAGTGGCGCGACAAAAGAGTTACGGGTATACACATGGACAGATAGAGCAGCTTCAGTAAAAACATCAGCATGGAGTTCGGATGGGAAATATTTAGCCGTTGGTTTAGAGCAGGGAGCGCTTAACGAAGTACAGGAGATTCGCGTTTTCGAATTTGATGGTCAAAGTTTAACAGATCTTGGTGCTTTGCCTGTAGAGATTGGTGCTCGTGTAAACTCAGTTGCCTGGACATCTGACGATCAGTATCTAGCTGTTGGTTTTGAAGATGCGGCGACAAAAGAGATTCGAGTATACTCGTTTAATGTGACAAGCCGTGGTGCAACGTTAACAGATCTTGATGCATTAGATTCTGATATTGGTGCGTCTGTTAATGCTGTTTCATGGAGTCCTGATGATAAATATCTTGCCGTTGGTTTAGACAGTACCGCTGACAAAGAAGTTCGTATGTATGAGTTTGATGGATCAAGCTTAAATTATGTAGGCCAGATTTCTGCAGATGTCGGGGGTTCTGCACATTCAGTTGACTGGAGCAGTGATGGAAAGTATTTAGCTGCCGGCTTTGACGGAAGTGCTGATAAAGAAATTAGGGTTTATTCGGGGGGCGAGTCTTTGGATGAAATTGATGCATTGCCATCTGATTTGGGGGTGAGAGTTCATTCTGTTGCATGGCGCCCAGATGGCAATTATGTTGCTGTTGGTAAAGATAATGATGTGCGCGTTTATTCTTTTGATGGATCGAGTTTAACGTTGTCGGGGTATGCGTCATTATTTTTGACCTATACAAATTGGCCGTCTACTTATAGTGCTTACTATGATGCTTATTCTGTAGCGTGGAGTTCTGATGGTGCTTATCTTGCTGTTGGCGCAACATTTTTAGCGTGGATGGCACCACACAGTTGTTACATTCGGGTTTATTCTTTTAACGGATCAAGTTTAAGTCTTAAAGATTCAATTTACTACTCGTCTTCTTATTATGTGAATTCCGTAGACTGGAGCCCTGATGATCAACACCTTGCTGTTGGATTATCAAGTGGAGCAACTAAAGAAATTAGGGTTTATTCGTTTGTCAGTGAAAACTTAAGTGATCTTGGGGCATTACCAGCAGATTTAGGTGTTACTTCAAATTCTGTCGCATGGAGCCCTGATGGGAATTATTTAGCCGTTGGGTTGTCTCAGAATAATAGTGGGATTCGTATTTATCAGTTTAGTAGCGGCTCTTTGACACAAGTATATCAAACAACAGATGCGTCAAGTGTTCCGTTTGTAGCGTGGAGTCCAGATGGTAATTATTTAGCCGCAGGCCTTTGGCAAACAAATAGTGCTGTGCGGGTATATCAGTTTAGTGCGGGGACTTTAAGTGAGCTTGACCGTACAACTGATGCTACAAATGTTTCTTCTGTCGCATGGAACCCTGATGGAAGTGCTTTTGTCGCAGGATTTAATCAGACAACTGATAATATTCGTGTTTATGGTTTTGATGGAAGTTCTTTGAGTGAAGCTGACCGTATAACAAGCGGATCATATGTGTATTCCGTTGATTGGAGCCCTGATGGAAGTTACATTGTTGCTGGTTTATATTTATCAGCTTATAAAGAGGTTCGTATTTATGCGTTTAGTGGTTTGGGGTTAACTGATCTAGATGCATTACCAGCTGATTTGGGGCCAAGTGTGCAATCTGTAGCCTGGTCGTCTGATACCAAGTATCTTGCTGTTGGCCTTGATAGTAGTGCTGATCAAGAAGTTCGTGTGTATTCGTTTAGTACGACTGATTCAACATTAACAAATCTCAATGTGTTATCAGAAGATATTGGTGCAACTGCATGGTCTGTAGCATGGGATCCTACTGATAAGTATTTAGCTGTAGGGTTAGACTCTGGGGCGCACAAAGAAGTAAGAGTTTATTGGTTCAATGGCGATAGCCTGTTTGATTTAGGCGCGCTTCCTGTTGACATAGGGGCTTCAGCGTATTCTGTTGTATGGACACCTGATGGAAAACATATTTCCGTTGGCCTTGCCGGTGGGACAGAGCATAAAGAAATTCATGTGTATGAATTATTGCAAACAAGTGCTTCTTGGGATCAGTATGCCATGATCTTTGGTAATTCTTCTCAGGCAAATAGCGATTTAAATGTAAAAGTACTTGGACGGGCACATATTGATTTGTATGGGCGCATTCACGATGACTCGAGTACATAAAGATAAAAGGGTGTAGGTGTGAAAAAAGTTTATGTAATTTTTTCTTGTGTTAGCTTTTTCGTTAGCTTTTTTGTGTGTGCACCCGTTTGTGCAAAACTTAACTTTGCAAATTACAATGCGCATATTGTGCTCAAAGAAAATACGTCTAAACTTGTTGTGCAAAACTCTGAAAAAATTAAGGGCTGGTCAGAGTTTTCGCTTGTACGGGACTTTGGTGACGCGCTAGCAAGTACGTGGGTTGAGGGCTATTCAAGCCCTGTAACGATTAGTACTGGTGGCAGCAGCGCCCCTACTAATAATCTTGTTATCTCGAATAGCAATGCTATCATGGCCAACCCATTGTTAAGTGGCTTTAGTGATGCTGAAAAAGCAGATATTTTAGAAAAAGCCCGGACGTATAGCAACGCGTTTGTCTATTGCTGCAAGAATACAAGTAATAGTTTACGTTATGGCATTAAGAATAATAGTAATGCACTTGTGTATATAACTTCTGGTGCTGGTGATATTACACCTATTGCTCGAACAACAAGTAATGCGTTTGTGTATTGCTGCAAGAATACAAGTAATGCTTTAGTTTATGGGATTAAAAATAACAGTAACACGATACTTGTTTTGAAAAATATTCTGTGGGGGAGCGAATCTTCAAAAGCGACGAGTGCAGCGCTTGTCTATTGTTGCAAGAATACAAGTAACGCGTTTAATTACGGGATAAAAATTTACGACGAGCATCAAGTATACTCAGGCGATAGTACTGAGCAAAATTTTGTGTATTTCAAAAATGGTTTTACAGTAGATGCGCATAAAACGCTTGCGCTTAACACACCTGTGCCCGTTACGGGAAATATAAACTTACAAGATCTTGGGATCATAGAATTACAGAACGATCTTAATGTAAGCTCGAATGCATACTTAACAAGTGGGGGAATAATAGATGGCAACGGTTACTCGTTAGTTTTATCGTGTAGCTTTAGTATTCCAGAAAACAAACAGTTGCACATAGTTAGCGATACGATTATTAACGGTCACGGGACAACGTTATATCTTGAGCCTCACGCTCGTATAGTTGTCGATCATGGCGTAACGTTAACGCTTAAAAATATTCGCATCAAGAATACACGTAATAATTTATCAAACCCAATAATTCGTCCAACAGGTCATGGGGCACGTGTAGCCCTACAAGATGTCGAACTTGCACTTGCTGACGACTTTATATTTAGAGACGGCCAGTTATTTATTCACGACGACGTTCTTGTTACAGGTTCTTCAAAATTTTCTTATCGAAGTTCTCGAGAAAGTTACATCTGTGATAGTGCGACACTTGGGTTTGATAAAAACACGACGTTCTTTTACTACCCAAGTACATGTGATAACAGTTTGATTCATATGCAAAGCAAAACGTCGGGCATGTACTTTGACGGAGCAACGTTGCTTACTACGCATACGGGCATACGATTAAGTCGGGGGCTATTATGTTTGGATAATAACGTGACGCTTAGTAGTGCATCAGAGACATTGTTTACATCTTTATCAAGTAGTCCTATTGACCAAGTAGAATTTGTGCAGAGTGTGTATAGTGCTACATGGAGCCCTGATGGACAGTTCTTGGCGATAGCGGCTTTATTTGCTGCTGGAAATTATCAAGTGCGTATATATCGATTTGACGGGGTAAGTTTATCGCTTCTTTCAGGGGCTCAAAAAGATATTGGAAGTTATTGTCGCGGTGTTGAGTGGAGTCCTGATGGGAAGTATTTAGCCATTGGTGGAGAATCAAACGTTAACAAAGAAGTTCGTGTGTATTGTTTCAATGGGACGGTTCTTATTGATCTTCTTGACGCTCAGGTTGAAGTTGGAACGACTGTTTTTTCAGTGTCATGGAGTCCTGATGGTAAATATTTAGCGATTGGACGCAGTACTACGAGTGGCACAAATGTTCGGGTATATTCTTTTGATGGAACGTCTTTGTCTTTGCCCGTTGCTACTCTTAGTTTGTCCCAAGAGGTTCGATGTGTTGATTGGAGTAAAAACGGTACTTATTTAGCTATTGGGATATATGAAGATACAGTACAGAATGAGGTGCATGTATATCGTTTTACAGGAATGTCGTTGGATTATGTTCATAGTAAAAACGTAGATATTACCATAAGATCAGTTAAATGGAGCCCTGATGGGAATTATTTGGCAATAGGGTGTGCTGATCTGAGTGATGAGCTTAATGAAATTCGTGTGTATAGCTTTAATGGTGTGACATTAACACAAGTTGCACAGGAAGATGTTTATGTTGGAGTAAAAAGTGTTGCTTGGAGCCCTGATGGCAAATATTTGGCCGTTGGTGCATGGCTTGATGCAACAGCAGGAAAGTATGAGGTGCGTTTTTATGATTTTGATGGAAGTTCGTTAACGGACCTTAATGTTGGTCAAATTGATGTAAGTAATCCAGTTGAACATGTTGAGTGGAGCCCTGATGGTAGGTATTTTGCGATTGGTGCTTGGAATAATGATTTAACAGAATTACGTGTTTATCGCGTTAATTATCGTTTTGATACGATGGCTCAATCTTTTAATAACGGGATAATATTTGGCGACTCTTCTCAATTAGATGGTGATCTAGACGTGCAAGTTTTAGCTGGAGCACGTGTAAATATAGTGGGCAAGGTTTTAGACGATTCGAGCTTTTAGAAGATAAAGAAGACCCCCTTCGACGTTGCTCAGGACAGGCTTCGTCCGTCTACGCTAAAGCTACGACGAGACTACGACGAGACTCCTCAGGGCGAACGGGATAAGAAGGGACAAGCGAAAAGGGTAAAAGAGTGAAGAGGTTTTTGAGAGTTTTTTTACAGGTGAGTTTAATAAGTGTACTTGTTGGCATACTTTGTGTTCCCGTACGAGCATCAATAGAGTTTACAAATTATAACGCTCATATTTTGTTGGCACAAGATAGCTCGCAGGTTGCCTTGAATAATGTCGATAAAGTTTCGGGTTGGCAGGAGTTTTCGATTATTAAAAATCTTGCCAGCAAACAAGCAAATGAATGGGTAGAAAATTATTCAGGCACGCTTACAATTAGCCCCGGGGGCAGTGCGTTGCCTGCGAATAATTTAATTGTCTCAAATAGTAATGCTCTTGTTCATGGGCCAATAGCTGGCGGTTTTAGTGATGCAGAAAAAGATAATTTTATAGAATTTGTTCAAACAGATAGTAATGCGTTTGCCTATTGTTGCAAGAATACGAGTAATGCTCTAGTCTATGGGCTTAAGAATAACAGTAATACGATTGTCAGTTATTTTCAGCCAGTTTTAGATTTAGCTCAAAGCACAAGTGACGCTTTTGTGTATTGCTGCAAAAACGTAAGTAATACACTTGTGTATGGGGTTAAGCACAATAGTAACGTATTGGCAAGTATTAGTGTTAGTGGGATAGAAGATTTTTTAGCAAAAGCTAACAGTCGTGCGATTATCTATTGCTGCAAAAATACAAGTAATGCGTTTAAGCATGCTATAAAAGTTTACGACGATCATCAAGTATACGCAAGCGATAGTACAGAGCAAAATTTTGTGTATTTCAAAAATGGCTTTACGATCGGGGTACATAAAACGCTCGTGCTTAACACACCTGTGCCTGTGACGGGAAATATAAATTTACAAGATCTTGGGATTATAGAATTACAAAACGATTTGTATTTGGGCTCAAATGCGTATTTAACAAACGGGGGAATAATAGACGGTAACGGTTATTCGCTTGTTCTGTCATGTAGCTTTAGTATTCCAGAAAACAAGCAATTGCATATAGTAAGTGACACGATTATTAATGGTCATGGGACAACGTTATTTTTAGAACCGCATGCCCGTATAGTTGTTGATCATGGCGTAACGTTAACGCTTAAAAATATTCGTATCAAAAATACGCGTAATAATTTAGCAAACCCAATAATTCGCCCAACGGGTCATGGCGCTCGTGTGGCCCTACAAGATGTCGAGCTCGCGCTTGCTGACGATTTTATATTTAGAGACGGACAATTGTTTATTCACGACGATGTTCTTGTTACAGGCTCTTCAAAATTTTCGTATCGATCTTCTCAAGCAAGTTATATCTGTGATGCTGCGACGCTTGGCTTTGATAAAAATACGACGTTCTTTTATTACCCAAGTACAAACGACAATCACCTAATAAACTTACAAAGCAAAACAGCAAGTGTCTATCTTGACGGAGCAACGTTATTAACAACACACACAGGTATGCGATTAAGTCGTGGGCTATTGTGTTTTGATAATAACGTAACGTTAAGTAGTACGGGAATAACACGATTAGGGGTTGATTTTAGTAATGTTCTTGTTACCCAAGATGTGGATGATCCGTTTTATTCGTTTGGTTGGAGCCCTGATGGCCAGTATCTAGCAACAGGTGACACGGAAGGTGTTTTAAAAGTATTTAAGCGAGAAGAATTATTTTCTGGGAGCGCGTCTCCTGTATTTAATTACAAGATTGGAGGCTCCCTTTTGTCTTTAAGTTGGAGTCCTGATGGACAATACTTAGCAGCAGGAGATTCCCTTGGGTGGCTAAAGCTTCTTAAACGAGAAGATTTAATAGCCGGAGTTAATGTTAAAATATTTAATAGTGATATAGGCTATGATTTATGGTCTTTGCATTGGAGCCCTGATAATAAGTATTTGGCAACGGGTGCAAAATATGGTCGATTAAAAGTATTTAAGAAAGAGGATTTGATCAGTGGAAGTGTAAGTACTCTTTTTAATCAGGATATAGGATCGGATTTATGGTCTTTGCATTGGAGTCCTGATGGTAAGTATCTTGCTGCTGGTTCTAATACTGGGATGTTAAAAGTTTTTAGTTTGGCATTGCATATTCTTCTTGATGATCAGACAAATCCTATATTTAGCCAAGATATTGGTGATTACTTATTGTCTTTAAATTGGCATCCAAATGGCCAAATTTTAGCGGTAGCAGATAGTGCTCAGGTTCATGTATTTGATATGGATATACATATTTTAAATAATACGAAGGTTAATCCGGTATTTAGTCAGATGTTTTTCGATAACATTTATCATGTTAAGTGGAGTCCTGATGGACAATATTTAGTTGTGATTGAAGCTTTTGGTAGGGTTAGTATTTTTAGTTATGACCGGCATATTCTTATTGACAGCAAAACGAGCCCTGTGTTTCAATATTCGATGGGGGTTGGTTTGAAGGTCGTGGACTGGAGCCCTGATGGAAACTATCTTGCTATTGGGGATGCTATTGGTTATTTGAAAATATTTGATGCTCGTTATTGTTACGATACAAATTCGCAATCTTTTAATAACGGGATAATATTTGGTGATCCATCTCAGCCAGACGGTGACTTAAATGTACAAGTACTTGCTGGGGCACGTGTGAATATAATTGGCAAAGTTTTAGATGATTCGAGTTTTTGAAAAAAATAAAAAAATAAAAAAAGGGTAAAAGCGTGAAGAGGCTTTTTGGCGTTTTTTTTCGAGTAGGCATAGTAAGTTTTGTCGGTTTCGTAAGCTTAATATTTATGGCCAGGGATATCTGTGCTTCGATTAACTTTGCAAATTACAACGGTCATATTGTGTTAAACAAAAATAGTGATCGTTTGGTTTTGACCAATGCACAAAAAGTTACGGGGTGGTCGGAATTTTCGATTGTTAAAAACTTTGGCCCCCTGTCTTCTGATACCTGGCGAGAGAACTATCCAAGTTCGTTTGTATTGAGCCCGGGTGGGAGTATTTTGCCAACGAATAATCTTGTAATTTCCAACAGTAACGCTATTGCATGTGCGTCAACACGTGAGGGTTTTAGTGGCACAGAAAAAGAAAATATTCTAGAGCATATTCGTAACACGAGTAATGCTTTTACGTATTGCTGTAAAAATTCAAGTAATAGTTTACGTTATGGGATTAAGAATAATAGTAACGTACTTTTATTAAGCAAGCGATTGGTTAGGACAAACAGTAATGCATTTGTATATTGCTGCAAAAATACAAGTAACGCTCTTGCGTATAATCTCAAAAATAATAGCAACACAGTTGTTTCGTTTTTAGAAGAAGGGGTAAGTGTTATTGATGAGCAATTGTGGCGAACGAATAGTAACGCGTTTGTGTATTGCTGTAAAAACTCAAGTAATGCGTTTAAGCATGCAATAAAAATTTACGACGATCATAAAATATATACAAGCGACAGTACTGAACAAAACTATGTGTTTTTCAAAAATGGCTTTACGATCGGGGTACATAAAACGCTCGTGCTTAACACACCTGTGCCTGTGACGGGAAATATAAATTTACAAGATCTTGGGATTATAGAATTACAAAACGATTTGTATTTGGGCTCAAATGCGTATTTAACAAACGGGGGAATAATAGACGGTAACGGTTATTCGCTTGTTCTGTCATGTAGCTTTAGTATTCCAGAAAACAAGCAATTGCATATAGTAAGTGACACGATTATTAACGGTCACGGGACGACGTTATATCTTGAGCCGCATGCGCGTATAGTCGTTGATAACAACGTAACGTTAACGCTTAAGAATATTCGTATCAAAAATACACGAAATAATTTAGCAAACCCAATAATTCGTCCAACAGGTCATCGTGCACGAGTCGCTTTGCAAGATGTCGAATTTGCACTTGCTGACGACTTTATTTTCAGAGACGGGCAGTTATTTATTCACGACGACGTTCTTGTTACAGGCTCTTCAAAATTTTCGTATCGAAGCTCACAAGTAAGTTATATCTGTGATAGTGGGACGCTTGGCTTTGATAAAAATACGACGTTCTTTTATTACCCATGTACGCCAGATAATAGCTTGATAAACTTACACAGCAAAACGGCAAGTATCTATCTTGATGGAGCAACGTTGCTTACCACGCATACAGGTATGCGTTTAAGTAAGGGTATGCTGTGCTTAGATAATAACGTAACGTTAAGTAGCGTTGGTCAGACGTTGTTTTCAAATATATCTCTTTCTCCAATAACAAGTAGAACGTGTGGAGAGTGGATTAATTCTGTTGCATGGAGCCCTGATGGAAAGTATGTGGCAATTGGTGGAGAAGTGCCTGAAAGTGGGCACGATGAACTAGAGGTGTATCGTTTTGATGGTTTGCATTTATCGACAAATCCAATAGCAGTGCGACATTTTGGTTATGCTGTTCGCTCTGTTGCATGGAGCCTGGATGGGAAATATTTAGCCATTGGAGGACATGTTCCTACGGGTGATCAAAATGAGGTACAGGTATATAGCTTTGATGGCTCGAATTTGTCTGTGTTGCCGATAACAACGAGAGAT
>CAZFHP010000034.1:0-14695 GCA_964519365.1 uncultured Pseudomonadota bacterium
TGCCAAGGCTGAAAGCCGCAGCCATGGGGCATTAGCGAAACTTCGTACACCCTTGGCACGGCAGGGCGAACGGATTTAGAAGTGTTTCGTGCCCTTCGACTTTGCTCAGGGCGAACGGAAGATGAGCAAGAAGAATGGATCTTGTGCAGGGGTAAATTCTGGATGGAAGCTTTATTCCCACAAAGAAGCGATTGGAAGTGCTGTTAACTTATCGCCAAAAGGTAACGCTGTTGTCCCAGTATAAAGCACGATACCGTGAAGAAATTTTTCCCCCACAGAATCTTTGAATTGTTTAATGTTTTTAAAGTCGTCAGTGATTATTGTTTGGCTACTTTTTATTTCGATTGCAACAATATCACCCCCTGGACCTTCTAGAATAATATCGATTTCAGAGCGTTTATAATCTCGATAGTGAAACATGTTTATCATGCTATCGTTCCAGGAGATTTGTTTAAGTAATTCAAGGACGACAAAGTTTTCTACAACGCTTCCTGTTAATGTTTGATCTTTACGTAATCTGTCTATATCGATGTTGAGTAAAAATAACTGCAAAGCTGTATCGTTAAGATAGATTTTAGGCGATTTGACAAGGCGTTTGCCAATGTTTTTATTCCAGGCTGGTAGCATGTTAACAAGAAACAATGTTTTTAACAGACCGATATAGCGATGAAGGGTGACCGATGATAATTTTAAAGAACGCGCGAGTTCTTCTGTGTTAAGTAAAGCTCCAACGCGTGCGGCAAGCAGCATCATGAGATTTGGGATGTGTGTAATATTCTCTATTTTGGATAGGTCCATGATATCTTTTTGTAACACGAGTGAGACATAATCGTTGAACCACTCAAGCTGGTGTTGTTCTGAGGTTATTTGTAAGAGAGGTGGGTAGCCGCCAGTAATTGCGCGAGATAGGATATTTTCTTTTGAGCATACAAATGTCTTGCCAGTTGAGAGTGTGTTTTTGGTAAATACTTTTTGCAAGAATGTTTCTTGTTTGTTTTCACGTTCGCCTTGAGAAAAAGGCCAAAGTGTTATCAAACGCATGCGGCCAGCTAACGAATCACCTAATTGTGGAAGCAGTAATGGGTCAGCTGACCCTGTTAAAAAATAACGACCAGGGTTTCTATTTTGGTCAACGTCACTTTTTATGGGAAGAAACAGCTCTGGAACACGTTGGATTTCATCTAAAATAACAGGCTTTTGTATGCGATCAATAAAGCCGATGGGATCTTCTTTTGCTGCCATGAGTGTTGGCAGATGGTCAAATGTCATGTAGGTATAATTTTTACTTTGAGCAATTGTTTTGGCCAGGGTTGTTTTTCCTGTTTGACGTGCTCCGCGTAAAAGAACAATGGGCATGTACTCAAGCGCAGATAAGAGTTTTTTTTCGATGTGGCGTTTTAACGGTTGCTTTGGCATATAAGGCCTTTCGAACAAAAAAGATAAAATCTAATATCAGATATTAGAAATTATACCAAGCAGGTTGGGTTTTTCGCAATAATGTTAAGAAAAGGGCCGAAAAGAACGTTTTTAAGCTTCTTTTGTGTTACAGAAGTTTTGTGTTGAATTATTGAATTTATTTTAAACAATGGTGTTTAGGGGGATGGGTTTTTAAACCGATTCTAAATACAAGTCTAAGCTTTTTTCTATTGCTTCAAATATAACCTGATGGTAGGCGTCGGGCTGGTCTTGCGATAAAGCTTTTTCGATTGAGTTTATATATGCTTCTCTCGTTTCTTTTTCTATGATTGTTAATGGATACCCATCTTGAAGCAATAGTAAGTTCATGAGTAGGCGCGCTGTGCGGCCGTTGCCGTCAGTAAATGGATGAATGTACACGAATTTTAGATGGGCGTTGGCTGCAATTTGGGCGGGGTGTTCTTCTGTTGTTGTTAACCAGGTGATAAATTCTTCGATTAATTCTGGGACTTTAAGATAATTTGGGCGGGGAACGTGTGAACCCATGATTCTGACTGAGCATTGGCGAAATGAGCCGGCATTAGTATCATCGATATTCTTGAGTATGCACTTGTGAATGGCTAAAATGTCGTCTGTCGTAAGTTCGGTGCGGGCTTTTTCTTTGGACAGTTGTGTTATCAGGTCGATTGCTTGCGCATGGTTTATTGCTTCTAAATGCTCTGTAACGGTTTTGCCACCAATCGTAAGGTTTTCTTCAACGACTAAAGCGGTGTCTTGGTGTGAGAGGGTGTTGCCTTCGATTGCGTTTGATGTGTAGGTGAGCGCTATGCGTGTCCAGTTGTATAGGTTTTTCTCAAGATCTTTGTGTAATGGTTTGAGTTTATCAAAGCGCTGTTTCTTTTCGGTGATTCTTTTTAAAATATTATTTGCGAGATTATTCATGGTTTTATGGCCCTTATGTATGGAAGCATATTCTATGGCAACGAGCGTTTTGTGTTAACGAGTGTTTGCTTAAGTCTAAGTTATGTTGAGCATTTTAGCATAAATTTTTGGCATGATTTTTTCAAGCGTGCCTGTAACGTTTGCCAGATCTTCATGACTAACTTTTACAGAAGAAACTCTTCCCGGTTTAATTTTTGACTTAAGACGTTCTGTTAAACTGCCTTTAGCGTCAATTGGTTTAAGCGGGAGTTTCCAGTAGCTGCCCAGAACGTGCATGTTTATTTCTTTTTGGTTGTATGTCATGACTAATACTATTCTCATGGTGCCGTTATAGTTTTTTCCATGCACGCGTATGGGTTGGGAGGTTGCGCATTCTTCTACAAGAAAGTTATGATGATTATCTTGTGCCCAGTAGCTATATGATTTGTCGCGTATGTGTTCTAGTTGGGGTCTGTTTTTGGGCGAGAATATTTTGGCGAGTGTTTTTTGTAAATCGTTTTTGTGGACGATAATTATTCCCCAGCCGTTGGCTGCGCTTAGGGGCTTTATGACGAGTACGTCTGATGGGATATCTTTTATAATTCTTCGGGCAAGGCGCTTGGAGTAGCCCTTGGGATAAATCTTCCAGCGGGGTTTAAAGTCTTTAAGCTCGTCGTCGTCAAAGAGCTTGCTGGTATTATATTTGTTGTTAACGTGTGGGGTTGCGGCGCTGTCGAGAATAATAAAGTTTGGATGATTGCGCTTGAATGCGCTTTTGGTGTTTGGGTGTTTTTTGTAATGTCGAAAGACGACGATGCCGTTATGGTCTGTTATCGCATATTTGTTATCGATATTTTTTGCTTCAGCTTTTTTAAAATACTTGTCGTTAAAGAGTGTGTATAAGTTTGGTACGCATTCCCCGCCGATTTTTTTGAGCTTTGCATGTGCGATATGTTTTTTTTCGCCTGTTGTTTTTGGTTTTTCACCGACGTACCAGATTGGGAGATTGTAGGGTTCAAGACAATCCCAAAGGCGATCCCATATAACGCCTTTGCCAAAAAGTTTATCATGCCCTTGGAAGTATGAGCGTGGGCCTTCGCCGAATTCAAGAACTTTGAGTTTGCCGTTGTCGTATTTCATGTCGACGATGAGAAACGAAATGTCGACGGTGTGCTGGGAGGGAGCTTTTTGAGCGTATGATTTTTTTGCTCGTGTTTCTTGGGCGTATTCGTGTGTATGATTAATCAGTATGTCTTGTATCTCTGTTTGTTCGCTAAGAAGCGCTAGGTCAAGTGCGCTCATGCCATCTTGAGCTATGATATCTGGTTTGGCGCCACATTCTAACAGAAGCTCTATTATTTTGAGCTTGTTTATTTTTCGTGATTGAACGGCATGATGTAGGGGCGTCATGCCATGATGATCTTGAGTGTTTGGGTCTGCGCCTTCTTGAAGAAGTGAGATGAGTTTGTTGATATTGCCTTTTCGTGCAGCTTTACAGAGTGGTTTGTCTAGACGATGATTTTTTGTTGATGGGCGGGTTAAATTTCGTGTGTTTGCTCGTGTTTGTGTGAGTTTGCTTTTTTGTGTGGGTATATACTTTGCTGCAAGTTCATGAGTTGGCATGCAAAGAGCTGTACAGAGTGTGCCTGCTCGTAGGATATTAAGTACTATGTTTCGTGTAGAAATAGCTTTCTTCATAGTCTGGGTCCCCTTTTTAAAGTAAAACGTAAAAACTATTTCTACATAAAACTATTTTACATGTAAAGTCAACAAACCCTGTTATTTTTTGAATAACGATGTTAGATGCGTGACTGGTGCCGTTTGCTTGCTGTTGCGCGTTTCTTTGTGTGAGAGCATTTTTACGTAAAGCTTGGGTAACAAGTCCTGCAAGATCTTTTTAACGTTTTGTTTGTCGATCTCTGTTATTTTTGCTGACGATTGCTTCCCGGGAACAATTTTTGATTTTATCTTTTGAATAAGTGTTCCTCGTTCTTCGCGAGCTTTTTCTGGAAGTTTCCAATAGCCATCTAAGAATGTCACGTGAATTTTGTCATGATTATAGTGTAGGGCAAAGACCATGCGCATGGTTGCATCGTATGTTTTGTTTTTGACAAACACAGACTTTGATGCTTCGCATTCTTCGATGATAAACTTTGAGTTTTTATCGCGTGCCCAGTAGGAAAGAGATGGGTCGCGGGAGTAACGGATTGCTTGTGTCTTTTCGATAATATTCTTGAGATAATTATCAAGTCTTTTTTTCTTGGTCATGATAATACCGTTGCCTTTAAACGCATTTAATGGCTTAATAACATACGTAGAGCATTTAAAATCGCGAATAATATTTTGTGCTAGGTGCTCGTGATATTTTTTTGGATATACTTTGCATTGGGGTCTGTAGGGCCAGAGCTCTTCGTCTTTGAATAATATGCTTGTTCGATACTTATTGTTAACATGCGGTGCGGCTGCTGTGTTTAGAAACAGGAAGCCGGGATGTTTGTGCATGAATTTTTTGACGAATGCGCTGTGTGCGGCCCGGTGCCGGATCATGATAATACCCTTGTACGTACGTATATCTTTTGGATCATATGTTTTTTTCTTACGGCTTTTGAAGAATGGGGTTTTGCGTAATCGCTTTAGGCTTGACGCGTAGCGTCCGCCCATGGCTCTAAATTCATGGAAAGATATTTCATCTTGAGCAGTTTTTGTTTTTAGAGTTGGGTCGACGTACCAGATTGGGATGTTAAATTGTTTAAGATACTTCCAGAAGAGCGACCATATCTTGCCCCGGCCGTGAAGGGCGTCGTAACCTGAGAAACGAGAGCGGGTTCCTTCGCCGAATTCCAGAATTTTAAGCTTGTTTTTACTGTACTTGATGTCAGCGATAAGAAACGATATGTCTGCTGGCATGGGCTCGTTTTTGGGTTCGGTTTTTTCTGGTGGGTTTATGGTGTTTATTACGGCCTGAGGGTTTGATGTGCTTGGGGCGTTTAGCGTGCTTGATGAATTTTTAGATGGTCGGGTTGCGTTAATAGACTGGGCGATTTGCACAAGTGCCTGAATAACTTCTTCTTTTTCTTTTTCTTTCAGGTTGTTCTGTATGACTGGGTCTAAGATGCTGGCAAGCGTTGTTGTCAGTGATTGGTCGTGTGTTTCTTGCGTTGGTGCTAGGTGTGTATGTGCTGTTGTTGAGGTTGTTGTGACTATTGTGTCTTGCTCGAGCCCGGCATAGGCTGCTTTGAGTGAAAGTAATAAAACGCTTGAGAATAAAAGCGAGAGTAGAACGAGGTAATGGATGTGCGTAACAGATGTTTTTTTAAAACGAAATTTAATGAACTTCATGATCCCCCCTTACGGATTATTTTGGTTTGGTTTGATTATTGTTTTCCCTAACGTTAGGATATAGAAATTGGGGGTGTTTTAGCAATTGTTTATGCGAATTTTAATGGGAGGGTGTTTGTTTTATGAGATTTTGTTTTGAGGGTTTTGGTTTTTGATTTTTGCAAAAAGTATTTTTTGCTTTTGATAGCGGGCGATCTTGGGGTAAGTGTAATTATTGTGTCTGATAATTTTAGCAAGCACAGCACTGAAGAAGAAGAAGAGGGCGGCGGTTTGTCATTCGGGGCAAACGAATTGAATGTGGTGTATCGAAGAGGGCAAGATGAAATTGATGCTTTTTGTATTGTCGAATATCGCCCTGGATCCTCGATCGGAGTCGAGGATGACAAACAGGTCAACTGTGTTAGCAGGAGGGACGTCGTGTTTTGTTGTACGTTACGTTGTGAAGAATGTTTATGTTTGGCAGCTATGGCTGGAATACATTTTTCTTATCCATCTTATCTTAGTTGTCCTGCCCAGCCTCGCTGTCGCCACGCCTGGGCTCCGAATCAAAGAAGGCGAAGGGGGCTTGGCGTAGGCGGGTTTAGACATTGTCGGGGGGCAATTACAGAGAAAAGGGCGCCTGCGAAGTTTTTATTTGATTTTGAAGTGTTACGCGTTTGTTTTTAATTTTTTTCTGCAGGAGCCCTTTTCTCTGATGATAGTTCGAGCAGGTGAGATTGGGGTTATCAAGAGGAGCGTTTCAGAACGAGATAAAAAAGCTGCTTTCTTGACAGGGTTATAAATAGAACGTATATCTTCACAAGAGCATGTATTATACGTGTCGTGTGTTGCGTGCTTTGTGTAATGTGTGTATGTATGGTTTTTAATTTTTGTCTGGATATTACCTGGATATTACCCTGGATGTTACAATGAATAAAATTAAAAGAGTGTTTGTTTTGGGTGTGTGTGTGGGAGTTTTTGGCTTTTGTAAAACGTATGGGATGCAATTAGACCTTACCCAGGCCTTAATGAACGCTGTTAAGGCGAGAAACAGTGAGCTTATGGATAGTATTTTGGCCACACGTGTTAGCGTTGATACAAGAGATGTTTTTGGAAATACGGCGTTACATTATTCGCTTGAATTAGAATATGACGAGATTGCAGAGAGTCTTGTTGTTAATTATCAAGCAGGAACTGAGATATATAATTTTGATGGCAAGACGCAGAAAGATCTTGCGAAGAAAAGCACGAATAATAAACTTCGAAAATTATTTGGTCTTAAAATTTTGAAAAAGTATGAAATAGAGCGATTGAAAAAACAAGCAGAAGAAGAAAGAATTCGACGGGAGCAAACAAGCAAAGAAGAGCATACTTTTCACGAGATCTCTCTGGATGATGATTTTGCTTATAGCAACCCCCCTGGGATAACACGAGCAAAGCCCTCGCCAGCAAGGACAGAAACTAGGGAAAAAACTTCGGGTGAAGGGTGTGGGTGTATACTTTTGTAACATAGTTTCTGAACAATTACGTTCGTAGTATGTTCGGGGTGGGATTAAAATTTTTCATTGACTTTATCAAACTTTCTTTGGTTTTGAAAAATCGTGTAATTTTAATGATACCCTTCGAGACGCTCGCCTGTGCAAAGCATTCGGCTCGCCCTCAGGGCGAACGGAAAGGAAAAAGAATGTCTTTATTTGTAGGGGTTTTGAATTTCCTGATTCACTTATGACATACTTTTGTCTTGATTTTATAATACACTTTGTATAAAATTTGTAACTCAATATGATGCCCCTGCAAAAGCCGGGGCTTTATTTATTGTTAAGTCTTGACAGTCAGTGCGACAAGAAGAGTATAATGTCGAGCGATGTGATAGAAAAATCTTTGAGAGGGTTTGAGAAAGGGCCTTATTATGATACGTGATTGTGGTGTGAAAAAAGTTGTTGCAGTGGTGTGTTTTCTTTTTGCGGCTGGTTATACGCAGATAAGTTTTGGGATGTTGGCGAGCTGGCAAAAAAAAATACTCCCAAGTTTTGAGCAGGCCATAGCGAAGGGTGATGTCAAAGCTATTAAGTCAACGCTTATTCGTGTTTGGGGAGCGTGTGAAAATCGCGAGCAGTTTAATGCGTTTGTTAATGCCCGCTTGACTAAATGGGGACACAGACCATTGCATATTGCGGCAAGTGGGGTGCCTAGCACTATACATGATGTTAACGTAAGAATTCCAAACGCACACGTAATACAAGCTCTTCTTGCAGTTGGGGCGCGACGTGATATTAAAACAGCTTATTTGGGAGGAGCTTGTAAGCAAAAGACACCGTTTGATTTGGCTAGAGATTGTTGCGAGTTTTCGCGGGTTTTTCATGGGGTTAATTTTTCTGATTTTTTGATCCAGGCTATTGAGTTGCTTAACCCAGAAGCACATTATGTTGTTAATGACGTTAACGTGGTAATTAAAACATGGATGAAAGAGTTGAGGGCATTAGGCATATCGTTTGAAGATGCTTCGGCAGATAACGGGTGGACGTCGGTTGTGAATAAAAAAAGACTAAAATACGAACAAAGAAAACGAAGAGCTTGTAAACATGGGAGACAATTGTGAGCACAAAACGTGTACTTATTTTATGTGTAGGAAGTATTTTTCTGAGCAACGCTTGTTTAGGTATGTCGTCAAATAAATCATGGGAACAGACATTAAAAGAGCAAGAAAAGCGAAGAGCAAAAAACCAAAAGAGACATGCGCGGCGAGATAGAAAAAGAAAAGTAAAACGGTATCTTTTTGATGCTGTTCGGGCCAATCGAGTTGATATTGCTCATGAGTATATACGCAATGGGGCGGATATTTTTGCGTTATACGGAAGAGAGAAGATAAATTTATTGCATGTTGCAGCGCAACATGCAAGTACAGGCATGGTTCGATTTTTACTTGAGCAGGCACAGCAACAGGCAAAAGATGATGAACAGTTTAATTGCTTTGTTAATGGCCGGTTTTTCGATTATAACGTTTTTTACTGTACGATAACGCCATTACATTTGGCTGTAATAAATGATTTGGCTCAAAGTGGCGATATGAGTATGATTAACGTATTGGTTGCATTTGGTGCCCAGGCAATGATTGAATGTGATCTTGTTGCGATTAACCTGTTTCTTGATCAAGAAGTGATGATTACAGATAACGATTGTCGATTGGTTACGCCATATGAATTAGTGTTAGAAGTTGATAAAGATAACGATAGGCTTTTGTCAATGCTGGAACTTATTGAAGGGCTTGAGCGACGTGAGCGACGACAGATTGTGTTTGAACAAGTAAGAGCTGAGCGAGCTCGCCAAACGACGTTAATACGTAAATTCCTACAATTTAGAGCCGGGGATTTCACTGTTCAGCTTGATGAAATGACCAGAAGTGTAAAGCGAATGAAAATGAGCACTAACGATATAGAACAAGCGTTAATCTGTGCAAAAAGTGCTTAAGAAAATATGAATACAAAGAAACTGGTGCTTATGTTATGTGGGATGTTATTCTCTCTTGGTAATGCGTGCTTTGGCGTGGTTGGGCATGGCGATGGCAAAGCCCTGACTTTTCTTGTTAAAACAAACAACGTAAAACAAGTTGCGTTGGTTCTCAAGCTAAGTGGCCAGCGGGTTTTTAACTGCGATAAAAGAGGGATTTCTGTTTTGATCGCTTTATTAACGGTTGGACGGTTACGAGCGACAGAATGGTTCGCACAATAACTCCGTTACATCTTGCAGCGTTAAATCCTTGTTCTAAGCGTGGAGACTTGAGTGTTATTGACGTATTTCTTGCGTTTGGAGCAGATCCAACAATTACATGTTACGTAAGAGATATTATTTTGTTTTTAAATCCTGAAGCTCATGTGTCGATGAAAGATCAATATCGATTAGCTGATCCGTATGTGATTGCTTTAGAGTTTGACATAAAAAACGAAGTTCTTCGAAAAAAGCTTTTAGGAGCTGCTGCTAGGAAACATGCTCAGACACATGAGATGTTTCGCAAAAATAGCGATAGCGATGTCGACGAAGATTGTCATAGCTAGGTTCGATTGATTTTTAAGCATATAGTTTTGTTTGTAGCCCCAGCTCCGGAATGCCCCATGCCTGCGGCTTTCAGCCTTGGCATGGGTTGGCACTACGTCACCCGTTCCACGGGTTTCTACCGGAGCTTTGTCTAAAGGGGTTACAAACACGAATTTCTGAACGTTTTATTTTTGTGTGAGTGTCTTGCTATACTAACACTTGTGTGTTATTTATCGCTTGTGTGTTGATTATAGTTGGTAACGATAGGGGGAGGATCATGAGAAGATTGTTTCGTACTTTTTCACACGTAATACTTGTGAGTATCTTGTTAACGGGCTTTTGTGATGGCATGTTTAAAAAGCCATGGTACTGTGATGCGAAATATTGGCAGCAATTTGAAAGCTCTGAAAATGACAGGACGCCGTTACATGATGCTGCGCATTGTGGGCGGCTAGAAGAAATGGCCAAGCTTTTGGTAGACGAAGAGACTGATGTGAACGCAATAAGCAATTATGGGTTGACGGCGACCCCGTTGCACTGCGCTGCCATGTCAAATATCTTAGGCTTGACCAAAGGGGACGTTTTTCAGAAAGTTGTTTTGATGCTTCTTTTGCATGGGGCTAATCCCATGATTCGCAATAAAGCCAAACAGGCATCGTTTGAGATAACACAAGGTGACCCGTTATTTATGTCAGGGTATAAGCGTATGATCGTATTGTTCTCTGGAGTATATTATGGTTTTAACTTGTTGCAGGCAACCAAAGCTGGTAACGTAAAAGATGTTCGAGAGGCTCTAAAAGTATTAACGAAGCTGAAACAGACGCAGTGGGTTAATATTCAAGATTTACAGGGCAATACCCCGTTGCATTATGCGTTTATGAAAAGATACAAAAAAATAATGAGAATACTTTTGGGCTTTGGGGTAGACACGACGATAAGAAATCATGCGGGCCATGTAGCCCGTGATGTAAATAGGTAATATTAGGTAATCGAGGGAATATAGCGTTTTTGTTACTTCTGGTCTTTAATTTTATAACTTTTACAAAACCTGTTAAAATCTTGATAAAATAATGGGCTAGCGAGAGTTTTAAAGTTTATGGTTGTTAAAAATTAGGTGCCAGAAGTATGAGTAAAGAAGTATGAGTAAAAAAGATACGAAAAATAAAAACCCGTTTCAAGATACGCTTAATCTTCCAAAGACAGACTTTTCGATTCGGGCAAATGCAAAAGAAAAAGAGCCCGAGTTACTTAAGCGTTGGCAAGAAAGCGAGCTTTACAAAAAAGCTATGACGTGCAACGAGGGACGAGAGCGTTATGTGTTGCATGATGGCCCTCCGTATGCCAATGGTAATATTCACATAGGAACAGCGTTTAATAAGATACTTAAAGATATTGTGTGTAAATATAAACGCATGGCAGGGTATCATGTCCCGTTTGTTCCAGGCTGGGATTGCCATGGGTTGCCTATTGAGTTAAAAGTAACGAGTGAACTTGGCGTAGAAAATAAGCGCGAAACGATTGATCCCATAAAATTTAAGAAATCATGCCGGGAATATGCGCAAAAGTGGATCGATACGCACAAGCAAGAGTTTCAAAATCTAGGGGTGCTTGCGCAGTGGGATAAGCCGTATATTACTATGGACCCTGCGTATGAAGCTGATATATTACGCGCGCTTGCGATATTTGTTGAAAAAGGGCACATAGAGCGCAAGGGCAAGACTGTGCCTTGGTGTGCTTCGTGTCAGACGGTGCTTGCAGCAGCTGAGATAGAGTATAAAGACCGTAAAGACCCGTCTATGTATATTTTATTTGAAGTGCCCACGCAGACAACTAGAAGTGTATTGCCGTTTTTGTATGAGCATAATCCTGAGCTGACGGTTAACTTTCTTATTTGGACAACGACCCCCTGGACAATCCCGTTAAACAGAGCGGTTGTCTTGCATCCTAAAGCTGAGTATTGTGTGCTTGCTGGCAAGAAAGAAAACGAAGCGTTTATTGTTGCTAGAAAATTGGCAGATAAAATCTGTGAAGAATTTGGGATAGAAAAAAAAGAGCTTGCTACGTTTGATGCGCAGGCTTTTGTTGACCAGAAGGTTGTTCATCCAATAAATAGCGACTTATTGGTTCCGATAATTTTAGATCATTCTGTTACGCTTGACGATGGTACAGCCTGTGTGCACAGTGCCCCTGGGTGTGGTCCTGAAGATTATTTCTTGGGGGTTAAAAATAATCTTGAGATTTATTCGCCACTTTCAGCTGATGGTAAATATACAGACGAGATCAAACCAGAAGAGCTTAAAGATATGCCTATCACTGATGGGCAAATATGGGTTATAAAAAAATTAGCCCACTCGGGTCGACTTTTGCACAAAGCATCTATTCGCCACTCATATCCACATTGCTGGCGATGTCGCAATGGTCTTATGTTCAGAGCGACAGACCAATGGTTCTGTAATTTAGAAAAGAACGCTCTTGTACAAAAGACGCTGAACGAGATGAAATCGATTGATTTCGTTCCTGATTGGGGGCATGCGCGTTTAGAGTCGTTTGTTAAAAATCGCACAGAGTGGTGCATTTCTCGTCAACGTATGTGGGATGTGCCGATACCGGCAATAATTTGTACGTCATGTGATCATGCCCATATTGACGCAACGTTCGTTAAAGCTATCGCTGATCATGTTGAACAAGAAGGCATCGAATACTGGGACCGAGTAACACTTAAAGATTTACAAGCATCAGGTATTTTGGCAAAAGACTTTTGTTGCCCAGCATGTAAAAATAACGATGTCGGTATGTTCAGAAAAGAACGTGACATTCTTGACGTTTGGTTTGACTCAGGGGTAAGCCATATGGCAGTGTTAGACAAAGACAAACGATTAGGTGTGCCAGCTGACTTATATCTTGAAGGGTCTGATCAGCATAGGGGATGGTTTCAAAGTTCACTATTATGCTCTATGATTGTCAGAGAAAAGACCTGCGCAAAGACTATTTTGACACATGGCTTTGTTGTTGACCAGAATAAAATTAAGATGTCAAAGTCGTTGGGCAATGTTGTTGCGCCTAACGATATTATCGGGAAATATAGCCGGGATATTTTGCGGTTATGGGTTGCGAGTATCGACTTTGAAAGCGATATGGTTATCTCAGAAAAAGTCTTGAAAAATATCTGTGAAGTATATCGTAAAATAAGAAACACCTGTCGTTTTATGATATCTAATCTGTATGACTTTGATATACGTAAAGACGCTGTAAGCTTTGATAATTTATTACGTATTGACCAGTATGTCTTAATGCGTCTGCATGAGCTGCAAGCTCGTGTTTTAGAAGAATACGAACAGTTTAATGGCACACGTGTTGTTTCGTTGCTTAATAACTTTTGTACAAACGATCTGAGTGCGATGTACTTAGATATTTTAAAAGATCGACTGTATGTTGAAGAGCCTGATAGCTTATTAAGACGTTCGGGGCAGACAGCTATGTATCATATACTTGATACGCTGACGCACCTAATGGCTCCTATTTTATCGTTCTTAGCCGAAGAAGTGTCTGATTTTTACATGCCCGAGAAACATGATAAAAACGAATCTATTCACGAACGAAATTTTCCAGAACTTATCGACATTGTTCGTATGACAACTGAAAAAGTAAAAGCTAATCACGTTAAGGCTTTAGAGCGTGGTGTGCGGGTAGAAGATACGGTGTCGCTCTCAGCACAGTTTCAAGAGCAGGGGGCCTGGGTATTGCTTGAAGAGCTGCGGGCTGTTGTTCTCAAAGCAATTGAAGAGAAACGTCAAACAGGCGTTATTAAACATTCGCTTGAGGCAAAAGTTACGTTATATTTTGATACGCAAAACAATGAGAAAAAAGATGGAATCGCAGCCCTTGAGCAATTTTTAAACGACCTGAACGTCAAAAAAGATCGTATGAGATTCTTTAAAGATTGGTTTATCGTATCGCAAGTATCGTTTGCTGATTCGCCAGAATCTCTTGAAAAGACAAATCTTGATTGGGCATATGTTAACGTTGAACATGCCGACGGGGTTAAGTGTCCTCGCTGTTGGCAGTGGGACCAAACGCATAAGACCGCGCATGTTTCGATTCACTGTGAAAAACATGAAGACGACAAACAGGTAGAACTTGAGATTGCTAGCTCTGCTGATCCCGTGCCTCAAGAGGGTCTTTTGTGCCAACGATGTAAAGAGATTGTTACCAAACGAAAGCAATAGACAATAAACAAGAACGCATAAACATATGAATACAAGCAAATATATCACACAAATATATACTGTCGGGCTTATGTGTATTATATTTTTTTCTGGTTCGTTAGGTGCCATGAAATCTTCATGGCACATGAGAATGGCAAGATTCCCAAAGCCTTTGGGTTGGGAACAAATTATGGAGCTTTCGGCAAAAGAACGAGCACAAAAGTTTACAGAGATTTCAAGTAGCTGGAGTCCCAAAATACAATCTGTTTTCTGGACAATTGTTTCTCAAAAGAGAGGTAAATGGTTCTTTGTGAGGCATAAAAATTATTTTGCGGGCGAAGAAGAGCATCATATGTGTGCATGCTTTAATAGCTCTCTTCATATTGTGAGCTTGCAGGGAGAGTGGCGCAAAGCACAGTTATTGCTTGCAGGCTTTTTGAAATACGTGAGTAAGAAGACGCTTGATAATGTTTTAAAATTGGCCCGAGAAGCCGGTCAAGAACAAATTTTTGAAAGTATTCTTGAATCTGGACTTTATGATAAAAGAGTTGAGCGTGAAGCCTATTGTCAGCATCAAGAATTGGTTTGAGAACAAGCTCGATTAGAACGAGAGCGTGTTAGGCAGGCGTGGAAGCGTTACCAGGATTTAAAACGTTAGGTTTTGTTGGACCGGTTGGAAAAGCGGATGGGAAGCATTGGCAAATCGTACCAAGAAAAACGTTCGCACCCATTCGACTACGCCCTTCTGAGGCAAGGGTGTGCGAAGTTTCGTTAATACCCCATGGCTGCGGCTTTCAGCCTTG
>CAZFHP010000035.1:0-14407 GCA_964519365.1 uncultured Pseudomonadota bacterium
ACAGGCTTCGGTTTGTATGTGGATGAGATGGTACATTTAAGATCCCTTGAAGACTACAAGGTTGATAGGCTGGGTGTGTAAGCACAGTAATGTGTTCAGCTGACCAGTACTAATAGATCGAAAGTTTTATTTGCATTTTGAGTCTCATACTTAATGAGCTATTAAAAGCTATCGATTAACACAAAAAATCAGACTATAAAGTTATACAGGTGCAGGCTTGCCTGCACCTGTATTGATCACAATTAAATTTGAAATACGTGGGGAAATAAAAAAGTAAGAAAATTTCCTGGTGCCCTTCGATACGATCTAAGAGATCTACTCAGGATTGGTCGGGGTGATTGGGAAACATTAAATGGTATTAAAAATTTCCTGGTGGCGATAGTGATGGGGTAACACCTGTTCCCATCCCGAATACAGAAGTGAAGACCATTACGCCGAAGATACTTGGCTGGAGACGGCCTGGGAAAATAGGTACTGCCAGGATTTAAATTAGGGCTTTCGAGAAATCGAAGGCCCTTTTTTTATGCTCAAAATTTATGAAGGTAAGAGAGTGAGAGCAAGTTTCTTTTTAAATTTTTTGTTAGGATTTTTTCTTGTATCGGGTTTAAGGGCTCAGACTATTGTTTCAGTAGCCGGACCATCATGTTCTGGTAAATCGACATTAACAAAATCTTTGTATGAAAAATTTCAAGGAACAAAAGAAGACTGGGTAATCTTAGATTTAGACGAACTTCTTGAAGAAAAGTATAAGAGTGAAAAAAACTTGTCGAGGGAAGAGGTCGATGCTCAAGCGCTTGTTTATTTACAAAATAAGGCTCATGAATTCTTACTGGCTGGGAAGAATATTATTATCGATACGAACGTTTGGTCAGACGATTTTTTGGGAACTTTTGATAAGATTGAAGATAATCTTAAATGTTTTTGCGTATTGGTATATGCCCCATTATCTGTGCTTCTAGAGCGAGATGCTTTGCGAAATAAACGATTGCAAAGAAGTGAGAAAAGAGCATGTTGGGCAAAACAGTATGTAGAAAAGACGTTTGGTGAATTTTATTCTGCTGATGGGATGGCAAAGTTTACATATGATTTTCTTGTTGATAGTGTGCTTGAGTTTGTAGACAAGAGTGCAGGTAATATTTTTGATAGCATTGAAAAATCAATGGAGTTTGATATGTGTAAAGATAAAGAGAAAAATACGATTATGTTTTATGATGAGCATGCACATGATTGGCAGTCAAAGTATGAAAAAGTAAGTAAGCCACGTTCTTTTTGGCAAGAAGAGGTTAATGATTTTTTCAAAATGCTTTCAGAAAATTTGGGCAAGAGTATTATTGAGATTGGTTCGGGTAAGGGCGTAGAAGCCCAAAAGTTTATAGGGCTTGGATGTGATTATACAGGTATTGACCCATCAAAGGGTTTACTTGAACGGGCTCAAACGCGAAATCCTGACGGCGAATTTCTTAACATGAGTGTTTATGAGCTATCGTCGCTCAAAAGAAAGTTTGATGGATTTTGGTCAGCGGCTGTCCTGTTACATGTTTCTCACGAAAGAATAAACGAGGCTTTGCGTGCGATAAATAGCGTTCTTGTGTCTGGAGGGGTTGGCTTTATATCGTTGGCACATGGAGAGGGAGAATGTGTTGGGAAAGATGGGCGTTGGTTTTTCTATTACTCAAAAGAAGAATTTTATGAGTTGTTAAAAAATAATGGGTTTCGAGTAGAAAAATATTATACAAAGCCTAGCAAGAGTAACCATGCATGGGGTGAGTGGGGAGTATTTTTTGTCCGGAAGATAGCAGAACACGGGTGATAATTTTATCACCCGTGTTTTAGTTTTCTAAATTTGTACGTTTGGCGACGAGTGTTTAGCTTTAGATATTCTTTGTTGCATCTGTGTTTTTTCTAAAAAATTTCGGACACGTAACCCATGATTGCGCATCACTTCTTTATCTTGTTCAAATTCTTGATCGCAGTTTAGAACAAGAACGGGGACATCTTTTAAGCATTCATGAACGTTTTGTTTTTCGCCCAAAAATGCCTCATGTCTGTCATGTATTTGTCTCAGATAAAAAAGGGTCAAATCTTTTTCTGATACTCGATTACGTTTTTTTACCCGAGCAATACAGGTTGTTGGGGATGCTTGTAAGTAAATAAACCCATGAGGTGGCTGGCAATTTTTATGGAGTAAAAAATCGACCCACTTTAAATATATTTCCCATTCAATATCGTTAAAATAGCCGCTACTTTTTCCATTAAGAGCAAAGCAATAATGACCAGAATAAATAGACCGTTCCATGATGCGTTTATGATTAGCATTGCTTTGTTGTTCTATATGATCGTTTGCCCGAGTAATCATGGCCATTGTTTCAATTGTATACGCCCATCGATTAGGATTATTGTAAAAATTTTCAAGAAGTGATTTGCCGTGTGTGTTATTATTCCAACTATCTAAAGGTTCTTGAATGATTGATATTTCGGGGCAATTTTGAGTTAGCAAGTCTAAGAATGTTGATTTGCCGACGCCAATATTTCCTTCTAAAATATACATGATATACTTTTCCCATTATAGTTTGCTTGAGATTAATTTTATTACGTTTTATTTTTACAAAAAAAGACAATGTTCGTTAAGGCTAAACAAAAAGTTTACGCTTTGCAAGCCGTAACCAATTATCTATTAACACGTACCCCCCAGTCGCCAGGCACAACCCACGCTCCAGATGCTGTATCTCGCGCAAGTGTGCTTACATGAAAGCTTGTTTCCCAATCAAGATCAAGGTCGTTAAGAATAGACTTTTCTTCTTTTAGTACGTTTGAACTTAATTTTTCAGAAGAGATTGGGGTAATGCGAACGAAATCTATTAAACCATTATTTTTAGGGACCATATTGAAAAGCAGAGAGCCATCGGTTGTTATTTTTGTGCGCAGTTCTTTGAGTTGTAAAAATGGTTGAGCGACAATCTTTTTGTTCCCATCGTTTTTCGTATCGATAGTTTGAGCTTCTACTGTGCTATTAGGCTTTGTTACTGCAATGCGATATACCTGGGGGATTATTTCAGAGCTTTGAGCGTCTGTTAGTTCTTCACCATCTTCTGCTTGTCGTTGTCCTAATACAAGTGCATAGACTGTACTTGGGAGTGTTGCTTGCCCATCGCTATTTATGTTTGAAAGTTGTTGCAATTGAATTGTTATCCCCGATGGGCTATGGGTGACTGGAGTAAGCGATTGGAAATCTGTCGTGTATTGAATCCCGTTTTTTGTTGCAATAACGCCCACACTGTTATCAGTGTCTGATGGGTTACTCATGACAACAAGGTCAGAGCCACCAGACACTGTTGGCTCATAAGTAGCGTTGGTATCACTTGCGACGTTAAAAGTATACAGTTTCTCTTGTGTCAAAATAATGACAGATTCGTTTTTTTTAACTTTCCCTGTCCCTAGGCCAAAGACGGGTTTTGAGATGATTTTTTCTGCAAATCGGTCCCATGACTTGCCGGTTGCTGCGGCTTTAAGGCTTGTTTGCCCTGTTGCTAGTTGTAATTTGGCGACGCCGTGATATCCCCCGACGAAGATAGAGCCGTCTTTTGCCACAGTTGCTTGGCAGAGTGGGGCGATGTCTTTTAATTTTTGGTCTGAATAGAGAATAATCGTTTTGTCTATCTTTTGGCCGGCGATTGTTAGGTCTTTAGTTGAGAATTTTTGTGTTGGTTTAAATTCACCATCGTCGATAGCGCCTGTTTGAATAAGAGCAACGCTGTCATATCCAAGGGCAACAAGCATTGAAAGATTTGCATAGCCGAATGTTTTGCGGGGGAAATTAAATATCTCATGAACCCCGCCTGTTTCTTGGTCAAAAATATCAGCAAGGGCATTGCTGAGTAAATACTGTTCTTCTTTGTTTGTGCTTGTATTTGTATCTGTGTCTGTATTTGTTTGCAAGCTTGTTTCCCCTTTTCCCCATGTTGTAATTTCACCAGTATCTGACGAAGCGCTTTGTGTTGGGTCATCATCGCCACCGGTGCTGATGAAGTAAAAGTTTCCGGTTTTTATATCAAGCCCGGCGCCAAAAACTTTGATGGCTGAACCCATAACGCGTTCAGAAGGCGTCCAGCCGGCGATAAAGCCATCTTTGTTGAAAATAGCGGTGCTTTTAAAAATACCGGCATCTTTTTTCTTTGGTCCAGCAAGCGCTATGTATACAGAGTCGCCGTTGACAAAAAGGTCTGTGATCCATGAACCAGCAACGGGGTTTGTTTTTCCTCCAACACAAACAGGCACATGATCTCGGGTTGGCATGTGATCAAATTCTGTGGGAGTTTGAAATTTATTATTTTTGTCAAGTTCAGGGACGCCTTCTTCGTCTGTTTTTTTTACGCGAGCAATAGTGCCGTTTGTTGCTTTATCGCTGTCGTCTGAGATTAATGGGAGCGCGTAGACCCAATCTTCTGCGTCTATTAAAATCGTATTACCAAGTGCAACTGGATTTGTTGACATGATACTATTGACGATTAAGTAATATTTGTTTGTGCTTGTGTGCATGGTTCTAATGTGAGGGATACTTACTTGTATTTCGTTTGTGCCTTTGTGTGAGACTTCTGTTAGATTTGTCTTTTGATCATAGTAAAACCCGATAATGCGATTGTGTATGTTTTTTTGTTCTTTCTGACTAGTGCCATAGAATAAATCTTTTTTGGGTGTTCGTATGATATGTGTCAAGTCAAAAGCTCCGTCTCGATAATAGCCTCCGTTTTGGTCAACATAACCCATTGCAACGCCAAGCACCCCGCCTTCTTTTGTGTTGTCATTTCGGTGAACATTGGTGAGCCCAATGTACAAGCGTTTTAGCTCTGGCTCCCACCACATTGCAGCGTCGTTGCCAATACGAGCATGTGTGATGCCCTTGCCGCTTTGTGCTCCATGAAATGCAATAAGTCGTTCTGTTACCCCGGCATCCAGATGCCGAGCTCTTATTGTGTCTGCTTCATGGTTAAGTGCGGGGGCATCTATTTGTGTAAGGGTGTATACAGGTTCTTCATCATCGTCGCTTTCTCCAGATTTTTTTTTAAGAACAGCGATTCCTCGCTTTGTTGCATCATCTGCACCAAATAATGTTCCTGCTTCTGGTACGGCGGCAAAAATATAATCTTTTGATGCGGCAAGAGCTGCGATTGGATTGTCGATAGCATCGCCATTGGCATCTTTGGGGGTTTCGTCTTCTGTTTCGATCGTGTTTTTTGTATCAAAGTTTTCGATAAGCAATACTGATGTTTTTTTACTTTCTGTTGTAAAAAGAGGATATTTATTTTCTTTTACAGCCAAAAGAAGAACTTGTTCTTCTGCAATATTATCACCGAGCGCTTCAAAATGTGCTTTTTCTCCATCAAGTAATTTTAATTGTGCTAAAGCGTAGTTTTTGGCCAAATTTTCTTCTGACGGTGTAAACTTTTTGGCTCCGACAAATAAAACAGGGTTATCGCCATCGCTTGCAAATGCTGTTTTACCAAATGACACAGAAGATTCTGTTGTTGTCGATGGTTGTTGAATGAGACTTTTAACTTGAAGTTTTGTTGTTCCTATTAGGTGATTGTTACATAAAAAAAGTAAAAATAAGCTTGAGTACAAAATTTTAATAACGCTTGTTTTTCTCATGTTTTGATCTCCTTTTTTTAGATATAGATTTTAATGAGCACGTAATACAGGTTATATGAAGTACTATGTTATGCAAAAGAATTATGAAAATAAGAGCGTGAGCGAAGAATAAAAGTAAGTTTTTGTTTAGAATTTTTGAATTTCTTCTCGGTCACTAAAATATTTTTTTTCGTGCTTAACGATATACGTATTTTCATGGCCTTTTCCTAGAAGGGCGATAATACTATTTTCGTCTGCCAAGCGTGCAGCTGTGGCAATAGCCTGTTTGCGATCAGGTTGACAAATGACAGCCGAACGTTTTTCCTGTCCTATGCCTGTTAGAATTTCATGAATAATTTTTAAACGATCTTCGTCTCTGGGGTTGTCGTCTGTAACGATAATCGTATCAGCGTATGTTGCTGCAATTTTTCCCATGATTGGTCGCTTGGTTTTATCTCTATCTCCGCCGCATCCGAAAATAACGATGAGTTTTTTATTTAGGGGGCGCAGCGCTTTAAGAACTGCTTCCATAGATGACGGGTTATGGGCAAAATCAACAAAAGCCCGTGCCCCATTTTGTAGCGTATGTAGTTGCAATCTTCCGGGAGCCCCCAGAAACGATTCAAGGGCGTGAGCTATTACTTGTGAGTCTATATGTAACTGTGTACAAAGAGTAAACGCAAGCATGAGATTATATGCGTTGAATTCACCAAACATGTGCGTATTATGCATGAGATATTTTTTGTTTGAGTGTGTTATCTCAAGATTTATCCCGGCAAGAGAATTTTGAATAATTCTAAACGAAACATGCGGTGTTTTGCTGTGAGTAGGGGTAGCTTTTTGTGAAATAGTTACAGGAAGAGCACATGTCACGTTCGTGCTTTGATGTTGTTTGTGTAAGATTTTTTCTAAGGCTTTTTTCCCAAAAAGATCATCTGTGTTTATCACACATGGGGTATTTGGTTTTAGCTTGTCAAACAACAGCATTTTGGCGTTAAAGTAATTTTGAGTGTTTTTGTAAAAATCTAAATGATCTTGTTCCAAGTTAGTAAATCCTGCTGCTGTAAAGTTTATACCGTGTACGCGTTCTAAACTTAAAGCATGAGATGAGACTTCCATTATGACGTAATCGATTTTTTGTGTAATGCATTGCGCGAAGAACATCTGTAGATAGTCGCTTGATGGAGTCGTAAGTAAACTCTTTTCTTCTTGATTTAAGATCTTATTTTTTATGCCTCCAAGAAGGGCTGTTTTATAGCCTGCATGACGAAGAGCATGTTCGATGGCATAAACCGTCGTTGTTTTCCCTTTTGTTCCTGTAATGCCAATTATGTTTAATTTTGAAGCAGGATAGTCGAGCGATTGAGCACTGAGTTGTGCAAGAGATTGGCGCGTGTTGTGTACGAAAACAAATTCCACGTGTTTGTTTTTTTCCAAAACTTCTTGTACGTGTTTTTTCTGAGTTAAGTCGGCAACTATTTTTGTTGCCCCGTGTTCTATAGCTTTTTGAATGAACTGAGTTCCATCTTGTTTAAGGCCTGCTATGGCAACAAATGTTGACTCGGGACCAACATGATCTGTATGACCGGTGACGGGGTAGATTTTTGGTATCATATTTCAAACATTATAATTATAGTTTTGCATTTTGTGACATAACGTTCGTATATGCCTAGAGCATATAAGATTTTGCTTTGAAAGTTAAACGATTGTTTTAGATTTCATTTATGTCGCGAGCTTAATTATTATGTAAAATTTACGAATTGATTGTTTGTATCGAGGTGTTTGGCTTTGTCTCAAAACAATACATTTTGTTCTAATCGGCGACAGCTAATTCGTTTCGAGAATTAGTTTCGAAGTTACTAACATCTTTGTTAATAACTTAGTCAAAAGTATCTGTTTTTGCTTTTAAACTGGGCGTTTTTGCCGTTGGTAACTGTTTTGGGTATGACAATTTGAGTAAAAAAACTTTTTTTAGCAGAGTGATCGCTTAATGAATTAAATATTTAGGTTGGAAGGTCGTTTTGAGATGGTTTTGAGTTTCGAAACATTTCTAATGAACAATTATGTAAAGTATGCGAGATCGGTTTTGATAATGTCAAGAGTTTTGAATTTTTTGGGGGAATAAAATTAAAGGCTCTTGTTTTAAAAGAGCCTTTAAAATTTTGTAACGAAAAATTTGATTTTACTTTTTCAACAAGCTTTTTATAAATTCAGGCAATTGAAAGCTTGCTGTGTGTATAGCTTTGTTATAGTACTTGAGTTGCCCAAGTGCTTCTATACGCTTTGGATCAAGATTTTCTGTAGAACTATATTTTTTTGAACAAAATGAGAAGCCTATTGTGCCGCTTGGATATGTTGGTACGAGTGTAAAATAATATCCTGCGTGAGCAAAAATTTCTTTGTTTTGACTATAAAGTTGGGCAATTAAGTTTTTATCATAGAACATGGACTCTGATTGCGTCGTTACGATGCCGTTAGATGTCAAAGCTCGTTCTAGATTTTGGTAAAATTCTTTTGTGAATAAAACATTTGCAGGCCCTACTGGATCAGAAGAGTCGACGCAAATAACGTCAAAATAGTTTTCTTTGGTTTTGATATATTCTGCAGCATCTTGTATAAGTAACGTTGTTCGTTGGTCATTAAATCCTGAAGCGATATCAGGAAAATGCTTTTTACTGAAATTAACGACGTCTTCGGAGATTTCACACAAAACGGCTTCTTTGACGGAGTCATGCTTAAGGATTTCTTTAAGAGCACCGCCGTCTCCACCTCCAACAACTAAAACACGTTCTGGGTTGGGATGAGCGTTCATTGGTACATGAGCGATCATTTCGTGATACGCAAAGTTATCGAATTCGGTTAATTGTATTACGCCGTCAATGACAAGCATTTTGCCAAATGGGACAGTTTGATAAACTTCAACTTTAAACGGTCCGGTACAAACTTCAAGAACATCTTTAATGGCAACAGTAACCCGCATGCCGCCCATGGCGTTAAATTGTTCTTGAAAAACAAGATTGTTATTTACGTTTACGTGTTTTGTTGTTTCATATGTGTCATGAAGCATTTTGTATCCTACATTTATTTGTGTATATTTATTTTCGTAATAAAACGTTTAAGCTAAAACTTTCGGCTTTGAAAAATTCTTGAGTAAACTTTGCAGCTACGTGTGGGTCATAAGGTTTGCAGCTAAAAATATCGATGTATGCTGTGTTTGTAAGATTAGCAAAGTGTCCAGAAACAAGAGACGTTTCAATAAGTTGTGTCATCGAAAATCCGGCAACTACTTCATCTTCACCAAAGTGTACAACTTGGCATTCTCCAAACCGTTTCATTTCGATTAAATCACAAAGCTTAATGACATAGTCTTTGATTTTTTCAGCATTGCGAATAATTTCTGGGTCGCAATTTTTGACATCGATGCTGCTTAATGTTCCCCATACGTCAAGATTTGCGGCAACGTTTTTTGCATTTTCGTGAGTTATGAGATTGATAGACATCTTTCTTTTTTCCCTTTTTTAGAATTTTTAAATAGATTGGTGAGAGATTTTTTCAGAAGAACTAGTTTTTTGTATAGGCGTTGGCAGCGCTTTGCGTTCAAGCTCTACAACATGATATGACGTAGCTCGAAAACTTTCTTTAAGATATTTTAGTATGACATCGTTGTTTGCTTGGTCTCCGCAGGTAAAAATATCGACGGCACAATAATTATATTCTGGCCATGAATGCATAGCAATATGTGACTCCGCTAGGACAACGGCACCGCTGACTCCTTGAGGTGAAAATTTATGAAAGGCATGTGCAACAACGGTAGCATTTCCTCGATGTGCTGATTCAATCATGATTGCTTCAACATGTTTCATGTCATCGATAATGTTTTTATCACAACCGTAAAGCTCTACCACATGTTGTTTGCCAACGGCTGTATTTTCGGTATTTGGCATAAGACTATTCCCCACCGTTTAAGTGATCTAATAACAACAACAAGGTAAGATATAAAATATATCGAATTAAGTCTTTGTCAATATCAAATTTGTTGAATATTTATTGTAGCCAGGCTATCGTGGCTTGGCGGAGTGCTTTTTGCCCATCTCGACGGTATGAATGGAATTTTTTATTGCAAATCGTGCATAAATTGTAGCTATTGTTGATATTGCTTTTTTTAATTCCATAAGAAAGTAGTTGGAATTCGTTATAGCCTGTGTTATCGAAAAAAAGAGCTTTTTTGCGAGAAGAAAGTACTTTTTCTTTATACTTGTGCGAACGAATATGTGCTAGAAAATCTTCTTGAACTTGATAGCAGCATGCTTTTGCGCTTGGTCCAAAATAAACACAGAAGTCTTGGGGGCGTGAATTATAGTGTTTATGCATATCTGTTATAACGTTTTTAATGATATTTAATACAGTCCCGCGCCAGCCGGCATGAATAACAGCGAGTGCTTTTTTCGCAGGATCATGAATTACGATGGGAAGGCAATCTGCTGTCAAAACGCCTAGCCCAATATGTTTTTGATTGGTATGTATATAATCGCCTGTATTTTCAAAAAGACTGATTGAGTGATTACTGGTTGGTTGTGTTGTTATTGCTTGGCCTTGTGTACTATGCGTTTGTTTTAAAAAGACAACGTGTTTAAGATTGTTTTTATTCGTAAAATCATGACAAAAGTCTTTAAACTTAGGTGAATGTGGAGAAACTGTGCATGTTTTGGCGGTGCCCCAAAAAACATACATGTTTTTTGTTTGGTAAATATTTGTGTTCATGAGAGAAAGCCTTGAATGAGCATGGTTTGTGACGCTTGTTTGTTTATGCCCTTGCTTTGCAGGTAAAAGAAGTGTTCGTCAGTAAAATTACTGACAGCTGTCCCGTGTTGGCACTCAACGTCGTGTGCCTTAACTTCAAGTATTGGTGTAGAGATTACATGTGCGTTGTGTGAGAGTAAAATGTTTTTGTTTGTTTGTCTTGCGTGAGTTTTGTGTGCTTTTTCATGTACATGAATAGTATGTGTGCATATAAGCTTTGATGTGTTATCTAGAACGCTTTTAATAGCGACATAGCTTTGGGCTTGTTGTTCTGTATGATTTTGTTTGGTGTGAAAAATAATGGTTTTGTTCGTATCACAAAAACATGTGCCCGTGAGATTGGCTTGGCTGTTTTTGCCATTTAAATTAAGCGTAACGTTTTTTATGATTGGCGATATGTTTTGCGTATATTTTTTCTCGATTATGTGCGTGTGATATTCGAGAGAGCTATTCTCGCTTATGTTAAAAATTAATTTGAGCTTTGTGATATCATGTGAGATTAGGTCATCGAGAAGTGATATATGCGTATTGGGTTCTATTATAACTGTTGCGTTAAGCGTATGTTTGTTTTGAGATAAGTTTGAGACTTTGCTTTGGAGAAATTGCCAAAGAGAGATTTTTTTACTTGAGCTTGTATTGATAGTAAGAGCATATGATTTGATACTATTTGAGTTATCCAATACTGTCTCCCATTTCTAGCTCGATAAGTCTGTTCATTTCGATGGCGAATTCCATTGGTAAAACTTTGACAAGGGGCTCGATAAAGCCATTGACGATTGTGTTGCGAGCTTGATTGGCATCTAGTCCTCTGGCCATAAGATAAAAGAGTTTATCGTCATTTATTTTACTGACAGAAGCTTCATGCCCAACATCTGTTTCAGATTCATGGACGTCTATACATGGGTACGTATTAGATTGTGATTTGTTGTCGAGAATAAGAGCGTCACACTGGACAAATGATTTACAGTGAGGTGCATTTTTTGCGACTTTAATTTTCCCTCGATAACTTGTTTGTCCGCCGTTGCTGCTAATTGATTTTGCGATAATGCGGGAGCTTGTATGTGGGGCTAGGTGAATAGCTTTAGCTCCAGAGTCTTGAATTTGATTGTGTGAGTTTGCCATTGAGATAGATAATATCTCTGCTCGGGCGTTTTTTTCTTTAAGAATAACGCCTGGGTATTTCATTGTGATTTGGCTGCCAAGGTTACAGTCTATCCATTCGACGAGCGTGTTTTGATGCGCGTGAGCACGTTTGGTAACAAGATTGTATATGTTTTTTGACCAGTTTTGAATGGTATAATAACGAATGTGTGCGTTTTCTAGCGCTATAATTTCAACGACTGCTGCATGAAGGGAACTGTTGGTACATGTTGGAGCTGTGCATCCCTCTATGTACCTGACATAAGCTCCTTTGTCGACAATAATAAGGGTGCGTTCGAATTGTCCTAATTTCTCTGAATTTATACGAAAATATGCTTGTAAGGGGAGAGTGATATGAACATTTGGTGGTACGTATATAAAACTTCCACCGCTCCATACGGCTGTATTAAGTGCTGCAAATTTATTGTCGTTATGGGGGACGACGGTTCCAAAGTATTTTTTGAAAAGCTCGGGGTGTTTTTTGAGAGCCGTATCTGTATTAAGAAAGATAACGCCTTTATCTACCCATTCTTGTTTTATGTTATGATACACACTTTCTGATTCATATTGTGCCCCAAGGCCTGCAAGATATTTTTGTTCGGTCTGGGGGACACCCAGAGAATCAAATGTTTTTTTGATTGAATCTGGGACTTGATCCCATGTTTGAGCGTGTTTTTTTACAGGTTTTAGGTAATAACAGATATTATCAAGACTAAGTGCGCTTAAATCGGGCCCCCATGTTTGCATAGGATATGATTCGAACGTTTCTAGAGCTTGCAAGCGAAGATCAAGCATCCATGCAGGTTCTTGTTTCTTTTGGGAAATAGTCGTAACAATTTTTTTTGTAAGCCCCAACGCAGACTTGTATATAAATCTTTCAGCCATAAGATATATACTTTACTTTGAAGGGGCTTAAAAATCAAAAAATTATGCTAAATTCCGTAATTTCTTAGTGTTGATTGAATAATTTATTGCTTTTTTAAAGAGTGTACTGTTTTGAGTGATCGCTGTTTTGATGCCGTTTAAGAGTGAACTAAACTCTTTTTCTGAGTAATTGAAATCCAGTGTGGAAATTTTAACAAAATTAGGAATGTAAATAATAATTGGTAAATCAGGATTGTTTTCATCAACAATAACACTTGCACTTTGTGATGTTAGCGTTTTGTAGTCAAAATATGGAAGAGCAATCCCGTGAGATTCGGCATAATTTTTTACTTGCTTCATTGTGTGTCCGCCTGGGTATAAAGCGTCTCCTGAAGCATCGCAGACTATATAGATATCCATGTTGCGCCTAAAGAGTGGTGGAAATGGTAAATTAAAATGAACACCAGCGTCAACTATTTTTAATTGATTGTTATTCGAAAATGGAAGGGTGTCTATTTTGTACATAAAATTGGATATTTTTGGCGGAGAGATCCGTTGTGAACCAAACCAAGTTCCCGCGAACCATGAGAACCATGGAGATGGAATAGCGAGGTTGAAGCGATCTTCAAAATAGTCACGCATAACGTTTACAGCATCGTAGCAGCTGGCAGCATATGCTGACCCAAACATGCCAAGCATGTAGCCAAATGTTTCTCCTTCATACGCATCACGAGTTGCGCCGTTTTTAAACTTTTTACCAAAAGCAGATGTTGGGATCCAGGTTTGATGTTGTGTACTACCTATTTCGAATGGTGAAAATTCTAACCATGTGTAGTCAGGAGCTGTGTTGGCAAGTACTCCTGTAAAAAGAGGGATTGGGAATTTTCCTTGTGCAACATCAAATGCGATATCAGAAAGTTTAACTTTTTGCCCGCCATTATCGCTAACATCAAAGAAGACATCACCTAAGATTCCACCCCATATGTCGTTAAGTGTAATCGATCGTCCAGATTTCACTTTGGACAAAATTGTCATAGCAACAGCTTCTTCGTTTATTTTGCGTAAAGAAAACGCATGGCGTAGTTTATTTTGCAAGAAAACTTCGAGTTTTTTTAGCGAAAAAGAAAGAAGCATCCATGACGCAATACTCCATGTTGAACCTGATAATGCAGAAATATATCGAGTTGCATCAAGTAGGCCTATTTCGTCAAGTCCTTCAAGCATTCCTAGGGTTGCAACGGCTGCGCGAAATCCGCCCCCACTACAAACGATGCCTATTTTAGGTACGTGATTGTAGTCGAGTTCTTGATGCGTATATCGTTCTAACGCTTTTTTATTTTTTGTTAGTCTTTGAGCGTGTGCCTTTTGTTCGTCTAGGCCGATTTTTGCGCCTCGGCGAACGTAGGTTGTTTGGCTGGCTTCCTGAGATGAGAAAAGAGAACTTATAACTTCTGAGAAAAATCGGTCGTTATCTTGTTGGGTATAGTTTTTAAGTGTTATGTTTTGCGTTATATTTTGGTTATGGGCATAAAGTCCGAGAGATACACAAAATAAATGTGCAAAAAAAAGTGATTGCAAAAATAGCTTTTTTTTCTTCATGACTGGTCTCCGTTAGTAAAAGAACATAAAAATATAAACACTTGTGTATTTTAAAAAAATAATAAGCAAGATGCAAAATTTTTGGCTTAAAAAATAATATTGACGTTATATGCTAAAAGCGATAGGTTAACCAACTAGTAAGTTGTATATGTATTTATATATTGTTTGTTTTATTTTTTTAGGAGATTTTATGAAAAAGCTTATGCTTGGCTCGGCTATTTTTTGTATGTTCGGAAGTGTTTTAGCTGCACCTAAATCTAAAAAGGTTGAATCACTTGTATCTATTGATAGCATCCAGATTATGCAAAAGTCCAAAGAAGGCCAGAAAGTAGCAGAAAAACTTAGAGGAGATATAAGTTTAAAACATATCCTAAATCAA
>CAZFHP010000036.1:0-14103 GCA_964519365.1 uncultured Pseudomonadota bacterium
GTTAATCACCAATCTTGATCACTCAGATTATTTGGGACGTATTGGCATAGGACGTGTATTTAACGGCACACTATCACTCAATAAACCTATTATCGTATGCAAAGACGACTATGTAGGTAGCCCACTTAAAGTAACAAAGCTCTATCAATTTGAGGGGCTAGATCGAGTAGAATCACAAGAAGCACAATTTGGCGATATTATCGCAGTAACTGGCTTTGATGATGATCTTAAAATTGGGTCAACTGTATGTGACGTAGAAAATCCAAAACCGTTAGCATATGTTGCTATTGATGAACCAACACTTTCTATTTATTTTTCTGTTAACGACTCGCCACTTGCTGGCCGTGAAGGGAGCTTACTCACATCACGTCAAATTCGTGATCGTTTGGCAAAAGAAACAAAAACAAACCTTGCGTTGCACGTTGAAGAAACAGAAACAGGAGAACGATTTAAAGTTTCTGGGCGCGGCCAATTGCATTTGGGCATTCTTGTTGAACAAATGCGCCGAGAAGGCTTTGAATTACAACTTTCTGCGCCTGAAGTTATTTACAAAGAAATAAATGGAAAAAAACATGAGCCTTACGAACTTCTAACAATAGATGTTGACGATGCCTACCAAGGCATAATCATGGAAAATCTGGGCCAAAGAAAAGCAATCATGCAACACATGGAACATCACGGTTCAAATAAAGTTAAACTCGAATTCAAAATTCCAGCTCGTGGGTTAATAGGTTTTAGAAGTCAATTTGTTCCTGATACGCGAGGAACTGGTCTAATGAGCCACCGTTTTTTAGATTACGAACCTTATGCTGGTGATATTCCAAGGCGTAGTAAAGGTGCAATGATATCTATGGAAGGTGGAAAGTCACGGGCTTATGCTCTTGATAATCTTCAACCACGAGGAACTCTTTTTGTTTCGGCAACTGAAGAAATTTATGAAGGTATGATTGTTGGAGAACATAATCGTGATAACGATCTTGACGTTAACCCAACAAAAGGTAAAAAGCTTACGAATATGCGTGCATCCGGTTCTGACGACGCTGTTAAACTTGCTCCGCCACGACGTATGACGTTGGAAGCTGCACTTGACTGGATTAACAACGACGAACTCATTGAAGTAACGCCAAAAAATGTTCGCTTGCGCAAACGTTATTTAAAAGCGGTTGAACGTAAGCGCGCGAGATAAAATTTTATTGACTTTAACGCCATAAGTAATCATAATGTAATTACAAGCAAGCCAATAGAGAAAATAAAGAAGGGATATACTTATGAAACTCAAGTTAGTACAAATTGGAAACTCATTGGGTATTAGGATTCCCAAATCATTACTTCAACAATGTAAATTTAAAAAAGAAGTAACGGTTACTATTGTCAATGGAAACTTAGTACTATCTCCATCACACAACGCCCGTGAGGGTTGGGAAGACACTTTTAAAAAGATGGCTGAAGTTGGCGATGATGCATTACTTGATTCTGAAACACTCGAACAATCATTTGACGTGGATAATTGGGAATGGTAGCCATTGAACGCTTTAACGTTTTTATGATTTGCCTTGACCCAACACAAGGACATGAAATAAAGAAAACAAGGCCATGCCTTGTTATATCTCCAAATGAACTCAACAATTCTATACGAACAGTTATTATTGCACCTATGACAACAAAGGGCCGTCATTATCCTACAAGAGTTCCTGTTGAATTTTTAGGGAAACAAGGACATATTGTCTTGGATCAAATTAGAACAATCGATAAAACTCGTTTAATCAAAAAAATGGGAAGTATTTCTCATCATGAAGCCCAAACGGTTTTAGATGTTTTACAAAGATTATTTGCTCCGTAATATTCACGAACACAAACATGCGAAATAATTACCTAATAAATTTCTGACGTTTTTTATAATTCCAAAAAGAACCTAACGTTATTACTGTTTTTCTGTTATCATAATTTCTTGTTAGCATAACTCTACAATCTTTCGATAACAAAAAAATTATGAAATTAAACGAACCAGAAATACTCACATACGATATAGAAACAAACAACACAGAAGCAGACACCGAGAGAAACAACGAACTACATGAAAAATTCGATACGTTTTTAAAACATAATCTTAACAAACCACAGTACGAATCAGTCACACAAAAAGACGGAGCGTTACTTGTTATTGCAGGTGCAGGCTCAGGCAAAACGCGCGTTATTACATCACGGATTATTAACTTAATCTTAAACGAAAACGTCCCGCCACAGTCTATCGTTGCTCTAACGTTTACCAACAAAGCAGCAAACGAAATGAAAGAACGTATTCTTTCTTTTCTTGGTAGTAACTATAAGCTCCCATTTGTTGGCACATTCCACTCGTATTGCTTATTGCTACTTCGTTCGAACCCTACGCTTTTACCGTTTGCACAGTTTTCTATTCTTGATGCAGACGACCAGTTAAGTTTGATCAAAAAAATCGTCAAAGCTAACAATCTTGAAAAACGCGTTAAAGCATCGCAACTTGTGTATCAAATCTCGAATCTTAAAAATCAATTGCACTGTGAAATAGCAACAGAAAAAACAAATCAAAATACAATAGATCCAATACTTAAAGAAGTATATCATGCTTACGAGTCAGAAAAAACAGCATCGTGTTCGTTTGACTTTGACGATCTTATTTTAAGCGTTTTACAACTGTTCAAAAAAAGCGACCAATTTAAAAATACATTTCAGAATAAAATTAGACACGTGCTCGTCGACGAATATCAGGATACAAGTCATGCACAACACGCACTTTTAAAAGAAATGGGGCTGACGCGTGATAATAAATTTAATTTAGACTCGCTATGTGCTGTGGGCGACGAAGACCAGTCTATTTATTCGTGGCGCGGAGCGTCTGTTGCAAACATGCTAAAGTTTCAGCAGGACTTTACTCCTGTTACCAAAGTTAAAATCGAACAGAATTATCGCTCTGTGCAGCCTATTTTACAAGCAGCCAACTGTGTTATCGAACAAAACAAATTACGCAATCCTAAGTCTCTTTGGTCTGATCGTAAAGCTAAAAATAGAATTTTATTGCTTTCGTGCCGCTCAGGAGAACAAGAAGCTGATGCTATTGTTAAGCTTATTCAAAACTTACCAAAAGATACAAAACTCAGTAACGTTGCAATTTTATATCGAACACACTTTCAGTCGCGTATTATCGAAGAATCATGTATTTATCATTCGATACCATATCATATTGTCGGTGGCATACGATTTTATGAACGCAAAGAAATCAAAGACGTGCTTGCGTACTTACGCCTGGTCGCTAACCCATTTGATAAGATCAGCTTATTGCGCGTTATTAATATACCAGCCCGAGGGCTTGGACAAAAGTTTGAACAGTTATTATTAGACGAATGGCAAAAAAACCCGTTTTTTGATTTCAAGCAGCTCCTACACTATATCTGTGAGTCCCCTGATATTACGCTAACACCATTAAAGCGTGCATCTGTTCTTGCGTTTTTAGAGATCTTTGAATCGATCACAGAGAATTTAACACTCTCTAAAATCGTCGATATAATTTTAGACAAGACAAACTATTTAAATTACTTACGCACAGCATACGATCCAAAAGAAGCAGACGCGAAAATAGAAAACGTACAAGAATTTACACAGTCGATTTTCACGTTTGAGCATAGCTTTAAAAACAAAACCAATAATATTCTTCCCCCTGATGACCCATTTTATGTTTCAAGTGACAAGCCAACGCTTGAGAACTTTTTGCATGAAGTTTCTTTGATGCAAGAAAAAAGTAATCGTGACAACAAAGAAGAACAAGTGCAGATGATGTCGCTTCATGCAGCCAAGGGGCTTGAATTTGATATCGTTATTATCGCAGGGCTAGAAGAAGGGCTCTTGCCAAGTGCACGATCGTTATACGACACTGAAAAGCTTGAAGAAGAGCGTCGTTTATTTTACGTAGGCATAACCAGGGCCCGCGAATATCTTCTGCTCTCTCATGCTGTTTTTCGCAACAAATACGGTGTCGTTTCAAATCAAGTTACATCACGCTTTGTCGACGAAATAGATCGCAAATACTTTCAAGACCATGATATCGAGCATTATCATGCAAGCGATATTAGTACGCTTTTTTGCCAATGGTTTGGAATACAAAAAGAAAAAGCATTGGGCGATATTATAACGTTTGGGCCGGCGAAAAAAACACAGAAATTTTCACACCCAAGTACAAACAAACAACCTAATATTCGCAGAAAAGCAAGCTTTGCTCGGAACCCTCGCAGCACTCGTCCTAAACATATCGCACAACATGAGTCTTTAGCAAATACAGGTTCCTGGCAAAGAAACCAACAAGTGCAACACAAAAAGTTTGGGTTAGGTGTTATTACAAAAATAGAACAAGCACCTGATAACGAATTTTACATTACCGTTATTTTTAGTGTGGGGAAGAAAAAGATTCTTTCGAGTTTTTTGGAAAAAGCATAAAAGTTCGAAATAATTTTTTAGCACACAAATAAGAACGCCTTATACTGACAATACAAGGCTTTTCTTTATCATAAATCTTAATTTAATCTATCCTGAAAAATCCCTCTTATCCTGGCCAATCCTGGTTCAGACAAATACAAACACTTACGCCAAAGCCTGAACCAAATATGCGATAAAACTCATGGTCACCATAACACCTCCACACCGCAGCTGTATTCTGTTTTCGGCAATAAAATTTTCTAGAATCCCCACCCATCGCTCAGGAAACTTTTCTTTGAGCTTTGCGATTAAGTCATTAACATAGGGCTCTAAACGTTTGTACCCATTCGTTATGTGCTTGCAAAAAAGCTTTATCCCTATCCCATACTCTTCTTCGCACAATTCACAATCAGAACCCATTTCAAGTACCGCAAACATTGCCTGTGCCTGTGAAGAGCAAAAACACAATCCTAAACAAAATAAAAAACAGAAAAATTTTCTCACGTCTCTCTTCTTTCCTCTTTCTCTCTGCCAACAAAAAAAGCCCCAGACAAACGCTAGGGCTTTTTTTGTAATTCAACAATTGCGTATGAGCTTATAATTCACCCACGAAAGTATCCGCTGAACATTCAGCTAAATCTTCATCCGGGTTCCACCAGCCTAAAGCCATTTTTATAGGCATATACAAATACCCCGAAAGCATTTGGGTAAATTGTTCACGATCTTCTGGGTTTATGTAACCCGTAGCTTCTGCTCCTATTTCAACAAGAACAGATAAACCAACAACCCCACCTGCAATAAACTTTTTCTTGTGAGTTTTAACAAAAGCCCAAATTGCTTTTAAACGATCCCGAGGGTCAAGTTTTGCAAGATATGGGGTAAATTTATGCCATGCTGCTTTGAGCTTTAGGCAACGAACTTTTTTTGCAGAAGGAGCATCTGGTTTTACAGAATCGTCTGAAACTACCGGCTCTATTTTTTCGTTGTTAAAACCAGGCTCAGACTCTGGAGTATCTTGCATCCCATGAGCTTGATTTACACAAAAGAATAATGCGAAACATGATAAAAGATAGAAGTATCTTTTCGTCATACTTGTCTCCTTAAAATTAGAAGATTAAACAGTTGTTTGAAAAATACGTACACTTTTTTACATACATTCAATAAGCTTACTTAATCTGGGGCAAGTGTAACGGTAAAAAGAAAATACTTCAAATATATTTAAAAAGAAATCGCAGAAAGAAAAATAATCAAATTATGAGCACATTTTACAAGTAAAAACTTCGGTACAACAAACACTCCGGGTAATCTTTTTCTACTTGCTCTACTATTTTTTTGTCCAATTGCCCACAAAGCTTTGACCATGATCTTGGCCCAATTTTTTTCAACAGAACCTCTTGTGCTGCTCTCAAACAATATCGTAACTCATATAAACTTTCAAGGGTTCTTGCCTGAGATATTTTTTGTTCCCAGCTCTTCTGTATGCATACTGATGACGCAGAAGAATCAGGAAGCATGCTTTTCACGCTAAAATTTTGGGCTGCAAAAAAGAATAACGCTAAACATACAGTCACATAAAAAAATCGTTTGAACATCTATATCTCCTAACAAATTACATCTATTAAACAGTTGCTTGAAAATACACTTACTTTCGCGTACATTCAGCATACTGTATACATCTCAAATAAGTTTAACAACAAAAATAAAATAATTATATCATGCTTTTGCGAAAACAAATCTATAAAATAATTATATCAGGAATTGTATGTGCAACGCTTATAAATGTTACAAAAAACATACACGCGCATCTTACCATAGAAGAACAAGAAGCTATTTTAGAAGAATGCTCGGTCCCTCCTGAAGTACAAGAATTTCTTGATACGTTTTTTGATAATCACGATGCAAGAAGTTTTTTTCACTCACGGCTAAAAGAACCTGTCGCCTACATAAATAAAAGAAAACACCGGTATCACTTAAAAGTATGGGAAGAATACTTTCGACGAATTTGGCAAGATAAAAAATCCATGAAACCATTGTTACAAAACAAAGATAAACGAGAATTATATTGGTGCATGAATCATGCTTTGTGCGAACGGCATGAACGCTATGCAAAGCATAAAAACACACGCGTAGACGAATTTAAACGTTTGTGTGAAAAATATAAGATGCGATCATTAAATCTTTTATCTCCTGATGGAAGAACGAGTAGACGAGGCAATGTTCTTGTCTTTGATGACTTGCCTGGCTGGGTAATTAAATTTGACTGGAGAGTTGCATTTCCACTTCGCTATCAAAATGTTAGTCGCGTGTTTTATAATCGAAAAATACGCATGTTTGTAGAACAAAATAAGTTAGAACATGTTGGGGTATTCAAAAAGTATTTGTATCATATCCCAGGGCGACCAAAAGAACTATGCGATAGCAATTATCTGGTTGTCGCCGAAAAAGTACCCAATGTTCCAACGATTAGCGTTAATAATCTATTATTGCAACAGTTAACGTTTGACGAAAATCAAGAAATTATGGCCCGGACAGCCGGTGATTACGTTAGACCAGAATACGAAGAAGCTTTTCTTGAAATTATACAGGTTATTACGGGTGTTGGACTGTGGGATATTGGACACGCAAATATCGCACTAATTCCAGTTGCAACAGAAAACGACAATAATGGTTGGGGGCCACAATATAGGTTCTTTATTATCGACAGCGAACAGCCAGCTTTGGGCTACTGTAGAGACAAAGACTTTTTTCACAAAAACCCAGAGCAAATCATACATAACGGAAATTATAGCATGAAAAAATTAAGAGAATATCTGATGTCACGAACATAAAAATACTAAATCGCTGTTTTGGGACAAACTCTTGCCATAATCAACAAATCTCGATAGATTTACTTTTTGTAGTGTAAGAACAAACGATAACCTAAGATCATTGCGAACAAATAGAGGACACAATGGCTAAAGAAGTAACACTGGAAAAAATTATTTCGTTAAGCAAGCGACGAGGATTTGCTTACCAATCAGCAGAAATATATTCTGGTCTTAACGGCGTTTACGACTTTGGCCCACTTGGCGTACAATTACGCGAGAATATAAAAAGCCTTTGGGTTTCGAGTATGCAATCGTATCCAGAAGAAGTTTTACGACTTGATGGGTCTATTCTTGGCTCAGAAAAAGTCTGGGAAGCATCGGGGCACTTAGGAAATTTTAGCGACCCAATGGTCGACTGCATGAACTGTAAAAAGCGCTTTCGTGCTGACGACATAAACTTAGAAAAAGCATGCTCTTCGTGCGGCATAAAAAAATGGACGGATATCAGACAGTTTCAGCTCATGTTCGAATCACAATTAGGAGCAGTGAGTGATAAAGCAAGTAAAGTATATTTACGTCCTGAAACCGCTCAGGCTATTTTTATAAACTTCAAAAACGTTATTACAAGTAATCGCGTCAAAATACCGTTTGGGATAGCACAAATAGGTAAAGCGTTTCGTAACGAAATCACGCCTAAGCAGTTTTTATTTCGCATGCGCGAATTCGAACAAATGGAACTTGAATTTTTTTGCAAGCCTGATCAAACCGATGATTTTTTCAAAATATGGGTCGAGCGACGTCAAGAATTTTATAAAGCACTTGGCTTAACACAAGAAAAAATACGTGTACGGCATCATGAAAAAGACGAACTTGCCCATTACTCAAAAGCGTGCATAGACGTCGAATACGAATTTCCGTTTGGTTTTAAAGAGCTCGAGGGTATAGCAAACAGAACTAATTACGATTTATCTCAACATGCAAAATTCTCAGGCAAAGAATTATCTGTCTTTGATGAAGCAACAAAAACATCATATGTCCCACACGTTGTTGAATGCTCTGTTGGGATTGATCGCTTATTCTTAACGCTTTTGTTTGACGCTTACACTGAAGAAAAAATTGACGGCGATACGCGTACTGTTTTAAAATTTCATCCAAGAGTCGCTCCAATAACAGCGGCGTTTTTAACTTTAACAAATAAACTCAAAGAACAAACTCAAAAAATTTATCAGGATATTAAGAAATTAGGCTACCGCGTACAATGCGATGAATCAGGGTCTATTGGAAAACGCTACAGACGCCAAGATGAAATTGGAACCCCTGTGTGCTTTACCTATGATTTTGACAGCCTAGAAGACAATAAAGTAACTGTACGAAATCGCGATACACTTGAGCAAGAACGCATTGCAATAACAGCAATTCCTGACTACTTAGATCGATTAATTGCGTTTTTTTAACGTAATCGATTTTTTTAAACACAGTACCGTACGACAGTATTAGACTATAAGTGCGGCTACAAAACATAAGGGCAGAGTCATATGAAGTTCATTAGAAGAATCTATGATTGGATGGGTACAAAAGTTCACTCTCCATGGGCCTTAACATGGCTCGCCGCTCTGTTCTTTATCGAAGCGTCTTTCTTTGTTATTCCTGTTGACCCACTCTTAATTCTCTACTGTGTCGAAGATAATAAGCGATCTTTTTATTATGCAACTATTGCAACAACATCGTCTGTTATCGGTGGTGTTTTTGGGTATTTTATCGGCTCTGTTCTGTGGAATAGTGTTGGAATACGTCTTGTTAATTGGCTAATATCAGAGTCTACGTTTAATCACGTTGTTGGCCAATATGCGTTATATCAAAACTGGGCTGTTCTTGTTGCAGGACTAACGCCTATTCCATACAAGGCTGTTACTATTTCTGCAGGCTTTTGTAAACTATCGTTTTTGCCATTCGTTGGCTATTCTTTGCTGGCACGCGGAGCTCGTTTTTTTGCGCTGGCAGGAGTTATTTACATCTGGGGAGCACACATAAAAAAAATAATCGACCAGTATTTTAATTATCTCGTAATTGCATTTGTCATATTAATTGCTTTAAGTTTTAAATTTTTAAAAGGAGCGTGACATGATACGCTTACACAAGCCTGAGTTAAATAAAATTGAAACAATCGCACAAAGCAACAGTAAATATATTTCTTTTGCCCAAGGAGTACCTATACTTGAAGGGGGTGTTGACGTATATGTAAAAAAATATGTTCAACAAATGCTCTTTACTGATAAAATCGATTACTATCAAAATACTCTTGGAATTTTAGCGCTACGACAAGAAATTGCAAAAACTATATCTGATTTGTATAGCACAAGTATCGGCGCTGAAAATATTATGGTAACGCATGGCGGCATTAGCGCTTTAGCATCTTTGTGCTTAATGGTTTTAGAAAATGGAGACGAGTTGCTTTTGCCTGAACCAACGTATCCTATTTATCAGCATATGAGCTGGCTATGCAAAGCTCAACCTGTTTTTACAAAAGCATTTCAGATGGAAAGAAATAACACAGGAGAGGTTGAGTGGCGTTGGCGACAAGATATTTTGGAAAAATCAATAACCAAAAGAACAAAACTCATTGTTTTGACGCATCCATCAAATCCTTGCGGTTTATATTTAAGCAAAAATGAACTCATATCATTAAAACAATTATGTGAATCTCGAGGAATATATCTGGTTATTGACGAAGCATATAATGATTTCATCTATGACGGAAAGTTTACATCAAGCACACCGTTTGTTCTTCAATCACCGTTTGTTGCTCGAATAGGATCGTTTTCAAAAAACTTCTCAATGAGTGGCTGGCGGATAGGTTTTCTTGTTGGTTCACGAGATCTTATATCAAGCATAGAAAACGTACAATCTTCTCTTTTATTATGCCCTAATGTTATCGGACAATATGCAGCATTGTATGCATTAAAACATGAAAAAGAAATTATACCCCAGCAAGTCCAGAAACTTAAACAAGGTCGAAAAATAATCTGCGAGTTTTTTGATCAACTACAAGACCGAGGAATTATTTCATATGCTAAGCCTAAAGCCGGCTTTTATGCATTTATCAAAACGCATGAAGAAGATAGCTTCGATCTAACAATGGATATTTTAAATACCGTTCATGTTGCTATGGTACCAGGAAAAGACTTCGGACCTCATTCAAAAAGTTATATTCGATTCTGTTTTGCCCGAGAGCCTCAAGTTATTACTCAGGGAGTTGAACGGCTACAACAATATTTTTCACAAAAAAATCTTTCATGCTACACTGCTGGAATAACACATTACCAATGTACATTATAATAAACACGATAATAAACACGACATATCATGATTCGTAAAAAGCTTGGCTCTATTATATCAGGATCACTTGTTGAAGGGCTGACCATGCGTCTTGAGCCCAATTGTAACTTAGAAGAAATTAAAACAGGAAAGTTTGTTTCTATTGTTGGACAAAACTATCGTTTTTTTTCTTTAATTACTGATCTAGAGCTACAGGTTTCACACCCTGACATCTTACTTTTCCCCCCATCAGAAGAAGAAAAATTATTAAGCGAGATTTTATCTCAAAAAGATATTTTTGCAAAAGCTATCTTACGGCCAATGCTCATGCTTGATAATTTAAAGCAAAAAATGCCAGTTAAAACGATTCCTGCACACTTTACAGCTGTGTATGAAGCAACGGCTCAAGATGTTTGCGAAATTTTTGGGGATCAAAAACAGGACAAAAAATACTTTCACATTGGGGCGCCACTCGATATGAAAACCCCCGTTTGTTTAAACTTACAAGCATTTACTGAACGCAGCAACGGAATATTTGGCAAAACAGGAACAGGAAAGACTTTTTTAACGCGCTTACTTCTTGCTGGGCTTGTTAAGAATAATAGCGCCGTAAACTTAATATTCGATATGCACAGTGAATATGGCTTTCAAGCGCGCAAAGAGGGCTCTGGCAAATCGTTTGTTAAGGGTCTGAAAACACTATTTCCGAATAAAGTCGCCATTTTTTCACTTGACCCACAAGCAACTCGCCGACGAGGCTGTGCTCCAGACTTTGAAGTTACATTTAAGTATTCAGATATTCACGTATCAGATATTATGACGTTACAAGACGAACTTAACTTACACCCGACGGCATTAGAAGCAGCATACCTTATTGCAAGTAAATACAACCAAGACTGGCTCCACGTATTACTGAAACAAGAAGGTACCATCAAAGAGTTTGCTCAAGAACTTGGCGCACATGCAGAATCTGTTGGCGCGCTATATCGAAAACTCAAACGACTTGAAAAATTCTCGTTTTTACAAAAGCCCCAAAAAACAAATCTAACACGTGAGATATCTGTTATAGACCGTCTTCTTGAATACCTTGACAAGGGCATTCATGTTATTCTTGAATTCGGCAACCAAACATCCATGCTCTGTTATTTATTAGTCGCCAATATTATTACACGACGTATTCATAATGCCTATGTTGCCAAAACTGAAAAATTTTTAGCAACACAAAACAAAAGTGACCAGCCACGACAACTTATGATTACAATAGAAGAAGCCCATAAATTTTTAAACCCAACGGCTGCCAAGCAAACGATTTTTGGGATAATAGCCCGAGAAATGCGTAAATATTATGTATCGTTACTTGTTGTCGACCAACGCCCATCTGGCATCGATCAAGAAGTACTGTCACAAATTGGAACAAAAATAGTTGCCCTTTTGAGCGATGAAAAAGATATTCAGGCTGTTCTTACAGGCGTAAGCAATTCTAGTAGCTTACGTTCGATTTTGGCAACGCTGGATACAAAAAAACAAGCACTTATTATGGGCCATGCTGTTCCTATGCCAGTTGTCGTCAAAACACGAGAATATGACGAAACGTTTTATGCTACGATGGGGTTAGAACTTAAAGCAGCTGACATGCATAAAGTAATTGATGAAATCTTTTGATCTAACATAAATTCAAAATATGAGCTTAAAAAAAAGAATAAACAATCTATTAGAACTCAGCCTTTTCTAATCTTGCATCTCTTCTGAAAACTCTTTTTTTGCAGAATTCATCAACTTAAATAACCAGTCGAAAGGAACAACAAGATTTTTATCATGAGCATACCATGTTAATTCTAACCCACAATTCGTTTGAGTTATAATCGCTACATCTTTATTATCATAAGATATTTCAACCATTAACTTATAGTCATTGTTTGGATCATTAATAATGATAGCAGTCCATTTTGACATATCAAATTCCTTTCAATCTATAACTCATAAGCTTTAATCTAAGCAGGACTTTTCTAATCTTGCATCTCTTCTAAAATCTCTATTTTTGCATCACTATAATCTAAACCTCTCTTTTCAAGAAATGTTGATAAATCTTTAAAATTACTTAAATTTACGACTTCTCCTTCTTTCCAACAAGCCTCACACTCATCACAAATATGCAATACCAAATTTAAGTCAACAACTCTTGCTTTATAAATAGCCCCTTGAAAATCACATCTTGGACATAACATTATAATGTTCCTATCGATTATATTTTTATTGGATACGCTGTTATTATCTCAGAAGTTCCTGGTTTCACTATTATTTTAATACCTGTCTCCCCTTTCGTTCCTATTTGTCGTCCCATATTAATAACATATGCTCCAGGGTCTTCTTTCAAAGGCAAATTCTTCAAACTCCAAGCCTCATCAATTAACTTTAAAATATCATTTTTTGCACAATTAAAAATAGTATGAAAAAGCTTTTTTTTATTTGGTTCTGCGTGAGCTAAAACATGCTGAACGCGATCTCCAAACTTCCTATCATACCCATTAACTAATCCTTTAGGCGACTCCCAAATATCTTTTTTAATTAGTCTCAATTTTTTTTTCTTTGACACGCCCCTGTAACCTTCTCCGACAACTTCGCGGCATCTTTATAATATTCTGGTCCTAATTTCAAAGCAGCAATATCACTAATCGCAATAACTTCTGGCTGCTCTTGAATAACATTTATGAGATTTTTAAAAGCCGTTTTACCGTGTTCTAAGCCAAGAGTAACAAGATGCACCGCTTCAGAAGCAACATACTTTACAGGAACCGTAATTTTTTTAACAATTTCAGAGGCCCCACGCAGGCATCGAACAACACGTTCTTGTTGTACGATAAAACGTTAATACTTATTTGATCAAGAACAGCAAAAAACTGAATCAACTAAAATCAAATAAATATAAAGGGATACCATCGTAAAGCCTAGATTTAAAACACATTATATGACAAAAAAACTGTTGTTCTTCTTGGAAGCCGACTTCTTTGTCCCAATTTATGGTAACAATTAAACTTGTTACATCAAGCTTATTTGATTCAATTTCTTTGCCACAAAAACAACATTTATATTTGGTTCGTTCCATTTTTTCACTTCTCCCAACAATAATTTTTTACTAATCGATCAAAAGATTTTTTTGTAATATTTTTCAAAGAAGTAATAACGCCATCTTTTCCTTCAACAATAATATTGTACGATTCATTAATTTTTTTTACAAACACTATTGCTCCATCCTTTTGTTTCAATACAATATCTGGAAGCATTTTTAATGCAATAATTTCATCTGAAGAAAATCCCCTTTCTAAAAGTCTTTTTAAACCGTGCTTGGTCGTTTTAGTCACACTTTTTATCTCCTTTGAAGCCAAATCTTTTTTTAATTTTGGATACAGCGCAATATTTCTTGGATCATCATTAATAGCAACTCTTTTTTTGCAAATTTTGATAATTCGCTCCGACAACTTCGCAGCATCTTTATAATATTCTGGTCCTAATTTCAAAGCAGCAATATCACTAATCGCAA
>CAZFHP010000037.1:0-14045 GCA_964519365.1 uncultured Pseudomonadota bacterium
GTTGTACGTGTGGTTGGCGGGGCATTTGTTAAGATAGTTGGTGTTGTTTATGACGACTCAGTATAAACACGACGTGATAAACACAATACGATAAAAACGAGATGAAAAAAACGAGATGGCTTAGTCTAAAAAAATAAAAAAAGGGGAAGTGTAGATGAATACAGTTTTCAGGAGTCTCGCATTAGTGAGTGTCGTTTTCATAAGTGTTGGGTTTATGAGCAGTACGCTTTTTGCAACGCTTAATTTTACGAATTATGATGCAAGCATTGCCATTAAAACGTCGAATTCAAAACTTGGGTTACGAAAAGCAGATCAGGTAATCGGCTGGTCAGAGTTTTCGATTATCAAAAAGTTTGGCAACGAAGGTGCGAGCCAGTGGGTTGAAGGGTATACTGATGACGTTGTGATTAGTCAGGAGGGAAGTCAGGATCCGACAACGATTCTTATCGTCTCAAACAGTAATGCAATAAACTATGGGATAAAGAATAACAGTAATGCGATCGTTAACTTACCAGGCAGTGGTGCGTTTACGGAACAAGAAAAAGCAGATTTGCTGGAAGACGTGCGCACGCAGAGCAATGCGTTTGTCTATTGCTGTAAGAACGTAAGCAATAGTTTAACGTATGGGCTGAAGAATAACAGTAATGCTATTGTTGCGCTCTTGCCGGGCGCGTTTAGTGAGGCTGAAAAGCTTGAAGCGCTTGAAGATATACGCACGACGAGTAATGCGTTTTTGTATTGCTGCAAGAATGTAAGTAATGCACTTGTGTATGGGATACGAACGAATAGCAATGCGATTACAGATTTACTTGAAGGAGAGTTTACGCTTGAAGAACGGGTGGAGCTTTTAGAAGATATTCGAACGACGAGTAATGCATTCTTGTATTGCTGCAGGAACACAAGTAATGCCCTTGTGTATGGGATACGAGCGAACAGTAATGCGATTACGAGTTTACCATTAAAAGTCTGTGGATGTTCTAGTGAGTGTGAACCTGTTGCGCGGGCCCAAGATATTCAAGCCCTTCGAGACGCTCGCTACGCTCGCCCTCAGGGCGAACGGGGAAGGGGGCGCGCGTTGCCCGTCGGAAGCCACCCAGGCGAAGTCGGAAGCCACCTAGGCGAAGTCGGAAGCCACCCAGGCGTAGGAGAATGGAGCTCTGATAATAAGTATCTAGCTATGATTAAAGACCATGGTTCTTGCGATGGGGTACTTGTGTATGCATATGATCATGAAACTGACGAGTTAACAAGAATAGCTCATGTGCGCGTGGCTGACGGTGTGTATGTGTATTCTGTTGCATGGGGTGATGATGGGCAGTATCTTGCGATTGGTATTGAAGAGAATAAAGAAGAAGAGGTGTATGTGTATGAGTTTGATAAGACAGCTCAAACGTTACGACTTCTGCCAGGTATGGATAAACTCTTGAAGGGTTTTTAGTGGTTCGAGACTATTTTTATTGGTCTCACGTTGTTCGACCAAGAAAAATACCTCACCACGAACGGGAAGAGAGATGTTTGGTTTCATGTTGTAGGATAATGAAATATCTTGTCACGAATAGGAAAAAAGAATTGAGCTGCGTTATTTTGCTTTGCAAAATATCTGGTTGTGAATGAAAGAAGGGAAAGTATGAAGATGCTTTTACAAAGATACGTACGTTTGTGTTGTTTGCTTACATGTTGTTTAGTTGCGTGTTTACAGACCTCCCTTTATGCAACGATTCACTTTACGAATTATGCGTCGACATTGGCGCTTAAAAAATCAAATGCGAAACTTGGTTTGAAAAAGATTGATGAGGTTGTTGGTTGGGGCAATCTATCTATTGTTAAAAGTGGGCAGAAAAAAACATCTGATGCGTGGGTAGAGCAGTATGTAGATGATAGCGTTATCAGTCAAGAGGGAAGTCAGGATCCGACAACGATGCTGATCTTATCAAATAGTAGTGCGATTAATTATGGGCTGAAGAACAATAGCAATGCTCTTTTAAATTATTCTGGGGGTGGGGTATTTACAGTGTTAGAGCGGCAAGAATTATTAGAAGATGTTCGAACAGATAGTCATGCATTTGTGTCTTGCTGCAAAAACACAAGTAATGCTTTAATTTATGGACTTAAGAATAATAGCAGTACGCTTATTCGTTTACATGCAGGAGTGTTTACGGTACCAGAAAAGCAAGAATTTTTAGAACATGTTTGTACGACGAGTAATGCATTTTTATTTTGTTGCAAAAACACGAGCAATGCGTTTGCATATAACTTAAAGAATAACAGTAACGCGATTGTTCGTTTGCGCACGCTTGTATTTAGCGGGCCAGAAAAGCAATTGGCTTTACAAACTTCACGAACAACAAGTAATGGGTTTTTGTATTGCTGCAAGAATACGAGTAATGCGCTTGTGTTTGGGATACGAAATAATAGTAACGCGCTTATAAATTGGCCGGGCGGGGCCCTTTGGTCGATATACGAAAAAGATCAGTTGTATGAAACGATTCGTACGTACAGTAATACGATTATCATGATTAATAATGGTGTGACGATTTATGATGATCATCAGGTGTATGACGATGATGCAATAGAGCAAAACTTTGTGTTTTTCAAAAACGGCTTCTCGGTCAAGCCCGACAAGACACTAACTCTGGATGTTCCTGTGCCTATATCAGGAAATATTAACTTGGGTGATACGGGTAGTGTATTGTTGCAACGCGATATGCTATTTGCATCAGATGCGTATTTGACCGGTGGTGGTAAGATTGATGGAAACGGCTTTGCGCTTGTGCTCTCATGTACATTTGCTATACCAGAAAATGAAACGTTACAGATAACGAGTGATACGATTATTAATGGGCACGGGACGACGTTGTATTTTGAACCGCATGCCCAAATTACAATTGACAATAACGTGACGCTTACGCTTAAAAATTTTAGAGTTGAAAGTACACGAAATTCGAATAGCGATCCGATAATTAGTATGAGTGGCTCTGATAGTTGCCTTACGCTTATGAACATGGAACTCGCACTGGCTGACGATTATTACGTAAATAATGGGCGCGTGTTTATTCACGATGATGTAATTATTTCTGGGACATCGTCGTTTGTGTATAAATCTGAACAAGCAAGTTATGTTGCTCCATTTGCAACGTGGGCGTTTGATAAAGGTTCGCGCTTTTATTACGACCCAAGTGTAAGCGATAACAGTCTTGTGCGTATGCACAGCAAGACGTCTGGTATGTATTTTGACGGTTCGACACTCGAAGCTGGTAATATGGGCGTACGCTTAAGCAAGGGTTCGCTGTATTTTGATAATAACGTTTTGCTCAAGTGCCCTGAGAGCACGCAAATTATTTTCGGCGATCTTTCACAAAGTGACAGCGATCTTGACGTGTACGTTCTCGGCGGCGCATACGTTGAAATAGAAGGCGTAGTATTCGATGACTCGGTTTAATGTGCTTAAGTGGTGGGGGAGCCTGCCCTCCCTAATAAGAATGCTGAGAATCATTCTTATCCTAGCCAATCCTGGTTCAGACAATGTAAAAGCTTGACTCTTCTTATTCTAGCGCGTCACATTGTAAGCAGCGTATGTATGCGTATTTTAAATGTTTAATAAAACTCGTGTGATGCTATGATTCTTAAAAACGTACTTTGTTTTTTTTTGAGTTTATTTATTTTTATGCCCAATAGCTTTGGGAAAACAAGTATACAACGTCTTGTTCAAGAGCATAAGCAAAAGAAAAACCCTTCGAGACGCTCCCCTTCGACAAGCTCAGGGTCGCCCTCAGGGCGAGCGGGGGCACGCAAAAAAAAGAAAAAGCGTGCAAAAAAAGCGCGAATAAAAAAAAAGAAAAAGCGTAAGAAAAAAGAGCCTGTATATCCAGAGATTCCCATAAAGAAAAAGGGCGATAAGACAATTGTGCCAATTTGTACGTCTTTCCCATTAAAGGGCGATCATTCGATTGTTGGTAAAAAATTACTTGCAGGGACAAAAAATTATCTAAAAGTTTTTAAGAAATTTTTGAAAATAACGAACGAGAAAGACTTTGGTTACAAGATTGTTCATAAGGGCAATAATAATCTTGTTAACGAGCGAGGCCTGAAAAAAATAAAAAAATTATTGAAAAAATCACCTGTTTTTACGGGGTTATTAAGCACTGATATACTTCTTGCGCTTTTGCCCATGATCAAAAAGAAAAAGCTTGTAACGTTGTTTCCAACAGACGGGGTGAAAGAGATACGGGAGAAAAAAAACGAAAATATTGTGTACTTTCGGGCATCACATGAAGATGAGATGAAAGCGCTTGCCTGGTACACAATTAGTGTAAAACGACGACGAAATATTGCGATTTTTTATGAAGAAAGTGCGTGGGGTGACGATGTTTTAGAATCGTTAAAAAAAGTTTTGAAAGACTATGGGGTTGAGCCAATTATGATTTCAGCGTATCCGCAGGGAACTGTTGAGATTGGGTATGCGCTTGGGAAAATAGCAGCCAAAGCGCCGAGTGCAATTTTTTGCATAGCCAACCCAAGAGCTGCGTATAGCTTTATTCGAAAGGCTTTGAACAAAGGTCTGCACAAATGCTTGTTTGTTGGCCCGTCTCGTTTGAGCACGATTCAGCAGTTATTAAGGTCGTCTCGGGGCTTTGATGTTGTTGTCAGTTCGGTCGTGCCGTATAGTAAAAAAAGTGAGTTGCTTATCGCTCAAGAGTTTAGAAAAGTAATGAAACGGTTTTTAGCAAATCGCGATGACTCGCCTTTTTATTTTGAGGCATATATTAATCTAGCGTTACTTGTTGAAGCACTTAAACACATAAAGAAAGATGTAACGATAGGAAAGATTATTGGTGAATTAGAATCGTTTAAAGATTTTGATTTTAAAGGGCTTAAGCTTAATTTTGATCCAAAAACCCGAACGCTTTGTTCTGATGTTTGGATTAATCCTGGCATAGATAAAAAATGGATAAAAGCACAGGCGAGTAAGAAAGATGTTTAAGAATTTATCAATCAAAAAAATTTTTAACGTTCATGATGCCCAATTTAAATTTACGATTTTTGTATTGCTGTTCGTATATGTTCTTGGATTATTTGCGTTTTCTTTAGTGCGTTTTCGTTCTGATGATCCAGAGCAACATCTTGATGACATTAGTTTGGAGATGCGTAAAAAATATCAAGATTTTTCTGCTCTTGTTCGTACAGGTTTTTACATAAAAAACTTTCCTGTTTTTGATTTTGTGAAAAATAACTTTGTTATCGATGGGTCGATATGGTTTGAGTTTAACGCAAATGAAATTATGCTTGAAACCATTGAAAAATTTTCTTTTGAAAATAGCAGCAATCTACATAAATCTACCCCAGATATCAGAATTTATGATGATAAAATTTTTGCAAAATACAATGTTAATTTTGATTTAAAAACAGAACTAGATTTTCGGCGTTTTCCATTAGAAGATCACAGGTTGTCGATTATTTTAACCAACGATTTTGTTTCACCAACAGAGATGTATTTTGATGATGCGGCTGAAGCATTATCGTTTTCTATATCGCCAAAAGCGTTCACACCAAACTGGAAAGTGCATACCTTACGTGCACAGTCAGGATATGCGTCGTTGGAGCTTGATCAGTTTGATAAAGCGAGAAAAACAATGAATCCAAAGGTTGTCTTTGGTATTAATTTTAAAAAGACAGGCATAAAAAAAATCATGGTTATTTTTATTCCATTATTTGCAGCTGTGTTTTTTGCCTTATTTACTTTTCTTATGAGCCTAACAAACTTTATTGGGAAGTTTCGTTTAGCAATTACATCTGTTACTGCGTTACTGGGATATCGCTTTGTTATTGAGCAGATGAGTCCAAAAGTTGGGTATTTTACGACGACAGATACGATTTATATTTTTCTTTTAGTTTTTTCATTTGTCTTGTTTATGTTTCAGTTGCTTATGGCCCGACAACATGCATTAATTGTTTCTCGTCGTGAAGCCGCAAAAAAAGCGGGTGAGCAGATTAGTGAACACGCTGTTTTAACAACAGTAATATTAGAAAAGATTAACAGTTATGTGTATTTAGCTGTTGTTATAATTTTTGTTACGATGGTAACATATTTAATCATGATGTAAGGGAGTGTGGGATGACCCAAGAAAAAAAGAAAACTAAAAAAACAAAAAAAAGTTCTTTTAACTGGGTGAAAATAACAAGTATTGTTGGAGGTTCGTTTTTTCTTGTTTTCTTGATTTTAATAATTTTTGCCCCCCAGCCAAATTATAAGCATGGTTTTAAAACGCTATCTGATCTTGAAGCGCATGCTAAAACGCTTGACGAGTGGCGTAAGATGGAAGGTAAAAATATTTTAAAGCCGAGTTTTGAAAAGTATTACAAAGAGAGCTTTGAGTTAACGTTTGGTCGAAAATTAGCAGGCAAAATTAGTTGGTTACGGTCACTTATTGGGCTAAAAAAAACGCCGATTTTTTCTGTGAGTTTTTTTAAAAACATTCTTGATCGTGTTAGGCTTTATCGAGAGAAGCAAAATTACAAAGGCGATTTTATACATAAAATTACGTTAAACCCTCAATCAAAAATAATTATTTTTGGGTCGATTCATGGTTCTTTTCATCAACTCGTTCGTTACTTAAGACAGTTAAACAAGCTTAATATTATTGATGAAAACTTAAAGATTCAAAGTCCAGATTATTATATTGCGAGCTTGGGTAACGGGCTATTACGTTCGCCTTATACGTTAGAGACGTTTGGGCTGTTTTTGCGATTACTTGAACAAAATCCCGAGAATATTATTCACATGAAGGGAACCAATGCTTCGTTTGATTACTGGAAAAATAGGCACACGCTTGAGCGGGAATTAACGATTCGTGCTCGGCATTTATCAAAGTCTGAGATTCCATTATCAAAAGAAGTGCAGCAGTTTTTTGATTCTTTATCAATAACGTTGTACGCAACGATTCCGTTCCAGTCAGACAAGGTTTTAAATTATTTTAAATTAGCGCCATACATTCGAGATGAAAAGTTAAAAGGGTTGCTGGAAGATGTAACGTATGCAAAGTTTATAAAAGAGAAGACGGGTCAAAAGCTTGCATTTTTTGATTTGAAAAATCGTGCAGGTGAGCCGGATAGCGAAAGCGAAAATGTCATGCTTAAAGCGATTATTAGGGAGATTCGCAAGCGCGATGAATTTGTTCCCAATGATGGTTTGCGGCAGCTTCCATCAGAAGAGGGGGTTCCTGCTTGGGCTGTCATGTCGTCTGCTATAGAGGCGATAAGAGTTCCCGCTAAGTTTTTTTATGATGCGTTTGCTATTGTTGAGCCGGGTAAGACGTTGGATCATTGGACTATTACGTTATACAATCGTGATATAAGAAACAAGAACGACTTGACGTTTAAAAAACGACAGAAATACTTTTTTACGGGCTTAGATATTGGTCATGAGCCAGAGAGAAAACCTGAAAAAAAAGTCGTAAAAGAAGAAAAGAAAGTCGAAAAGAAAGTTGCGCCCGAGAAGATTGGGCTGGAAAAAGTTTTGGAACCGATAGAAGCAATGGCAAGTAAGTTAGAAGAGCTTACTGATAAGATTGGTTTGCTTGAAAATAAGATTCTTGAATTAGAGAACGAAGAAAAAGCAGAACTTGAAAAGAAAGCAGTTCCAGAGAAAACAGCAAAAAAAGAGAAGAAAGTCGAAAAGGTTGCAAAAGAAGAAGATAAAAATGTAGAAGAAAAGAAAGATGTAAAAGAAAAAGAAGTTTTGAAAAAGAAAGAAGTCGAAGAAAAAGTAGAGGAGAAAAAAGAAGAAAAAGAAGAATAAGATAAGATATGTGTTACGATTATATGGTGACGGAAACGAGAGGGAGATGTCATGAAGGGAATAAAAGCCCTATCTTTATTACTGTTTTTTGTAATGCTTGCAAGTGTGCAAGCTGGTGGTAAATCAAAGAAAAAAAAGCCTTGTGGTAAAAAAGGCAAACCAACGTTTATAGACAAAAAAAAGAAAGCAAAGAAAAAGAGTAAAACAAGCTTCATGAGGATGAAAACTAAAGATATGGAATGTTGGTTTAAGGGGCGCATACGGGAAGACTACTTTTATTACGATGGCCCACTAACGCTTCGTCACGACTTAGATGATGAATATGCTTATTTCAGAAATCGCCTTGAATTACAATGGTACTTACAGCAGGGTAAGAAAAAGTATGGCAAGCCGTCTTCAGAAGCTGGAGTAAAGGTTTCGCATTATGGCTTATGGCAGGTTGATTCAAACTATGTTAAGTTATCACCAGAAGAAACAACGTTAAGTAGTCTTGATGGTGCGGTAACGGGGAATAGTCATACGCATAATAATATTCTCCCATTAATGTATATGGAAGATGCCTGGTTCAAAATTAATTTTGATGCATTTGTAAAATGCTTTAAGAAACATCCAGTTTCACTTAAGGCCGGGTATTTTATGTACTGGGTTGGCCGCGGCCTTTCGCTTGGTGCGCATGATGATATGGCTCTGACGTATGGTGGTTGGGGTGGAGAAAGCGGATTCTTCCGTTTCCCTACCATGCCTCCAGGAATATTACTTAGAATTGGTTTGACGAAGCATCTTACGTGGGATCTGTATTACAATAAATGGCGAGAGTTTAGTGATGGACCAGAAATGGTTTGGCAGAATACGGCGTACAAGCATCATTTGTATGGCCCTGGCCCAAATCGTGGCCGACATAAAGACCGTGATACATGGATGACAAAGTTTAAGTACAAAAACAGTTCTAAAAAGTTTGGTAAGTTTTATGTAGAGCCTTACTTTATTTACACCAACTCTCCAGAACAAAAAGTTGAAGTTGCTGCTGACGCCAAAGCAAAATTAGGCACAGTTGGGTTAGTTTGGGATCATACGTACAAAGGGTTTAATATCAATATGGAAGGTGCTGTGCAGTTTGGGCATCAGCACATGCTTGGGATTGATAGGAATGAGATAGAGCTTTCTCGTAGTAAGACACTTGGCCAAGTGCAGGAACGCTTTAGCCATGTTTTCTTCGAAGCGCCAGTGACGAGTGGTTTGAGAACGGCATTCCCTAAGGGTACATTTCCTGACAAAGTTCCTGTAAGAAGAACGACAAAAAACACAGATCTTTTAGAGCTTGTTAATAAGTCTTTCAATAGAGGGGTTACTCGTAACAATAAACCTATTGTCGAATCAGAAGGTGGTCCAGAAGTTAAAGTTGTTGATCCAAAAGATAATGCTGAAAAGCGTATTTTCAACTCAGACTTTTTTGGTAACCCTCGATTCAGAAAACCTCAAAAGCTTGATTATCAAGGTTTGATGGGTATTGTTGATATGGGTTACACGTTCAAGAAAGCCCCTCTTAAATTGGGTGCAGCAGCAGGGTACATTGGCGGTGATTCATATCCATACAATGGTAATGAAAAAGGTGAACTTAGTGATCGTTCGTATAAAACGTTTATCGCACAACGTGGTTTCTATCTTCCAAAACACGTTTATCCAGTATTGATGTTTGAACGACTTGTTATTGGGCGTCCGCTTAATATACGTTATAAGAACTTGGTTGCGAGAAATAATTTCCGTGATTATTCGAATATCCAGTATCTTGGTGCTAGTTTGACCTGGTATCCATTAAAGAATCGCAGAAAGATGAAAGTTAATCCTAACGTGATTTGCTATTGGGAAGTTGGGTCTGTTTATAAGTGGGATAAAGATCCTGCTACAGGCAAGCATCCAGATGCAGCTATTGAATTACAAATAAATGAAGGACGAAAAGAGTTAGGCTTTACTGGTTGGACGAGTAAAGACAAGGCAAGTAAATTCTTAGGAACAGAACTTAACCTTGCGTTTGATTACTTTATGCTTCCAACCGCTCGTGTTTACTTCAGAGGTTATGCATTCTTTGCCGGTCAGATATACAAAGATCTTGATGGGCAGCCAAATGAGTTTGGCCTACGCTTCTTAAAAGCGGGAGAAGAGAAAAAGATTAAGGCTTATGGGCAAGGACATAGCACGATGATTGGTTTCTATACAGGTATAGATTATAAGTTCTAACGTTGTTTTCTAAAGTGTTTTAATGTACGAAGGAGCCCCCTAACGGGGGCTCTTTTTGTGTGGCAGGATTTATGACGATTTGGAGTTTGATAGTTACGTATTTGTCTGAACCACGATTTACATGATTGGTAGGATTTACAGGATTTTGATGACAAAGCATCGAATAACAATAAAATATTTTTTCACTTGCCAAAGTTACGTTTTTGGTTGCGAAAGAACGTAACAGCGTTAGCCAGATCTTCTTCATTAATGTCAGGAAAGAGTTTTCCTGAAAAATAAAACTCACTAAAAATTGATTGCCAGAGCATGAAACGTGATAAGTGTGTTGACCCTGTTCGTATGATTATATCTGGATTAGGGTGTTTTTGATTTCCAGTGAACATCATGTTGCTTATTGTTTGATAATCCAGTGTCTTTAGATCTATATCTTGTTTGACGATTTTTTTGATCGCACAAGCGATTTCATCGTGGCTACTATAGTCCATTGCAAGGTTGCACGTATGAGTTGTATTTTTTTGTGTTGATGATTGTGCAAAGTCTATTTTTTCTTGTAAAAATTTAGGAAATCGACTTTTATGTCCCAAGTGCATAATCTTCCCGTTAAATGTTTGAGCAAGGGGTAAGATTGCATCTATTATTTGGTTGAGAATCGACATTAGGTATGCAACTTCGTATTTTGACCGTTCCCAGTTGTTCGTTGCAAAGCACCAGATGGTAACCGTATGAACACCGTTGGCCCATAATGTTTTGACGATATTGGGAATAACTTCAAGGGCGCCCTTGCGGTGCCCCTCTTTTTTAGGCACACTATTTTTTTTGGCCCATCGGCGACAACCGTCGGCGCTTATCGCTACATGGTTGATCCCAGCACACTGTTCTGGTGTAAGTATGTTTGTATGAGTGCTTGGTACACATGTGTTTTCTTTTTTTATCATGATCCCTTTCCCCGATTATTTTATTTTTTAAAGACAATAAGTGTTCGTGTTTCTGGATGTGATTTAAGTGTGTATGACGATGAAAAATATTTTTTACTTGTTTCTAAAACGGTTTCAAGTCGATAATATTTTTTATAGCTTTGATAGCGGGCTACAAGTTTTTCATAGACGTCTTGATCGGCAAAAAACGATGGGTTTGAAAGAGCAGATGCATTTTGATCTTTGTCTGAGACAAATTCTAACACGAGTGTGTTTTTTGTTAAGGTTGCGAGCGTTTCGAGTATTTGTTCAAGAGAGAGATTGTTAAAAAAAACTAGGTGATGAATAAGAGCTAAACAAAGAACGACGTCTGATTGAAGCAGAGTAATGGTTTCTTCTTTGTAGAAATATTTTGATTTTTGTTTTTGTTGGAGTTTCTTTTTGTATTTTTCTTTCATTTTAACGAGATCTTGAAATGGCAGAAGCAGTGGGGTTATATTGGCATTATATTTTTGAGCATATTCGATTATGGGAGCAATAATTTTTTTATCGATATCTGTTGCAATAACGTGAGCTCCCAGTTTTTCGGCGAGTATTGAAAACCATCCGGTGCACGCTCCAAGATCTAAAACCTGAGAAGGCTTGATTGCATTAAGTATGTGAAATACATTTTTTTGTTTTACTTTCCATTTTGATTGTTCAGTGATTGAAAAGTCTTCTTGTTTTTTTTTGTAGTATGAAAGATGATATGATGGTCCTGTATAGATGCTATCGTTATCTTTGTGCTCGGTTATATTTTTGGTAGAATTTTTATTTTCCATGACTGCCCCCTTTGAAAATTCCGCCCTGTATATTTGGTACAATTTTCTATAAAAGACTTAGCACAAAAGATATCTATAACGATAGAAAACAATAAAATACGATAAAATTTGGTTTAAACAAAAGCATACTTACGTTTTTGCGTATGAAAAAACATAAGAGCTTTATGTATTTCTTGTTCGTCAAGTTCTGGGAACATTTTGTCTGAAAAGTAATATTCGCTTGTTCGTGATTGCCAGAGCATGAATCCCGATGAACGAGGAGCTGAACCTGTTCTGATAATTAAATCAGGGTTTGGATAACGTTGTTTGTGTGTAAACATTAGGGTGCTTATTGTTTCATGTGTAAGTGTGTTGATATCGATGTTTTGATCGACAATTGTTTTGATTGCACAGGCTATTTCGTCATGGCCACTATAATCGATTGCAAGATTGCATGTATGTGTTGTGTTTGTTCGTGTAATATTTTCTGTGTGTTTGATTTTTTTTTGTAAAAACTTTGGAATGCGATCTTTGCGGCCTAAATGGCAGATGTTGCCATTGTGTTTTTGTGCAGTGGGTATAAGTGCGTCAATCATGTGATCATAAATCGACATGAGATACGATGTTTCTTCTTGAGATCGATTCCAATTTTCCGTTGAAAAGCACCAGATCGTAACGGTATGGATATTATTAGCCCAAAGCATGGGAAGTACTTTGGGAACGATTTCGAAAAAGCCTTTTTTGTGCCCGTCTATTGGTTGTAGCTTTTTTTTCTTTGCCCAGCGTCTGTTCCCGTCAGCGATAAATGCGATGTGATTTATTCCTAAGCACTGTTCTGGTGTGAGTATGTTGGTATTGTTGGTACAATAGCTTGATTTATGTATTTTTTCTTTTTTTATCATGATCCCGCCCCCGACTCATAATGTTATGGATGTTATTTTCTATGACATACTTAGCATAAAAAATATGTGTGAGGCTATAAAATATAAAAAGTTATTTTGATTGGTGTTTAAAAAAGGCACAAATGGTTCTGTGAAAAAAGAGCCCCAGCTTAAAAAAACTAAAGCTGGGGCGAAAGTATATGATTATTTTTATGGGTTTAATCAAGAACAGAGCTGATTACATGGATCATTCCATTTGTCGCAGGAATCCCATTAGGGTTGTCAGAAGGGTTAGCAAATGTAGCTGTTTTTGTTTTGCCTTTAATCTGTTCTCCTGTGATTTGAAGAGGATCGCCTTCAAATCGTTCAACTGGTGATTTAAGTTTATCTTTTGCTTGTTCTTCTGGGGGTATTTTCATGGCAACGTAAAATTTAAGAAATTTCCACCAGTACGCACTTTTGACAGCTCCCAGTTTGGCAAGTTTCTTTTGCGCGTCTTTTATTTTATTTTCAAAATAAGTAATTTTATTTGCGGTATTCGCTTTTTTGGCTTCTTCAAGCTTTGCTTTAAGAGCTGTGATCCCAGTGTTAACTTGTTCTTTAAGCTTGTTCATTTTGGCTGCATCTTCTGCTGAAATTTGTTTGATTTTTTCTTTTGTGAGGCCAGCCTCTATCATAGCTTTATTGCTTGGGGCAAATATAACAAAAGGAAGAGAGCTTAATGCGATACGTTGCAAGGTAGTAAGGTCGCTTTCTTTCATTGTTTTGGTTACGGTGCAAAGACCTTCTGCTCCTGCTTCAGCGAGTATCAGGCGAAAGAGACTAATATTTGGTTTTGCCTCAGCTGTACTTTGCTTGTCAATTTTTTCAAGAAGGTTGCCTGCTGCGTGTATAAACGGTGCCTGTGCTATGGCGATTAACGAGATTGCGAGTATTAATGGTTTGGATAGATATAATGATAGTTTCATAGGTCTCCTTTCTATGTGTTTGGTGTCTATTATGATAATTTAAAGTGCTTCGTACTCTTTATCATAGCAGGAAAAAGCTTCGCGTATCAATAATTTGTAAATAAAATGTGGAAAGATTTATCTCGACAAAAAAGAAGCTAAAAATGGGGCTTTTTTAAATCAATCTAATATGCGCCCACAGCTACGGCGAAGAGCGATTGGGTGCTGTAATGCAGGTTGAAAGAACGCCTGATCAATGGGCTACACATGCTATCGCCCTACGAACACACGGCTATGCCGTGTGTTCTCCGGACTTAAGAAATATGTCGAGGAAGGGATCTTGATTTTGTTTATTTGTTTTAGTTTGCTAGGCTTTTTTGTTTGTATGCAGGTGAACAACTTTTGTGTTTCGATTAATTGTTTATAGTCTCATCAAACTCTTAAGTCCGGAGGACACACGGCATAGCCGTGTG
>CAZFHP010000038.1:0-13686 GCA_964519365.1 uncultured Pseudomonadota bacterium
GCCCGGCAGGACTCGAACCTGCGACCTACGGATTAGAAATCCGTTGCTCTATCCACCTGAGCTACGGGCACAAATCATGTATAACTAAACGATGAAGATTTTAAAGAATGGTCGGGGCGGCCAGACTCGAACTGGCAACCCCTCGCTCCCAAAGCGAGTGCGCTACCAATTGCGCCACGCCCCGACTAAAAAAGTATATCAAAAATCTTGATGAGCATCTACGATGGGGTGAGCGACGGGGATCGAACCCGCGACATTCAGAACCACAATCTGATGCTCTACCAACTGAGCTACGCCCACCATAACTCCTAACCTGGCATGGTTTTCATAACCAGATAAGTGTATTATATTGGTTTCTTCACAAAAATCAAAGATTTCTTATTTTTTTTACAAGAAAATCTATATTTTTTGTAACCGAAGCTGCTTCTTGCTGCGCCCATTCGTGCGCTTTTTGTCCCATTAGGCTTATTGCTTCATGCTTTTTAAGCATGTCATACGTGTATGCAAAAAGTTTGTTAGAATTATGTGCTTTTTTAAGTGCTCCGCTTGCTTCTAAAGCATCTGCAATTACTTTCGTATTCTGATAATGCGGCCCAATAATCATAGGGGTGCCCCATATTGCCGGTTCAAGCAAATTATGCCCACCAATTGGAACAAACGTCCCGCCCAAATAAAAAATATCAGCGATTGAGCACAGTGCAAATAGCTTGCCAATAGTGCATACGAGTATAATGTCGTTTTTGGGTAAAATATCATGTGTAAGCTTATCTAACGTATGTTGGCTCGTATTTTGTTTTTCTTCTGTGTGTTCATGCCACATAAAATATTCTTCGCGAGAAAACCCAGCTTCTATTATTTTTTCTTGTAGTTCTTGTTTCCAATGAAAGTGCCGTGGGGCAAGTATTATTTTTACGTGAGAAAATTCACGTTTTATTTTTGTGTATAATTTAAGATAATAATCAAGCTCGCCAGGGTGAACAGAGCCGACAAGTAAAATTTTATATGGGGATTTTTGCTTGTACGTTGTTATATCGCGTATATTGCCCGTAAGAGAACTGACAAGCGCGTCTTTTTTTTTGACGACGTTAAACGCTTTAATATTTCCCAGAACAGAAAGCTTCTCGTGTGATATGCCAAACTGTTCGAATAATTTTTTGTCGCGTACGCTTTGTGTGAAAATATGGGTGTACACAGAAAAGAGTTTAGAAAAAATTACTTTCAGGCGAGAGAGTTTTTTGTATGATCGTGTGCTTATTCGTGCGTTTAATAAATACACAGGGATTTTTTTGTACCGTGCGAGCATCAAAAAATTAGGCCAGGTTTCAGCTTCTACAGCAATAATAGCACACGGTTTAATGCGTCTAAACGCTAAAAGCATAGAAAACAAAAAGTCGTATGGCATAAAACTTATGTAATCAGCTCGAATGTTTTTTTCTGCGATTTTTTTGCCTGCCAGCGTACCTGTTGTAACATAACACGTGATATTTTTGTGTCCCAACTCTTTTTGTAGCATGTCAATAAAATATTCTATCGAAAGCATTTCGCCTACAGAAACAGCATGGATCCAAATGCTTTTGGAATTATCTTTTAGCTTTGGAACAAGCCCAATGCGTTGCGTAAACGACCCAAAAATAGGCTTGTTCTTAACTTTTCTAAAGACAAGAAAGCATAGTAACACTGGTAGCATAACAAGCGTAAATACTTGATATGCAAGAAATAGCATGAATATTATCAAAGCAATAACCTACGTAAAAAACTATTATGACGTATATGTCTCGTATAATCTTATCGTATAATCTTATACTATCAGTATAGCAGGCTATTTGATTTTTTCTATAGCGATCTTATCGTCCGTTACATAGTTTTCGTGTAAAAATTTTAATACTTTTTTTCGGCTGTTTACTAATTTAGGGTTTGTTCTTTTTGCAACGTCGAGCAAATTAATTAAATTGACACTCGCTTGCACTTGTACGTCAGACGCTAGAGACTCTTTTTGTCGTTCTTCCCAGCTTTTTTTCTTGTCTTTTTTTGCCAGTTTTTTTTCTTTTGTTTTTTCTTGTTTGCCCGTGTTTTCTTCTTCTTCTTCTTGATCTTCTTCTTTTTCTTCTTCTTGATCTTGCTTTTGATCTTTATTTTTTTTGCCAAAAAGCTTGTGCCAGAACCCTCGTTTTTTGTCTTTCTTCGTTTCATCTTTTTTCGTATGTGTGCGATCTTTTTTTTGTACTTCTTCTACGGTAATATGATTTTTAAGCGACGATTCTTTGCCATAGAGCTCTTGGACCCATTTCATCTCATCTGTTGGCGTATACTTAGGTTTGACGGTAAAATCAGGATTAATCCCAAGTGCCTGAATAGATTTGTTCCCTGGTAAATAATAAAGCATCGTTGTAATCTTTAAAGCACAGCCATTTTTGACCGGGATAAGCTCTTGTACTGATCCTTTGCCGAACGTCGGGGTGCCAACAAGAAAGACCATAAGATTTTTATGATTATCTTTGTGCTCAGAGTGATACTGTAAGCTGCCAGCAAGAATTTCTGCTGCCGATGCTGTGAAATTATCGATCAAAATAAAAACCGGCACCGTGCTTTTAAGAATAGGGTCTTTTTTTGTTGAGTACGTTGCAACGAGTTTTGCGTCTTTGTCTTTTGTTGTAACAACAACAGACTCTTTGTTTAAAAAGAGCCCAGCCATGTCGATAGCCGAGTCAAGCGTTCCGCCTGGATTGCGGCGCAGGTCAAGTACAATGCCTTTACATTTGCCGTCGTTTGCGATACGTAAAAGCTCGCTCATCTGAGTAGCAGCTATTTCGTTAAAAATTCGTAACGAGAGATAATAGATGTTTTGTTTTGTAAATTTATAACAGATCGATGTTTGGTCTTTGATGATATCGCGTTTTACCGTAAACGTTAATGGTTTCTTCTTTCGAATAACTTTTAACGTAACTTCTGTGCCAGACTTGCCTTTGAGCATGCTTATGACTTCGTCTGAGGCAAGCCCCTTAAGCTTTTTCCCGTTTACTTCAACGATTTTGTCCCCAGACTCAAGCCCTGCAGCTTCAGCCGGTCCATTTTGTATTACACCAATAATAACAAGTGCTTCGTCTTCAGGTATTTTTGTGATAATACTCACGCCTATTCCTGAAAACTCTCCCGATGTTGATTCCATTGTTGCTTTATAACTTTTTGGAGTAAAAAATGCAGAATGGGCGTCAACGTGCGCAACGGCAGACTTAAGTGAATCTTGAATAAATTTAGCAAAGTCAACGCTTCTAAATGCTTTTTTTTCAACCAGACTAACGACTTCTGAATATGTCTGAAACCATTGGAAAATATCTTTGTCAACGTCTTTTACGTCTTTTTTTTGTCCCTGTGATTTGTTTTTCGTTTTTGTATTTATCTCTGGCATTGTGTGTAATGCAAGAATACTTGTCATAAAACATGCTAGGAAAAATCGTTTTTTGCACATAATTCTGTTCTCCCTTTATTTCTTACCTGTGAATAATATACTTTAAATTAAACGTTAATTATTATGTGAGTAAAATATCATGAATAATCTAAAATCTTTAGACCTAAAAAAACAAGACATCAGTATATTAATAGTCACAGGTCTTTCTGGTGCAGGCAAAACAAGTGTTATGCGTGCGCTTGAAGATCAAGGTTTTTTTTGTGTTGACAATCTTCCAATACCATTACTTTCTCGGTTTTTAGGTTTGACGTTTAAAGCGCACACAAATGCTCCTAAAAATGTTTTAAAAGTTGCTCTGGGCATAGACTCTCGTGGGATCGAGTTTTTAAAAGATTTTGTGCATGAAGTCGATATGCTTAAAAAAAATAGAAATATTAACGTACGCGTTATCTTTCTTCGTGCGCATCACAAAACGCTGGTAAAACGTTTTCAAGAGACGCGTCGCAAACATCCATTGGGTAGTGATATTGGTCTCACTAGCGCCATAGAAAAAGAAAAAGATCTGCTTGCGCCGATTATGCACATGTCTGATATGATTCTCGAAACTGACGACATGACTATTCACTCGTTGCGCCATTGGGTAAGAAATTCGTTTTGTGTAACAGCAAAGCGTGAGCTTATGGTTAATATTATTTCGTTTGGTTTTAAATACGGGGTCCCAGTCGAAAGTAACATTGTGTATGATATTAGATTCTTGCCCAACCCGTACTTTATTCCAGCGTTAAAAAATTACAATGGCCGTGATGCTAAGATTCAGGAGTATCTATTTGCCCAGCAGCCCGTTGTTGATTATTGGCAACGCTTACATAACTTTTTAGAGTATTCGCTGCAGCAGTTTTATAACGAAGGGCGTTACTTTGTTACCATAGCCATTGGCTGCACTGGCGGGAAGCATAGGTCAGTAGCATTTGTTGAGAAAATGGGCAAACAAACGGTTGAGAATATTGCGTTTTTGGTAACGCATCGTGATTTGGGAAAAGAGTAGCGCGTGCGTAAATTGTGCGTGTGAAGTGCGCGCGTAAAGTTTGTGTGTGTAAAGTACGTGCGTAAAGTATTTGTGTGTGAAGTATAAAAGAGAGAGTCGTGAAAAAACGAAGAATAAAATTTATTTTGGACGGGCTTATTTCCATAAGCATTTGTCTTGCATGGGGGCATCATCTTGTTTTTGGACCTCATGGGGTTAAAGATGCCCAAGTTTTGCACAAACAAATAATTCAAGAAAATAAACGCATTCGTGTTTTACAAAACGATATTTCTAATATCAAGCAAGATCTTGCAACATGGGAAGATCAACAAGACTTGTTTGAAAAAGAACGGGTTGCGCGGGAAGATTTTTTGTTAAGCTATACAAACGAACGCGTGTATTTTGTTCAGAACAAAAAAGAAGGCCTGCAGGAGTCAGGATTCTGACGTGCAGGCCTATGTGGGTCCCCCCCAACCAATTAAGTTTGGGGTTTTGGGTGGGTCGGTGTTTACGTTTTATTATTTTAATTTTAGCAAGGCATGATATTTGATGCATTTACTCCTGCTAAATCTGTTAAATCTGGAGTTTGAGTGGAAAAGCTTGGTCTGTTAGACCAGACTGTTGATACAAATCCACTAAATGCTGTCCAGCCAGTGCTTGCATTTGATGCAATAAAGCTTCCAGCGTTTTTTCCAAGTTCAACAACCGCAGGAATCGCTGTATTTTTTACCGCTGTTACAAGCAATGTACCGTTTGAATATACGAATTGACAAACAGGGAGGCCAACTTTGTTCCATACAGGCAAAAGAGCGTTGTTATGTGTGTATGCAAGAACCTGCTGTCCTTTTATTATAAGTAACGCACCTTTTGAACATACGAACTTGCAAGCTCCTGTTTCACTTATCCATTGGAATGAACTTAAAATAGCACCTTGGCCACTAGTTTTAATCCATGCGCTATATTCATAGATTGCTTGACATGCAGCGTTTTGTCCCATTGCTTCTACGACTATATCCAAATAGTAGATGCATACTTCAGGAAGAAGCTTAATTATTCCAGCATAGTGAAGCGATACGAGTACTAACGCAGTTGTTGCGGCTACCGTAAGAGTTATCCCTGCAACGACTAAAACTTTTTTTGTTTTATTCCAGCGGACAGTGCATCGTGTAGCTTTGCGGGCTGTGTGTGCTACTTCTGTGATTGCTTTGTTTGCTTTTGCTATTTGAGCTTGTTCTTCTTCTGATAATTCTGATATTAAGTTATGCTTGATTGCCATTATTTGAAAGAATTTTTGCAACCCATCATGTTGCTTTTTCATCCAGCCAAGCCATTCTTCTCCATCTGTTCCTTGTAATTCTAAGCTATGTTCTGTTCTGTATGCGATAAAATCATGCAATAAATGATCGTCTCGACTTTCATCTAACAAGTTTAAGAGACTTGTTCTTAGTGTATTTAAATCGCTTTTGCTCAGCGTTTTTGGTCGCAATATATCGTTTTGAATTTGTCCTTGTAGATAGTTCTCTAATGATTCAAGTTTGGCTGTAATTGGTTTGATTGATACTTCGTCTTTTATACCATCTAATGAACTTCTTGTGTGCTCAATTTTAGACGAAATGAGGCCTGTAATCCAAGCCTGTGCCGTGTGTGTAGCTCCAAAAGTAAAACATGCCAAAGCAAGAGCTTTGATAAGATTACGTTTAATCTTTAAAAATAAACCGTTCATAATAATATCCTCCATTTTAACGGTATTTAAAATACATACGAAATACTATTTTTATATCGGTACGCATTTCTCAGGTGATACATAGAGCTTTTGTGAGCTTTTGATGTTATCATAACCTCTGAGAAAGAAACCTCCGAAAAATTTACTTTTTTATGCCTTCTATCTTATGCTCATAATTCAAGCTTACTGTGTTCTCTTGTCCCTGTCAAACGCCCTATAGTACATAAAAGTGTGCTTTTTGGCGTTTTTTGTGTCGAGGCGTTTCTATTTGTAACGTTCGTGTCTTTTGGGTTAAGAGATGCGATTTGCGTCGCATTTCTTAACTTCATGTGCTTTCTATTTTGCTTGCATTTTAATTGTGTGTTTTTTGTTCAAACTTTTTTTTAGCAAGATCCGAAAACCCCCAAAAGTAATTTTGATATAGCGTCCATGTCATCGCAATTTCTTTCATCTGTTTCTACATGATCGCCAAAGCCGTCTGGTTTTTTTGGTGTGACGTCTACTTCTTCTTGCGTGTCAGTTTTAGATAGAGCATGTACGGTATATGTTTCGTCTGGGGTGTGTTCTGTTGTTAATAAACCATCGCCACGGCCTTTTGCAAGCTCGAGTAAACGAGGATCTAATGGTTGAGGTTTTGAGCTAGGTGATTCGTCAAGCTCAAGTGATCCTGATTCTGTTGAACATGTGAGACCCTTGTCTGTTAAGAGACACGTAATTCCCGTGTTTGTTTTTGGTCTGTTGTCTGTGACTGCGAGCTCTTTGCCTTTTGTGCTATCGAGTTCTAGTGTTGGGGCGACGGTTGGTGCAGGTGTGTCAACTTCGACTGTTTTTACGAGTGTTGGGTTCTCATCTTCTACATGATAAGAGTGACTTTTAAGCATTGGATGTTCATTTGGGCATTGCTCGTTAAGTATTTCTGGGGCTGGGGCGTCGATTGGTGCCGGGGCTTCAACGGGCGCATCTGAAGTTGTGGCGACAGAGTTTTCGGTTGTTGTTGGGCAGTCATCGCCTTCGCATTGGTCCCCAGGATTATAGTGCCATGTTTGTGATTTTGTTGAACATATATATCCTCCTCTGCTATCATAAGAGCATTGTACGCCCCTATGCGTAAAAGTTATGGTATCTTCTATAGGGGCATCTAATTGAGCTTGCTCTGAATTGTTGGTTGTGCTGACGAGCTCTTGTGGTACGGTTGGATTAAACCCTCGGTAAAGCATTGTTCCTGCTGCGGTTAAAGCACATGTTGTGACAATTGCGCCACCAATCCATTTCCCTTTATTAAATTTTAGTTGATACCAGAACCATTGTCCAACTTTTCCTGAGCCTTTGATTGCAAGATTTATTTTGTATTGGAGCTTTGCTATTTGGTCATTGTTAGCGTCAATAATTATTTGAGCGACTTCTTGCTCCCACTCAAGATTGGCTATGTATTGTGCGCATGTTTGGCCGTTGTGACCAGGGTCTTGTTCACTTTTATTGTTGGTATAAGAGTTGTCTGCTGAGTGATCGCATGCTTGTTTGTGGCGGCAACAACATGAAAAAAAGAAAGAAGATAGACCGCTGCAGTGACAACGTGTGTTTTTGCACTGCTCACAGTTAGTATGATTGTCTATCTTTTCTTGTGCAGCATCTATTTTTGTTTGATTTTCTTTATTGTCGAGCTCTAGGGCACATATTTTCATTGCTTGATTAAAAAGCTTTAAGATTTTACCTTGAGTTGCTGAATCAAGCGTAGACCAATTCGTGTAGTTGGATGCTATGTATAGTTGGATTGCGGCTTGTTGCTCTGGTGATAAATTTTCCCATGGTGTGCTTAGGTTTTTTTTTGTTATCGGTGCTTTTTCCATGGCACAAGCTTCTTGTGGCACAGACGATGTAATCGACAGCGATAGCATAATAAAAAATAAGAATTTCTTCATGATATAACCTCCATATAAAGAAATCGTATTTAAAAAAATAAAATAATAAACTTACAGTAATTAGTGTAAACTAACGGTTGTAAACTTCAAATGGATGCGTCTATTACTATTTGGAATAGTTTGGGTGAGATTGTGACCATGGTGTAATTCTATGTATAACGAAGAACAGAAGCGTGAATATGAGTCGTTGCGATATGCGCGAATATGTACTATGCGAAATATTATGTATGGGCTTTGCGCATGTCTAATAGTCATTGTTTTGCGTTTGTTTTATTTGCAAATAAAACAAACTGCTTTTTTTTGTACGCTTGGTGAAAAAAATTTCTTAAAAACAGAGGTTATTCCCCCGTTGCGGGGAAATTTGTACGATTGCAATGGTGTTTTGCTAGCAGCCAACCGGCCGATATTTGATTTATGCTGGCAAGGGCGGGGTGCCTATCGCTTAACTAAGCAACACGTTGCGCTTTTGCGTAACCTGGGAGGTGTGCTTGAATGCGATTTTATTCGTGACAATAATGGGAGTAAAAATAGCGCATGTACGCAAGAAGCACGCGTTAGATATCAGGATAATAGTCAGGATAATAAATTATCGCAAAAATATCACGAGATCGTACGAGCAGAGCGATACACTCGAAGAATAACGCTTAAGCGTGACTTAACGTTTGACCAGCTGTGCAAAATAAGCGAACAATATGCTGGTGACACATGTGGCTCCCAAAGCTTAGTAATAGAAAACAGGTTTGAACGAGTATACCCCTATAAAACGCTTGCAAGCCATGTACTAGGCTATTTGAGTAGAATAGAGCACGTCGGGCGCGATGGGCTTGAAAAGTTTTTCGATGACGAGCTGGGCGGGCAGATGGGGTATGTGATGAATGTTATTAACTCGACGGGGAAAAAATTACACCAAAAAGAGCATAAAGAGCCGTGCCCAGGCGATGATATCTCGTTAACAATCGATTTTGAGTTACAGGCGATAGCAGAAGCCGCGTTTGATAAAGATCAGGCAGGGACGCTTTTGCTCATGGACCCTGAAGATGGGGCATTGCGCGTGCTGCACTCGCAGCCTAATTTTGATTCAAATATTTTTTTAATGCCGATTTCTCATGATATGTGGCAAGAAAAGCTGACGGTTAATAACCCACTGTTAAATCGTGCCACGCGTGCGTTATACCCCCCGGCGTCGATTTTTAAACTTGTTACCATCGCAGCCGGGCTTGAAGAAAATGTTATAGATCCAGATACGATGTTTACCTGTAAGGGATATGTGCGTTTTTGCAAAAGAAATTACTTATGCCAACGGCGTTGGGGGCATGGAAACGTGCTCTTAAAAGATGCGTTGGCTTTTTCATGCAATATTCCGTGCTTTGAGATAGCGCAAAAAATTAGCATTGATACACTTGCAGAGTATGCTTTTCGCTTTGGTTTGGGTAATAAAACGAACTTTCTGCTCGATGAATGTTCTGGATTAGTCCCAACATCAACCTGGAAACTAGCTCTTAAAGGCGAGCGATGGTGGACAGGTGAAACGCTTTCAGCAAGTATAGGGCAAAGTTATTTACTGGTGACACCGTTGCAGTTGGTTCGTATGATGTGTTCTATTGAAACAGGATGTCTTGTTAAACCCCGTATTTTAGAGACAGAAGCAGTAGAAAAAGAAGATATGCTCATATCGCAAAAAACCCGTGATTTCTTAAAAGAAGCGATGTCGATGGCCGTTGCAAAAGGTACAGTCAGGCGATTGCGCCATTTTAAAGACTTTACGATTTATGGAAAAACGGGAACGGCGCAGACGTGTAGCTTGCAGACGAAAAAGACGTCTAAGGAGCATTATGAGCACGCATGGCTTGCTGGTGTTGTTCAGTATAAAGATACAAAGCCGATGGCGCTTGTTATTTTAGTTGAACATGTTGGCGCTTCTCGGTACGCTTTGGCTATTGCACAAAAGTTTTTAGCCAGGTACGCGCAAATTGTTCCCCACAGCTGCGCCTAAGAAGGCTTGGCGTGGGTAATTATGAATCATACGAATAAAAGATACGAATAAAAGATATGGATAAACAAAAAGAGCATACACAAAAAGCGGCATTTTTTGACCTTGACGGGACGTTAATACAAGACGTACACTATCTATCTAATATACGGGATATCGTATTGTTAGACCAGGGGGTGTCTCTTGCCCAGATGTGCCAAAAGCAGGGCTATAAGATTATTATCGTCACGAATCAGTCAGGAATTGCGCGGGGATATTTTGATGAGAAATTTATTGACCAAAAGCATGCGTGTGTACAAGAGCTTTTGCAAGAGCAGGGTGTGCGCGTTTTAAAATTTTATGTGTGCCCACATCATCATGTTCATGCGTGTGATAAGCGTTATAAAAAAGATTGCTTGTGTCGCAAGCCCCGTCCTGGTATGCTCATCAAAGCAGCTCAAGATTTCTCGCTTGATCTTTCTCAATCGCTTATGTTTGGGGATAAAACGTCTGATGTTCAAGCAGGGCAAGCTGCTGGATGCATGTCGTTTAAGATAAAATAAGGGAGAAGTAGCTATGACAGAAATCGTAAAAGATCGTGTAACAGGGAATATTCTCTTGTTTTACACATTTGATATTGGTGATGATATTGATCTCGCCAAGATTAAAGCAAAGCGTTTGGTCGATATCTCAGATATTCAGCTATCACCGTTTTTTAAATACTATCATATGCCGTTATCGTTTCGCATTCCTGAAGAACGTGCAGGCGTTGAAAAAAACGGGGGATTTTGTGTGTATCGCAAGATCTATAATTTTGGGGTATTATCTTTTTGTTATCGTGTGCCGTTTACGCAATCGTTTGAAGATCTTAAGCGTACGACGATCGATATTAAGAAAAAGTTTGATGAACAAAGTATTATAGATGCCCAGGTTGTTTTTAATACGATTGTTCAAGCGATAGGCGAACCTAGATTTTATAATTTAAAAAACGACTATTGTGCCGTTCAGGTCGCCCCATTGCCTGGGAAAGTGACAGCTGAGCAGTTTAGACAAAAATATGGGGCAAAAATAGCGTCACTGTTGCGTCTTGAAACCCAGAAGCTTTCTGATTACCAGATGGATCAAATATTGGCATCGACAACGGGATATTATGGCCAGGACTTAATTATTATCGATACCGATGCGTCGTTTATTTACGATGACGAGTATTTTGAGCCGTTAGAGTTTTTTGAATCAGCAAATATCGAAAAGCTTGAACTGCAGTACTTTGATCAACTGCTTGATAAAAAGCTACAGTCGTTTTACGCTCAAGAGTCATATAAGCTTCCCTGGACAGCGTATATTCCATTGTTACGAGATCGTATAGACTTGCCTGTTTCGCAATTGGCAAAGTTACGTGTTGATATCTCTGTTATTACCGAACGATTAGAAAATTCAGTTAAACTTACAGGTGATGTGTATTACAAGACGCTGTATTCGATGCTGGTTGAGAATTTACAACTGAAAGAATGGCGTGATTCGATTAATAAAAAGCTTAATATCATGCGAGATTTATATGCTGTGTATCAAGATAGACTCGATACTATTCATGAAGAGCTTTTAACGATCGTGATTATTCTTTTGATCGCGCTTGAAGTTTTTATGGCCATTCGTTAAAAAAGTGGGTAAAAGTGTAGCTATTTTTCTTTTTTTTGGTAGACTCAAAAAAGCTTAAGTGCGCCTGTAGCTCAATTGGATAGAGTGCCGGACTTCGAATCCGTAGGTTGCAGGTTCGAGCCCTGCCAGGCGCACCAGTCTACGCCTGCGGCTACGCCTGGCTGCGCCAGTATCTCTAAAAATTTATTTTAATGTGCCTATAGCTCAGGTGGATAGAGCGAGCGATTCCTAATCGCTAGGTCACAGGTTCGAGTCCTGTTAGGCACATATGTGTTAACGCGAGAATCATAATGATCTAAAAATAATGGTTTTTATCAAACAAGATTTATTTTAGCCTTGCTTGTAATCAAACAATGAGATAGCTTTGCCAGGTCAACCAATGGTTGGACGGTGATTTCGTGATACAAATTATTTTTTTGTATCGTGTGCTTCGTAATTTTTCCCAAACAAAACCCTTCAGGGAAAATCATGCCACGACCGCTTGAAAAAATAAAGTCGTTATTGCTGATTGATTCAATAGTACTAACATACGTTAATTGGCACGTATTAAGTGTATTAGTACCAGTCATGATCCCTTGGGAACTTGTCATATTGGTATATGCTGCTATTTTGCAGCGATCGTCGGTGATTAAAATAATTTTGCTGTAAAAATCAAAGACATCAGTAACTTTGCCAATAATTTGAAGTTTATAAATGGCGATCATATCTTTTTCTATACCGTGATATGTCCCACGGTTAATAACTATCGTGTGTTCTTCGCTGGAAAGATTTTTGGTCAAAACTTTTGCTAAAAGAGCATTGGGTAGCTCATATCGTTTTTGAAAATCTAAAAGTTCTTGGGTAAGTTTGTCGTAGCGTGCGGTTGCGCGTAACTTTGTAAACTCAGCAAATAACGCATCATAGCGTTTTTGAAGTTCCTGATAATTTTTAGATAATTTTTGATATGTTTGTTTTTTTGATAAAATTTTTTGAGCATGCTGTGAAACAGTACTTGAGAGCCATAAAACAGGATATGTGAGCACGGCACTGGCACGTTCAAGCAAGCCCGGTTTGAAAAATATAGTTCTATTGAGAGCAAAGAGTATAAATAGCGAGACAAGAATTCCTGTAACAAGCTTGTTTTTTGACATTTTTTTACACTATTTTTGTGCCAAACTCTTATGCTAAATCTTTCTTTTCTTGTGCCAAATCTTTCTTTAGCAAATAAAGTTGTTCAGACATCTCTTGAGCTGTTTTGCTTAACACAAGCTTTTTCCGCCAGTTGCTTGCATCATGTATGCCCCTGATATATAACGGTAACTGTTTTTTAAAACTTTGAAAACTTTTTTCACCATAAAATTTTTGGTGTAGCTCAAAGTGCTCGATTAAATATTCGGTAATTTGTTTTGTATCAAGCTCAAAAGTTTTACCCAAAGATTCTTGTTTGAGTTCATGTAATTTCCATGGCACACCCCAAAGTGCTCGTCCGATCATGAACCCATCAACGCCTGTTTGTTCATACGTATGTACGGCGTCAGCAAAACACTTTATTTCTCCTGAAAATATAACAGGAACCTTAACTATTTGTTTAAGTTTTTTAACAAGATCAAAGTCAAGCGGCGCTTGCGACATTTCGGGCTGTGTTCTTGGATGAATAATAATACACGTCACACCCAAATCTTCTGCCATCTGTGAAATTTCAAGTGCGTTTTTTGTTTTAAACCCAGCACGTATTTTAATCGTCATGGGGACACGATTATCAATAACGTTCATGATATGTGACAAGAGATTTTTCAGGTGCTCAGGGTCGCCCATAAGTGCTGAGCCAGAACCAGACTTAATAACGTTGCGTGATGGGCACCCGCAGTTAAGATTGATCATATCAAAACCTGTGCGAATAATCCTTTCGATTGCAGGTTCTACAAATTCAAGCGTATTTGCTGATATTTGAAAACTAAGGGGGCGTTCACATTGTTCATGCCTAAGCGTGCGTTCTTTTTTTTCGCGAGC
>CAZFHP010000039.1:0-13476 GCA_964519365.1 uncultured Pseudomonadota bacterium
AGGAGCAATGCGACGCAGATGTGGGTAATGGATATAAAAAAATTAATCTGACCCGGAGTGGGCAGCGCTCTATAGGTTTATCTTGACGGCCTCGCCAAAACGACGGCGGAAGCTTGTCAAAGGGCAGCGGCCCTACGGGACGCTATTTCTTTTTTTAAAAATCCCACAGCTGCGCCGAAGACGGCTTGCAATGGGCTACTACCTGACAATCCCTTCGGGATTTTAAGAATATATTTTTTATATGACCTAATTGCAAACAGAGTCTAGGTTCTGTTGAAAAGTCAACAGAACCTAGACTCACATGTCATGTAATATCATGCGTTCTGCGATTTTTTGAAAAAGGGGCGCCGTTACTTGTGATGCCCATAAATACGAACACTCAGGCTCTTTAATAAACGTTACAATAACTCTGCGATAAGTATCTTTTTCGACAATTCCCGCATACGAATACACATGGTTTTTGCGAGAATACTCACCTTCTTTAACCATACGAGCGGTTCCTGTTTTGCCCATAACCCGATACCCGGGAAACAAAGATTTTGAACTAGGGCGTTCTAAAATATTTTTGATCTCACAAATCGTCTGATCTTTATAAAGCTTACGGGAAGTAAAAAATTTTTGATCAGGCTCTTTTACTAAAACAGGCTTAACGCTATAGCCCCCGTTGGCAATAATAGACATCGCTACACCCAACTGTAATATCGACGTCATAATTTCATATCCAAACGACATAACGGTCAATGAAGAACGCGACCAATTTTTAGGCGAGTTAACAAACCCCTCACGCTCCCCAGGAAAAGAAATTCCTGTTTTTTTACCAAAGCCAAGTTTGACCAAATTATCATAATATTTTGCACCCAACCGCTGTGCAACTTTAGCAACCCCCACATTACTTGAGCGCCTTATGGTATCATAGAATGGCAGCTCTTCTAGGTACTTCCAGTTTTCTACTCTAAACCCATTAACGTATCCAACTTTTCCTTCGTTATCGATAATTTCATCATATTTTACGACATCTTCTTCAAGTGCTGCTAATGCTAAAAATATTTTTATCACAGAACCTGGTTCGTAGCACTCAGTTACTATACTGTTTTCTGTTGTCTGGGTAACAGGATAGTTTGCCATAGTAAGAATCTCGCCATTATCAGGATTTAAAATAAGCACAGCCCCAGACTCAGCGTTAAAAGAATCTACTGTTTCTTTTAATTCTTCATGAGCAAGTAACTGTAACGTAGTATCAATCGTAAGCGTAACGGGCTTACCCGAGTGTCCCTGTTTTTTTATGTTTTTTTCAAAATATAGGTTTTTAGACCGTGCATCTTTTTTGATACTCACATCTGTCGCAACCCCCTTTAAGCGTTTCGTGTATGCAAGTTCTACACCTGAAATCCCGTTATTATCTATATCAGTTAGGCCAATAATAGGAGCTAACACTGGATACGGATAAAAACGCTGTGATTCATATAAAAATTCAATATCAAGAGTATTACATGAACACTGTTTTTGTAAAAACGCATAGCGCTCGGGAGATAGTTTACGTTCAAGCCATAAAAAGTGTCGATCTTTATGTTCTGTTATTTTTTTGTATACGTCGGGGTAATATTTTTTTAAGAATTTTTTTGTCTTTTTTTTGTTGTTCAGTTGGCGTGGCAAAATAAATGCAGACGGCATGTCACGATTGCAAACCAAAAGCGCTTGATGTCTGTCTTTTATTACAGCTCGACTATGATCTATCGTAATATCAACATAATATTGATGCTTCGCCAACACTTTAAAAAAATCTTTTTGACAAACTTGAAGCAAAAAAAGCCTGATCAAAACAATAACAAATACTATCAAAAAGCCAACAGCAACCAACAAAACCCGAGCTTTATAATCTTTTCGTAACATTGTCACACTCGTTTTATATACTTGTTAACGTTACAACGTGAGAAAACACTATCGGACTCATAGTATTTTCCTTACACGCCCATTTTTTTAATTTTTCAGGACCATGTGCATGATAATACGCCACTAAAAGTTCCTGTTTTTTTTTGTATAATTTTTGTGTAGCCTTTTCAAGGCGTTGTTTTTGGTACGTAAGCTTAATCACATAATTGTGCTGATAAATTTTTGCGAACATAAAAAAGACCATCAATAGTATACTTATTTTGAGAAATTTAAATTTGGACATAAATTCTATCCCGTTATTTAATTCCAACTCACATAATTACGTTAGTTTATCTAATAACCTAAATATTTTTCTAGATTATTGTAAAATCTTTGCACTTTTTGTATCGTTCTGTCATGGTTGTAAATAACGCACAAATTTTTAATTTTCTTTACACAGGAGATAAACATGACAAAAAAATTAAACTTATTCGTATTTTCTTTTGTTCTTGCGAGCATCATGCCAGCATGCCAATGGTCAAAAAATAAATCTACACAAGAAACACGAGCAACCAAAGCAACAGCCTCTTCTGATCTTATACTGTCGATAACAAACAATACTGAATTTCAAGCACAGGTCATAAAAAAGAGTAAACCCGCTGTTGTAAAATTCTATGCACCATGGTGTGGTCCATGTAAACAATTGGGACCTATTTTTGAAAAAGTAGCACAAGAACTAAAAGATATGTGTACGTTTGTAAAAATCAATGTTGATCATGCACAAAACCTTGCGACTCAATATGGGGTTACAGGAGTCCCGACAATTATTTTCTTTAAAGACGGCAAAGAAGTCTATAAGAAAACAGGTTTTGTAAAAGAAGAAATACTAAAAGCAGAAATTCTAAACAAACTTAAATAATCGTTAATAAAATTTATGAAACTAAAATTAACTAACTCTCTTAGCAAGAAAAAAGAACTTTTCAAACCTCAAAAAGAAAAAAGTGTCTCTCTCTATGTTTGTGGCATAACACCTTATGATTATTCACACTTGGGGCACGGACGTTGTTATGTCAGCTTTGACATACTCGTTCGCTTGTTAAAATTTTTAGATTACGACGTAACATACGTTCGTAATTATACAGACATCGATGACAAGCTTTTAAAAAAAGCATCTGAGTCTGATCTCACGTACACACAAATCGCACAACAGTTTATTGATGCGTATAAAAAAGACATGTCTGCTCTTAATAATTTAGAACCTACGATAGAGCCGCGAGTAACAACACATATACCCGAGATTATCGATTTTATTAAAAAATTAGTCGATACACAAAAAGCGTATGTGCTAGAACACGATGTCTATTTTGATATTACGTCTTTTGATAAGTATGGAAAACTTTCACACAAAAATATCGACGACCTTGAATCAGGAGCACGTGTTCAGACAGACACACGCAAAAAGCACCCGGGAGACTTTGCCCTCTGGAAGGGTAACGACCAAAAGCTATTCTGGGAGTCACCGTGGGGATATGGCCGCCCAGGCTGGCATATAGAGTGTTCCGTTATGGCAAAAAAGCACTTGGGAGAAACTATCGACATACATGCTGGAGGAGCTGATCTTATATTCCCTCATCACGAAAACGAAATCGCCCAATCAGAGAGCTTGCACAATAAAACATTTGCTCAATACTGGCTTCACAACGCATTTGTAAACATCAACAAAGAAAAGATGTCAAAATCTTTGGGCAATATCGTTTCGCTTAAAGATATTTTCAAGAAAATCGACCCAATGGTCTTGCGATATTATTTTTTACAGCATCATTATCGAACCCCGATCGATTTTAATATAGGTGATCTAGATGGCGTAAAAACAGCATACAAAAAGCTTATTACAAACTTTGGGCAAACAAAACAGATAACACATCAAGTAACACATAAAGAATTAGCCCTGGGGCACGAATTAACTACGAAAATACTCAACGCACTGTGCGACGATCTTAACACATCTCAAGCCCTGGGACTGATCTTTCAAAGCCTGCAAGAGATCAAGCAATCAGAAATATTAACACACGCAATACAGGCAATTTTACAAAATATTTTGGGACTTACACTGCAGCCATTAGAAGAAGAGATTGCCCCCATAACTCCGGAGATAGAGCAATTAATAAAAGAACGCGAGGCTGCTCGGGCAAAAAAAGATTGGGCCCAAGCTGACGTTTTGCGGGACAAACTCTTACAGCTGGGCTATCATGTGCATGATAAAAAAACAAAATAAGCACAAGCACCCCTTGAACGGCCCTTTGACTGAAAGCTAAAAAAAGTGTTATGCTAATAGAATCGTTTGTTTTAAAAAGAACCAAAAGGCCCTAGGTGGGCTATCTGAGGATATATGTTATCCCGATTATTGAAATTAAAAAATAATGGGTTTTTCAAAAACAAAAAGCTGACGGCACTTAATGAGATTATTAAATCTCTCGGACTTGTATTTGGGGATATTGGAACAAGCCCTATTTATACATTATCAATCGTCTTTTTAACAACTCCAGTAACACCAGCTAATATTCTGGGGGTACTTTCTCTTATTGTCTGGACGCTTACGCTCCTTGTATTCTTACAATACACTGTTCTTGCCATGAGTCTCGGTAAAAAAGGTGAAGGTGGCACAATTGTGCTTAAAGAAATTCTTATCACATTGCTTAAATCTGGTAGAACAACAGCATTTGTATCGTTTCTTTCGTTTATTGGCATATCGCTTTTATTCGGTGACGGCGTCATTACTCCAGCTATAAGTATTTTAAGTGCCGTAGAAGGCATACAGTTTATTCCTGCATTTAAACACCTGCCCCAATATACGTTTCTTATCATAGGAATCGGTATCGCATTTATTCTTTTTGGTTTGCAAAAAAAGGGAACCGATAAAGTCTCTGCAGCATTTGGCCCGCTTATGCTGGTATGGTTTATAATTCTTGCGTCATCAGGAATTGCAGCCCTCATCAAAACACCATTTGTTTTACATGCGATCAATCCATATTATGCGTTTAAATTTATGATATCAAATGGCTTCCCCGCATTTTTTGTCTTGTCTGAAGTTATTTTATGCGCAACGGGAGGAGAAGCATTATATGCCGATATGGGGCATTTGGGCCGAAAGCCTATTCAGCGGGCGGGAATTTTTGTCTTTATCGCACTTATGCTTACGTACCTCGGGCAAGGGGCTTTTCTCATTCAAAATCCCCAAACACGCTATGTTTTATACGAAATGATTTTCCAACAAGCAACCCGTTTTTATATTCCATTTTTGTGTTTAAGCTTATGTGCTACGATTATTGCATCTCAAGCAATGATCAGCGGCATATTTTCTGCCGTCTATCAAAGTATTACAACACAGGTTCTCCCGACGTTTAAAGTCGATTACACGTCAAGCAAATTTCGCTCACAGATCTATGTCGGCTTTGTCAATTGGTTTCTTCTTTTTTCATGCATTATTATTATGCTGTACTTCAAAAAAACGTATAAACTCGCTGCTGCCTATGGCTTTGCCGTTACAGGAACCATGACGATAACGGGCATTATGATGAGCACCATATTTTACTTACGTAAGAGTTATGCAAAAGCATCATTCTCAGTATTGCTCACAATATTTAACGCTCTTTTCTTCTTTTCAAACTCATTTAAAATTACAACTGGTGGCTACTGGTCAATTATGCTTGCCCTTATCCCATTAAGTACAATTTTAATTTACACCGCAGGAAAAAGAAAAATGGATGCATCACTGCAACCAATCCCTCTTGAAAAATTTCTAGGAAAATACAATGTTATCCATCAAAAGAATTCCTGTATCAAAGGCACAGCGCTCTTTTTTGTCAAAAACGTTGGAGCAATATCACCGTATATTGGGCAAATAATGCTTAAAAACAATATTTTGTACGAAGAAAATATTATCATCTCAATTGTTACCCGAGACGACCCCTTCGGTGTTATCGGCTTTTTTAAAGGAGATCTTGCAAAAGGGCTACGAATATTCGAGATTCATATGGGCTACATGGAGATTATCAACATAGAAAAAATTCTAAATAACGCAGGAATTAACGCCAAAGTAATTTTTTACGGCCTTGCAGATATCGCCACAAAAAATCCATTTTGGAAAATCTTTGCTTTTATCAAACGAATCACCCCATCTATTGTCCAATTTCACAAGCTTCCGCCGTATAAACTTCACGGCGTTGTAACACTTATTGAAATGTAGCTAAAATCTCAAAATAAAACGTTAAAAAAATTGACAAAAATCCTCTTTATCTATAGATTTTAGATAGTTTTTATCTTTAACATGCATGCGGGAATAGCTCAGTGGTAGAGCATTGCCTTGCCAAGGCAAGGGTCGCGGGTTCAAATCCCGTTTCCCGCTCCATTAAATCGATTGCACTAAGTCTTAATTTTTGGTACAGTTTTTATGAGTAAATTATATAAAGCGCGTACTATCTGTATAGATTCATTAGTACCCTACATAAAATAAACCCTATTACGAAAGGTTTCGTCGAATGAAATCAATGCTTCACGAAGCACCATCTATTATCAAAGCTATCGAAAAAGCATGGGATGAATCTGGAAAACCTGCTGAATTTACCATCAAAATTCTCGAATCTGGAGAAAAAGGAATCTTATGGTTCTCCAAACACCCAGCAATTATTTCCATTACATACGATCCTAAAAAACAACAGTCCGTGAGAAAAAGCTCGCAAAAAAAATTACGTAAAACATATCCCAAAAAAGAAAAACCTGTATATGAAAAGCCCAAACAACAAAAGCAATACACACAATCGAAACAAAAACGATACGTAACGCAAGCAAAACAAGAACAACCAAAACAGCAATCAAATCCAGCTCCTGCTGCCATCTGGACTCAAGAGTATATGGATAACATTACAACATGGCTCAAAGAACTGGTTGGCATTTTAAATATTACGCAGCGCTTTAACATCAAAAGTGATAAAAAAACGCTACATATAACGTTTGATAAAAAACTTTTTAATTCTACTGAAAACGATAAAGTATTTTTTATCAGCCTGTCATACATGCTTATGCAATTTATCAAACGCAAGTACAAGAAAAAGTTCAAGGGGTTTCACTTGGTAATAAAATCAAAGGAATCTGCTAGCAATGATGCCTCTAAATCCAGCACACCTAAGTAATGAACAAGACCCAATCATTGCACGCTGTACACCCCACGGAAGCGGAGCGATTGCTATTATCCGCCTTTCAGGCAACTGCGTAGATGCTTTAGTTGATAATTTTGCCCGCACGTCATCACATAAAAAACTCGTTACGAGTGATACGCATACTATTCACCATGGGCATGTTATCGGCACTGATAACGAAATAATCGACGAAGTTTTATTTTTTCTCATGCGCGCGCCAAAAACGTTTACGGGGCAAGATACTATCGAAATAAGCTGCCACAACAATCCATTTATTGTCGAAAAGATTATTTCATGTGCTCTTAAACATGGGGCACGTATCGCTAAGCCTGGAGAATTCACACAACGGGCTTTTTTAAACGGCAAAATCGATCTCTTACAAGCAGAATCAATTAACGATGTTATTCATGCTCAAACAGAGCTTGCACTTAACACATCGCTTCGCCAACTTAAAGGCAGCTTGTCTGATTACTTTGGACAGTTGGAAAAATCTGTTATCACACTTTTAAGCCTCGTTGAATCAAGCTTTGAATTTCTTGACGAAGAACAACAAGACCTTGCTTTAGACAAACGTATACACAAAACGACAGGCGAGTTAATCTCCTATATTACAAAGCTCAAAAAACAATTTAATCTTCAACAACAGATTAAACAAGGCATTCGCATCGCACTTATTGGCTCCGTTAACACAGGAAAGTCAACACTCTTTAATGCACTTTTAAAAAAAGAACGAGCAATTGTTACCAACACTCCTGGAACAACGCGTGATAGCATTGAATATAGCATCTATAAATCAGGGGTTTTTTGGTCAATCATCGATACTGCAGGCATTCGAACGACAACAAATACAATCGAACAAGAAGGCATAAACAGGTCATTGCGAGAAGCAAAGACAGCTGATATCATACTTTTAGTTCTCGATGCATCACAAACATTATCATTTGAAGAAAAAACGTTTTACAAAAGCATATATGACGAACACGATAAAAAAACAATTATCGTCGTTAATAAAATAGACAAAAAGCTTGCTTTTGATCCCAAAAATCTCTTTTCTCTTAAAGATCCAAAATACGAGAAAATATCAGCACAAAATAATATCGGGCTTGATACGCTTGAAAATATAATCGACGAAAAAATAAAAGAACTATTCAGTCAATTACAATCACCATTTTTGCTCAATAAACGACAGTATAATCTTATTACAACAATCGAACAACGCTTACAATCTATTGCCAAAAACTGTTCAAATAATGTAAACTATGAATTGATAGCATATCATCTTAAAGATATGCTTGAAAAAACATCTGAACTTACTGGCAAAACGATTAATGAAAAGATGCTCGATACCGTTTTTAGCACTTTTTGCGTCGGAAAATAATATCATAGAGGGGGGAGATTCTATGAAAAACAAATTATTGATTCACATCAAAAAAACTTGTACATTTTTTTTGTGCTTAAGTTTTTCATTTTATTCATTACCAGTGACCACAAAACCAGTTACTGCAAAAACGCCTAAAAAACACGCTCGTAAAAACAAAAAAAAATATCGCAAATCACGTAAAAAGTATCGTAAAAAAATAAAAAAATCACGCAAATCCCGTAAAAACAAAAAATCAAAAAAAATCCATCAAAATTTCTCTCAAACAATGTCCAAGTACTTCGAAAAACACGAATACGAAGACGATAAAAATTATCTCATATGGTCGAGTTCGACACCCAAACCATTTGACGAATTAATTCTCTCATGGAACGCTCGACGACCAAAATATGGAAAAATAACCTTCTTTGTTAGTGTAAAACACAAAAAATGGTCCAAATGGCACAAACTTGCCCAATGGCGCCCGGATTCTCAACAAACATTTGTGAATAAACTTGATCCACATGTACACACCAAACACGTACGAGTTGAAATGCAAAAAAAGCGCCTTGGCAAAAGATTTCGCATCAAAGTTGTCTTTTCGCACAAATCGCTAAAACCATCCATCCACGCTCTCTTTGTTTGTCTTTCGCGCAAAAAACACTTTCATATCATAAAACCTAAAACAAAAAAACGCTCGATTCTTATTAAAAATGTCCCTCGACAATCCCAAATGCTCGTCAAGCACCCTCGCCATCGAGATTTATGCTCACCAACATCTATGAGCATGATTATTCGTTATTTTGATAAACAAAAGAACAATACATACGACCAATCCCTTGCAGACTTTACAGCAGACTTTGCTGATACTGTTCATGATGACAGCCCACTTGATATTTATGGCAACTGGATATTAAACATTGCCCAAGCATATGACTCGTCACAAGCAAACGTTTTTTATAGAGTTCAACGCCTGAATAATTTTAACGAACTCTATTCATACATCGCCAAAAAAATTCCTGTAGCAGTCAGCGTTCGTTATCTTAAGGGTGGCGCTATCCCTTACACTCGCGGACACTTTTTAGTTATCGTTGGTTGGAATCAAAAGAAAAAAGCAATCATATGCATCGACCCGCGCTTTAGAAAAAAAACACTGCGCGCATATCATATCAATAATTTTCTCAGAGCGTGGGGAGTATCAAGAAATCTCAGTTATATTGCCCTTCCCAAAAAACAACTTTAAAAAGTTTTTTTAGCAAAAAAAAAAGAAGTATAAATTTCTATACTTCTTTTTTTTTGCCGAAAAAATAAAGCTAATTTATTTTTTCTTTTTAGCTCTTCGAGCCATCTTTCTTTTTGGAGCAGCTTTTCTTTTTACCGTTTTTCTCTTAGCCGCTTTTTTTCTTCTGACAGTCTTTTTCTTTTTAGCTACTTTTTTCTTAGCTGCTTTTTTTCTTTTAACTGTCTTTTTCTTTTTAGCTACTTTTTTCTTAGCAACTTTTTTTCTTTTGACAGCCTTTTTCTTTGTTGCTTTCTTTCTTTTGACTGTTTTTTTCTTAGCTACTTTTTTCTTAGCAACCTTTTTTCTTTTGACTGTTTTTTTCTTAGCTACTTTTTTCTTAGCAACTTTTTTTCTTTTAACTGTCTTTTTCTTAGCTACCTTTTTCTTAGCAACCTTTTTTCTTTTGACTGTTTTTTTCTTAGCTGCTTTCTTTCTTTTTTTTATAGCCATAAGTCCTTCTCCTTTTTTTTAAAACAAACAAACTACCACACTCCTTAGACACATTATTTTTTTATTCGTTATCAATTTTTTAGCCGCCTCCTCTTAGATATTTTATCAACATAACATACAAACCTTTTCTCTCTTGTCCCCCTTCCTATTCTTAAGTATAGACAAAAATCATACCAATTTGTCAAATAATTTAAAATATAATTGCGCATTTAAATAAGATAAAAAAGGGCAAAATATCCCACGAAACAACCAATTACCCTTCCAGGCAAGGTATTCCACGGGAAAAAGCATTCTTTTGTTTTCCTACTCACCGACACTACTCATCCTGAAATATATTTAATTTTTTATCTCTTAAAAAATCATCATTCATACGATATAATTTAAAGAAATAACTATCTATCTTTTTTAAGATAACAAAGGAATCACATATGTCAAAGTTTACAATAAGAAGAAAAATCAGACAAAAAATAAAAACTCACACTTTCTTGAATACCATCTTTAAATACACCTTTTACGCAATCATGCGCTTTCTTTTTGCAACATATCGTCTGCATATTACTTACGACCCTCATCTTATACAACCACTACAAAAGCAACCGGGAATATATTATTTCTGGCATCAACAAATAATCGCAGGAATGCTCTTTTTCTTTAAATCCAAAAGTTCTGGCTATTGTGTTGTAAGCCCAAGTAATGACGGGAAATTTGCCGGGTTTGCTTGCAAAAAACTCGGATTCAACGTCCTCTACGGATCTTCTCATAAATCATCGATAAAGCTTCTTCGGCAATGTCTAAGTGTTCTTAACAAAAACCAACAACTCTGCCTTGTTGGAGATGGGTCTCGAGGGCCAGCTTTTACCCTCCAAAAAGGCATTTCCTATCTTGCAACAAAATCAAATTTACCACTTATTTTCGTAGACGCAAAACCACAATGGGCATACACTTTAAAAAAAAGTTGGGATAAATTTCAAATTCCATTACCCTTTAGCAAGATATCAATTCATGTACACAAACACACTAAACTCCAACAAAAATAAGTGATAAAAATAAACGATGTTTGCTTCAGTTAAGCTCTTAAATGGCTTTGGCAAAATTTTAACATACAAAATCCCCAAGCACCTATCTCAACAAATATTTATAGGGGCCATTGTACACGTCCCACTTAAAAATCAACATGTTTGGGGATTCGTCATTAAACAAACAGATACACTCAATTCAAACATTTCTTTTGCTATCAAAGAAATTATCAAAATAGAAGCGCTTCCCAATGATCGTCACTACAAAATTTTTGTCGAAAAAGCCGCTCACACATACTTTACAAGTGCAATACACTTTTACCAACGACTACAAAGCTTTCTCTCAACACCAAACAAGCAAACAAAAATACAGGAACCAACTTTTCCCACAAAAAACCTTCAAAAAAAACACGTTATCACTCTCACTCAAGAGCAACAGCTCGTAGCAAACTATCTTACCCCAGCAATTACAAAACAAGTATATGCACCAACCCTAGTGCATGGCGTAACGGGTTCAGGAAAAACAGAAATTTATAAAAAACTTATCACGCACGCACATGCACAACAAAAAAGCGTAATTCTTTTGCATCCAGAAGTCTCGCTGAGCTTGCAATTTCAACATCTGCTAACCCAACAACTTCCAGAGATTACTATTTTTGGGTTTCACTCAGCAAGTAAACCGCGGGAACGGAAAGAACTCTGGCTAGCCCTTTTAAGCAATAAGCCAGTCTTAATTCTCGGGGTTCACTTACCCATCATACTCCCCATAAATAATCTTGGCTTTATTATTATCGACGAAGAACATGAAAATGGCTTTCAAGAAAAAAAGCACCCGAAAATTAACAGTAAAAACCTTGCTCTTTTGCGTGCACATCACTATAATATCCCCATTTTACTCGGTTCAGCAACCCCTTCGCTTACGTCTTTGTATAATGTAAAACACAAAAACTGGGCCCTTTTCCACCTTAAAACCAGGTTTGCAGGAGCATTTCCAACTATTCAAACAGTATCGCTTATCAACAAAAACAAACAAAATAAATTACGACGCACATATTCAACGTCATTCTGGATCACCCAAGAGCTTGAATATGCTATCAAAGCTTGCCTTGCCCGAAAAGAACAAGCGATTATATATCTTAACCGGCGAGGGTATAGCTTTTTTCTCCAATGTAAAATATGCGGTTTTATTTTTACATGCAAACACTGTTCTGTAAGTCTTACCCTTCACCAGACAAAAACAAACAATAATCATCAAGAACCCCTCATGCATCTTCGCTGCCATTACTGCAATTACACAACAAAAGCACAAAAAAATTGCCCGGAATGTCGCGCCCCAGAAAAAGAATTTCTTAAAAAAGGCGTCGGCACTCAACAAATCGTTCAAATTTTACAAAAGCTACTTCCTACAGCAACTATCGAGCGAGCAGATCTAGACACAACCAAGAAAAAACAAAACTGGAAAAAAACCGTTCAAGCGTTTTTAGACAAAAAAATAGATATTCTCGTTGGCACACAAACAATTACCAAGGGTTACCACTTTCCATCAGTCACCCTTGTTGGCATACTATGGGCAGACTTAAGCCTCCATTTTCCTCAGTTTAATGCAAGTGAAACAACGCTCCAACAGATTATTCAAGTTGCCGGGCGAGCAGGACGACAGCATCAAAATAGCTCCGTCATTGTACAAGTCATGCAAGATCATCATATTTTCAACTATGTCCAAGAACAAAAGTATCTCTCGTTTGTAAAACATGAGCTTGAACAACGACGTATTTTCAATTATCCCCCCTACTGTCGACTTGTACATATCGAAATAAGAAATACAAACGCACAACAAGTAGAAACCGATGCTCAACTGCTTGGACAAAATCTTGAAACAATTATCGCCAAAAACAAGTATGACATTACACTTTTAGGCCCCGCCCAACCAATTATTTGGAAAATTCAAAAAATCGAAATTCGACAGATTTTCTTAAAATCACCATCGTTCATACTTATTCATAAGCTCATAAGTCAAAGTAATTTTAAAACGCTTGATAGTAGCGTCTTTATCGTCACCAATTAAAAAAAAGAGCGTACCATTTGGTACGCTCTTTCATAAAAACCTGCCTACGATTACTCAGATATTTCTACTTCGCTTTTTTCTTCCTCTTCTTCTTTAGGCTCTTCTTTCTCTTTTTCCTCTTCTTTAGACTCTTCTTCTTTTTCTTCTTGTTCTTCTTTTTCTTCTTCTTTTTCTTTTTTCTTTTTCTTTTTCTTTTTATTTTTTTTATTTTAATTGTTTTTTTTCTTTTTTTTATTTTTATT
>CAZFHP010000040.1:0-8312 GCA_964519365.1 uncultured Pseudomonadota bacterium
ACCCTTTATAACCCGTTACTTTATGTTCTTTAATATCGCGTGTATTAAATATGATGTATCGAACAAAATGGCAATAACGCCATAGAGCGTGCGAGTTTAATTTGTCGAGATAAACGACGTTGATGATAAAAGCAATTACCAGAAACACGTGATGGTAATATCTTGTGTCGTTCTGTTTGAAAGCTCTTGAGTAATTCTGTATTTTTGTAATCGATTAACAAAGCCATTTCAGGCTTGCCGCAAAAACGACAATGTTTTTTGGTTAAGTACGATTGCTTACGAGACTTTTTATGCAATAAGCGAGAGCTTACGCGTAATTTAAATTTCTTGGACATGTTTTGATCCTACTTTTTATTTAAATTTTTATGTACGATTAATTATACGCGTATGCCTAGTTTGACTCTGAGCTTGATTCGGAGCTTGCTTCTGGCTCTTCTTTTGGTGCCGGTTCAGCAGGAGCTTCTTCTTGAGGCTTTTCTTCTGAACTTTCTTGAGGCTTAGCTGAAGATGACCCTACGCTATCAAGAAGACTTTCGATTTTTTCTTCTTTTGCGTGATCAATGTTTCCAGTATCGCTTTTACCAAAAACGTCCGGTTTATGATACGTTGTTGGTGCATCCGGTGCAAGTTTAACTGTCGTATATCGCAAGACAATGTCATGACATTTAATCTTTAAGAACGTATTAAGATCTTGAAGAGCTTCTGTTACATGCTCTTTGCCAAGTTCAAATCGAACAAACATGTAATAACCATAGCTATTTTTTTGAACGGGATATGCAAGTGAACACTTGCCCCATGGATCAAAAACGGTAAGCTTACCTTGTGCTTTTGAAGACATTTTATCGTAAAAATCTTCGAGCATTTGCTGCTCATCTTTTGTCACTTCTGTACGAGCAAGCAATAACGTTTCATAACGTGCTGTCATAAAAGGTTCTCCCTGTAATAAATTATGAATAAAGAGAAAGCGCCTAAATAGCGCTACGGTCCTATAAAGAGCTTTATGTTACCAGAATTATAGATTTTTACAAACAAAAGCCCCGATTATCGTAATAATCGGGGCTCTCTAAAATCGTATATCGCTGCTATTAAAGCGTTTGATATCGGTGAATAACTTTTCCAATGATTCTGAACTGATCTTTACCTCGAACAAGGGCGATTGGCGCTTGTTTATGGTTAATCGATTCAAGAACAACAAATTCATCCATAAAGTTAACCTGTGCAATTATTTGCTTTTTGTCAGCATCTGCACCATACTCGACGGCTACGATATCACCTGAATTTGTCCATGTATCAGGAGCAACGACTAATAAGTCGCCCTTGACAAAGTTAGGTGCTAAAGCGTTGTCTTGTAATTTTAAACAGAAAACTGAATCATCATTTGCTCCCAAAACAGGCACAAACTCATCTTGGCAGCCAGTTGCTTGCTGAACAACCTGATTGTTATAGGCTGATGGCTGCGAAGGAATTTGTCCAACAACAGGAACAACGTTAACTGTAAAATCTTTATTTTCTTGATCTTGTGGTAATTGTACGGCTGTCTTAATAGCATCAGTACGTTTTTGATTATCACAATCAAAAATGTCTGTTGGTTCTAGTTCAAAAGCCATCGCTAATTTTTTAAGTGCATCTTCGTTCCATCGTCTTGTGCCATTCTTGATATGCGTAAGATAACTCTCAGACATACCAGTTTTTTCAGCTAAGACTTTCGTCGTCCAGCGACGTTGACGAAGAAGCTCTTTTACTCGTAATCTTGTTGAAATCATAATAAAAGCCTCCCCAAATTACATAAAAACTCACTAAATACTCACTATTGACAATAAAACAGGCCTTTCGCCTGAAATTATTATCTTTTTTTAGTATACCTAAATGTTACACATTGTCAAGAAGGGTACTAATAACGTTATCCCAAGAACATTTTACATAACAAAGACGTGATAACCCAAAGCGTTTCGCTCGCAAAAACCCCTGCGCAAAAGGGAAAATAGTCTTCTTTACGCTTAACAAGCGCTGAAATCAGCCCACCTATCACAAAACCTATCGTTATACGATTCGGCATAATGATACCACCAAAGGTCATAGTAGGACTTATACGCATCTTTTTGAGCAGAAGCCCAAATAAAAAGCCAAAGCTTACGACATAAAGATTAAGATTAAGCGACTGAATGAGCAATACTTTTGAGCGCCCACGCTGGCAAAACAGCATCTCTGAACCAATCGTTAGATTAGAAAAAATCACATACAAGATAAGCCCAACGGTTAACGATGTAACAAGTAGTCCTATCCATTGTCCAATATGAATCTCTGAGCGATCAAGATCACAATATGTTCCTGTTTTGTAGTCAAATAATAGATCCGAAGCGACAGCGGCACAAATATTAAAAAACACACATATAGCTGTTACCTGAATAAAATTTAGTTTAAAAAGCAGGAGCATAGGAAGTAAAACAAACGACGCAAAGCGACCAAACTGAATAAGCCCGATGTCACAACCAATATAACTAATCTCATACGTAGCAAGCGCAACAAAAATAAGTAACGTTACCTGTGCAATAAGCGAAAAGCCTAAATATGACAGAACAGCACACGAAGCGGCAATTGCAAGTAATGGCTCGACTTTTTTCAAAAAGCTTGAAAACCCGTGTATAAACGAAGGACGTACATCTTCTCCGTTCTCCCCGAGGGGCTGCTCCGGAGCCTTCGGCGAAGGCGAGCGTCTCGAGGGGTCTTTCCCATACGAGCGAATAAATCGCAAAAACGTATGTTTACTTTGTGCTAAGCTTCTGGTATAGCGCGTAAACGTATTAACAATAGCATATGGATTTTTCAAAACCCCAAGAACAAGCTCTGAGACAACTAAACCCGAGCAAAACGCCAAAACAAAGGACCCTTGTGCTAATGGCTGGAAAAGAGCAAACGGTAAAAATTCTGCATGATGATTTAAAGGGTATAACACAAGATGCTTTGAAATCATGCCAACAACAAGCGGCATAACAATAGGAAGGCCAACGACAAAACCCATTGACCAAAGCGTAGGCCATAACGCCAACGCAAGAGAATCGCCGACAAAAGATTTAAAGAAATAAATTGTTCTGGGCAAAACCCCTGCAATCTTACCCGCACCATCTCGCAAGAAGCTAAAAATAACCGTCGATATCGTCCCCCCTAATAACTGTTTTAGTTGCTGAGTTTGCTCCTGTGATGAAATAACACTATACGTTAACTTACTGACCGGAAACGGAAGTTTTTTTGTGACAATAAAATTATGAGCAAAATTACGCCCAAGCAATATCCCATAACTCCCAGCAGCAAAGCATATTGCGCTTGCCATAGTACAAAAATAACATGCATTCTGGATCCAGTTATTAAACGTGTATGGATCTAAAAAATAGAGGATCGGCACAGAAAAACCTATTCCTACGGCAATAATACCACCACCGGCACCTATTGCTTGAGCAAGCAGAATATTCCTGCGCATTTTTTGCACAGACCCATCTGTTCTTTTAAATTTGATAAACAAGCTTCCCAAAAGCACCAATGTTGGCGCTATCCAAGGGCCCAACATAGTTGCCATTGATATGTATGAAAGAATTGCAACGGAAAGAACGGTAAAAATAATACCAAGCACGATAACAAAAATATCCATAAACTCTTACCTACCCTGCTGACTTTGAAGCTTCATTACAGAAACTAATTCACAGAAACTCACTCGTTTAAATTTATACACGCGCACCAAGTATACCAGAGTCAAAACGTAACGCAACCGCTCTTATAGTCGTCAATTTTACAATGATGCTTACGACTATACAAAAACATAAATATCAGGCAAAATAAAAAGTGATCAGTTTTATGTTGATTTTTCTGTTAGAAATAATTTACAATTAGAATATAAGGGTATGGTGTCCTTGATACGAAAAGCTATATACAACCGCACGTAAGCACTTATAGATCATATAATTGGAGACAGGCGTGTGAATACGAACGAACAGATAAAAAAAATTAAAAAAATCTGCATTTATCTCTTGTTTTTTATCCTGGGAACGGCAATCTCAGGCAGAATAATCTTTCGTCTTTTCACAGACGACACGTCGCTTGAGCCAAGACCAGAAACTGATTTAGCCGAGCTGCGCGTACAAGAGCTTATTTATGAACCTGAAACGTATCATTCAGTCGATGGTTTGTATTACAATTTCAAAAAAATGGTTCGCTTAATTGACGCCTGTTCAAGCGTCAAAAAAGCGCTGGCTATTACGTTTAAAGACAATGTACCTACCCAAACCAAATATCATAAAAATATCACTCCTGAATATCTTTCAGGGCTTATCGACGAACTTTATCAAGAAAAACGCCTGCTTAAGAATTATATTCTTGATCTTAAGGGCTATGCAAGCGACACATCGTTTAGGAAATATCGCTCATTGCACTATTATTTGGGGGTTCTTGAAAACAATCTTGCTGACCTGAATATTTTGCGGCAAAGAACAAATACGAAACTCAAAAAATAATCGGGGCCCGAATGGGCCCCTTTATACATTAAACGTTACGGAAAACGTTACAAAAAAATATTTAAGACTTCAGCAAAACGTGTTTTACAACTTCTTGCACGGTATCGACTAACACGATATTCATGCCTTTAGAAATCTTATCAAGCCCTTTCAAGTCTTTTTGGTTAAGCTTAGGAATAATAACATTACTCAAGCCGTTTTGCTTGGCTGCAAGCATTTTTTCTTTTAAGCCACCAATAGGCAACACGTCACCTTGTAAGTTTAACTCACCAGTCATAGCATAATTACCACTGACAGCTCGCCCGGTAAATGCTGATAAAAGCGACGAGAGCAATGTTATACCAGCCGATGGCCCATCTTTAGGTATTGCACCAGCAGGCAGGTGAATATGCACGTCAAAATCCGCAAATTTCTTCTTTTCGACACCAAACAGATCTGCATGAGCTCGCACATACGTTAATGCAGCTTGTGCTGACTCTTTCATAACGCTTCCAAGTTGCCCCGTCAAAATAAGCTTACCAGATCCTGGCATTAATGCTGCTTCAACTTGTAATATCTCGCCACCAAACGGCGTCCAAGCAAGGCCGTTACTTACCCCTACTTTATTGGCTTTGATCAAATGCTCTTTTGGTATTTTGCGTGGCCCAAGAAGCCCTTCTAGATTATCACTGGTAAAAACAAGTTCTTTCTTTTTTTCTACAAGCGATCGTGCATATTTTGAACATAACTTATGAAGCAATCGGTCAAGCTCACGAACACCTGACTCTCGCGTGTACCCACCAATAACTTCTTCTACTGTCTTTTTGTCGATCACAACATTGTGCTTTTCAAGCCCCGCATTGTTAATCGCTTTTTTTATCAAGTGATTTTTGGCAATTTCCTGCTTATCTTCAGTCGTATAGCCCGAAAGATGAATTATCTCCATACGGTCTCTTAATGGCTGAGGAACAGTTGCCAGATCATTTGCAGTTGTAACAAACATACACTTTGATAAATCAAAATGAACACCCAAATAATTATCGTAAAACGTGTTGTTCTGTTCTGGATCCAAAATTTCTAATAACGCTGCCGATGGGTCGCCCCTATTGGACATACCAATTTTATCAATCTCGTCAATAACGATTAACGGGTTCATGCTGCCAGATTTACGAATACCCTGGATAAATCGCCCTGGCAAAGCGCCGACATATGTTCTTCTATGCCCCCTAATTTCTGACTCGTCATATACACCGCCAAGCGAAATACGATAATAGTTACGCCCTAAGCTTTCAGCTATAGCCTTACCTAACGACGTTTTGCCAACCCCAGGAGGGCCCGCAAAACATAAAATTGGCACATGACAATCTTCTTTAAGCGCTTTAATCGACAGATAATCTAAAATTCGATCTTTAATCTCATCAAGCCCATAATGATATTCGTCAAGCACTTTTTGTGCATGGGCAATATCAAGGTTGTCTTTCGTATGTTTGCCCCATGGCAACCCTAAGAGCCATTCTAAATGATTACGAATAACCGTAGCTTCCATTGACTCGGCAGCGGTTCTGCCTAATCGTTTAAACTCTTTTGTTCCCTCAATACGAACTTCCTCAGGCAATGGCAACGTCTGTAATTTTTTCCTAAATTCTTCTAACTCTTGTTCACCGTCATCGCCAAGCTCTTTTTGTATCGCTTTCATTTGCTCACGCAAGTAATACTCTTTTTGTGATTGATTCATTGAATCCCGAGCATGTGACCGAATTTTATCTTCAACATCTTTAACAACTACTTCTTTGTTTAAGTACTCATGAATACTACGTAATAAATCTTGAATAGACGTTGTTTCAAGTAAGCTTTGTGCTTGATCAACAGTTAAATTAAGATGTGACAAAATAAAATCCGCAACCCGTTCTGGATCTTCTATCTGTGATAAAATCACCTGAAAGTCTGGTCCGAATACACGACCTGATGCCGCTATTTTTTCAACGACACCCAGAAGCTTTTGAATCTCTTGTGTAACAAGCGCCTTTTGCTCTTCTTTTTCTTTTTCTGTTTGCTCTTTCTTATCTTTTTTATCTTCTTGTTCAAACGGCTTAATTTTGACACTCAGCTCATCATTGTCTGCCAATATTTCTTCTACATGTGCTTTGGCAACCCCCTGAATAAGAATCTTTATCCCTTCATCGGGCAATCTCATAATACGCATAATGTTTCCAACCGTACCGACTTCATAGAGATCGCTAATACTTATAGGCGATTGGAAATCCCCTTGTGGCTGACGAGCCGCAAGTAAAAATATCTTTTTATCTCCTTCCAGCGCTTTTTCAACGCCTTTTATAATTTTTTCATCAAGAATTAATAACGGAACAACCATTTGAGGAAAAACGACAACATCTATTGTTGGTACAACAGGTAGTACACTAGGTATTTCCTCTGGCGTAAAATTGGTTGGTTCTTTATCTTTGTTTTTCATGAGATCCCCTTCCCCCTTAAACGTTCACGAAAACGTTTTAACTCTTCTCTTCTTTCTTCTTTTTTTTCTTGCTCTTTTATCAATTCATACTCTTTTATCAATTCATAGCATAAAAAAAATTCCTTACCCAACTCAAGCATTTTGAAAATTTCATAAAATTGCCCATCGCGATAGGTTACCCCAAACAGGGCTCTCGGACTGAAATAAATTTTGTTTTTATGCCATAATTCTTTTATTCTTAGCAAAAGTTTATTACTTTTTCACCAAAAGGGAGATTTTTCTATGACCAGAAAAAAATTATATCGAACGACTCACTTGATTATTATCTTTGGCATACTCTTTTTATGCTTAAAGATTTATAAAAATTCTCAAGAAAATTCACACATACGCATGTTCGCAAACTCAATCAAAAAAGACACGCACACATTCGAACACCTTAAGCCACCTCCCAAACTCACACTCTTTCTTGATAGCTTGTTCAAAAAATACTCCATATCTTCACAAGACATAATAAATGATAGAATCTTACAATGGAAACTGCATAAAGCCGGATGCCGTACCATTAAATTCGCTGACGGCAAACTTGTCACTCAGGTTCCTACACCATTTCAAACTTTTCTCATTAAAGCTCACACATCAAGAAAATATAATAACGACCTCCGGAATATCAATCGCGCCTATGTTGCCAATGAAATAAAGAATCTTGTATCACAACATAATCTACAACACATACAAGCACCACAATCATACTTGTATCACATCCCATCAGCAGACCATACACTTAAAAATTCAAACTATCTTGTAATCACAGAAAAACATAAACTCAACACAAACACTAAAATTATTACTGCGTCAAAAGATATAATCAAAGAGTGTCTTTTTATAATTGCTATGACAGGCTTTTTTGATGCCGCAATTAATATTGGCGATAATATATCTTTTAACGACAAAAATAAAATCGTTTTTATCGATAACGAAAACGCTCTACAAGTAGACATTCACGCTATCTTTTTTGACGACCTTTCATACATTCCACCACTCAAAGAAACAGTCGAAAAAGCTTCTTACGCCAAATGCTATACCCCGCTACCACAAGAAACGTTTCTTGCCTATGCGTTGGCTACTATCGGCAAAGAAACCCAGAACCCCAAGCTTACAAAACAAGCGCTAACAATACTCAAAAAAATTATTACCTGTTACGGTGGCATATTCCCTTTTCTGCATCATAGAGGCAACATAGCTGTACCCTATATACGCATGCTTATAGCTGACGTTAATACGATATTTGAAAAGATAGAAACAAAACACACATACGATCGCCATAAACTTAAAAAGTATTACACATAACGACCATATAACAG
>CAZFHP010000040.1:8322-13371 GCA_964519365.1 uncultured Pseudomonadota bacterium
ATACAAACGTATCAAGCGTTTTACAATCAAGAAATTATTTCGTTTCACGATACCCTTGAAAAACGCTGGCAATGCTACATGAAATAAATCTTGATTTTATTTCATAACTTTTTTAATCTTGTTCAAGATGTAATATTTATTATGTTTTAATCTAAAAAAGGAGTTTGTAATGAGAAAAATTATAAAATACGTGGGATGTTCTCTTTTCGTATACTCATGTATAGCATTAATGCTTATGAACGCCCGGACAGACGAAAAAAGTAAAATCTTATCCATACTTGATTACACGAAAAAAAGAAATCCGTACTATAATGCCGAACACTTCAAACCTGGTTACCATTCGATTACTATCAATGGCGAGTACTTTCAAGGTCAACGCGAACCATCTATTCGCTTAAGTCATGTAGACCCAAGTATTTATGACTTTACAAACAAAACGGTTCTTGATATTGGCTGCAACCAAGGGGGAATGCTTTTTGCTATAGCCGATAAAATAAAATACGGCGTTGGTATTGATTACGATACATGTATGATTAACGCCTGTAACAAGCTTCGCTCTCACTTTCAAACAAATAACTTAGACTTTTATATCTTCGATCTAGAAAAAGAACGCTTATCGTTTGCCCTAAACTTTCTTAAAGAAACTCCCGTTGATATCAGTTTTCTTTTGTCAATGTGTTGTTGGTTGAAAAATTGGCAAAAAGTTATCGACTTTGCCCACTCAATATCTCATACACTTTTATTTGAAAGCAACGGAAGCCCCCAACAACAAAAAAACCAAGCCGAATATCTACAAACGAAATATAAAACAGTACGTATGCTCAGCGCTATCTCAGACGATGACCCTCGGCCAATAAACGGAAAAAATAGAAAACTCTTTATCTGTTTTAAACAATAGACCTAGCCTATTGTCGACACACACAAAATAATATACAATAAACAGCATTATGAACCCAAGTACCCAAAAGACACCCAATATCTTAACAGCCAAGAATATCACAAAAGATTTTGGGCACACAAAAAAAAGTATTTCTGTCCTACGTGGCATCGATGCGCAATTCAAACAAAACACATCATATGCTATCACAGGAGCTTCAGGCTCTGGCAAGTCGACGCTTATGCATATTTTGGGCGGGCTGGACAAGCCAACCCAGGGGAATATCTTGTTTAATGGGCAAAACATACAAACGATCAAAAAAGATCACTTTTTAAATCAAACAATCGGCTTCGTTTTTCAGTTTCACTACTTAATTAAAGAACTTACGGTGCTTGAAAATATTATGCTCATGGGCTTAATTAACGGGCAAGCAAGAAATATCTGTAAACAACGGGCACATGAACTCTTAGAAAAAACAGGCATACAAGATAAAGCCCAGGCACTTACAACAGAACTCTCTGGAGGGCAGCAGCAACGTGTGTCTATCGCTAGAGCGCTTTTTAACAAACCAGCGTTTTTGCTAGCCGACGAACCGACAGGAAATCTTGATGCCCAAAACGCTCAACAAATCGTTCAGCTTTTTTTACAATCACAACAAGAATGGGGAATGGGTATTATTATTTGTACGCATGACAAAGACGTTTACGCACACATGAATACGATATTTACGTTACACGCTGGGTTACTAACACAAACGACAACAGACACCCAGAAATAAAAATATACGCGAGCATAAATTATACGGGAAAAAGACATGACCCAAAACTCCAGTCAGCACACAAATCTTAATCTCAACAAACGATCTATTCTAAAGAAAACCATTCAAGTAGGCTCGCTTACGCTTTTAAGCCGAGCTGTTGCCATAGCGCGGGAACTTTTGAAGATACGTTTTTTGGGCATCGGGATTATCTCTGATGCGTTTATTATCGCCTTTCGTATCCCCAATCTCTTTCGCCACATATTTGCTGAAGGCGCTTTAAGCGCAGCATTTGTTCCAGTTATCGTCAAGACGGTTAAAGAAAACAAACGAGAAACGGCTAATGGGCTCATGAGCTTGTCGTTTATTGTCTTTCAAAGCGTAATACTCTTGATCTATCTTTTTGTATTTTTAAAAACAGATCTTGTCGTAAAACTTCTTGCTCCCGGCTTTAATTACGAACAAGCACAAAATACGGTTTTGTTTTTACGCATTCTGTTCCCGTTTTTATTTCTTGCCTCAAGTAGCGCCCTACTTGCCGGCGCGCTTAACGCCGTTAACCATTTTGCCGTACCAGCATTTGGACCAGCTCTTTGGAATATCGTATACGTCGCAAGCTTAATACTATGTCTTACGTTTAAGCTTTCGCCACTGTTTTTATGCTGGGCCATTCTCTTTGCAGGCGTCATCCAACTATTATTACACGTGCTCATGTTCTTCATGTATCACTTTAAGTTCGGGGTCATTACTCCAGACGCGATACGTGCGTTTAAACAGGTCATAAAAAAATTCTTGCCATGCTTACTGGGCGTGAGCATCGTTGAAATTAATTTTTTTGTCAGTGGCATCGTCGCATCGTTTTTACCCAAAGGTTCTGTGTCTATCTTATATTACGGCTGTCGCTTCATGAATATCCCATTAGGCGTTTTTGCGGTTGCGTTTTCAAGCATCTTGCTTCCCCACTTTTCTCGCATTGTTCTGTACGCCCCCAAACGCTTGAACTTTTATATTCTTGAAGTCGCCAAATTTGTCTCATGGGTTATTATCCCAATCTCACTCTTTATGATATTCGTATCACATAACGTCTTTGCTCTCTTTCTTGCACACAAAGCAACGCCTGCACAAATAACACAAGCTGGCTTTATACTCATAATTTATTCGCTGGGTCTTTTATTCTTCGCACTTAATAAAGCCCTGCTTAATATTTTTTATGCTCTCAAAGATACGAGAACAACTATGATTATCTCGTCTATAAGCGCCCTTGTAAATCTTGTAGGCGATGTTATCGGCATGCTTATATGGGGCATTTATGGCATTGCAGGCGCTGCATGCTTATCGGGACTTGTCATGACAGTCTTGTGCATATTCTTCTTGCACAAAAAACATAACTTTGTTTTTTACACAGGCAACTATCTTATGTTCTTAACACGCCTTGTCCCACACATACTTATAACAAGCATGTTCTTTCTCGCCTGTTTCTACGGGATACAAGTATACACAGGCCCATTATCGATAATTAAATACTGGCTTATTATTTTACCTATTGGACTTATTTCTTTTCTGTTCTTCTTCTTCACGAAAAAGCTCTTTCGCATTAACGCCTATTTCTTGAAATAATTTTTTTACACAACCCGAACCACGCTTCCACAAACACGATCAAGACCGCTTGCACAAATCTGAAACTCGAGTTATACTTTTACACACACGGTAATTTGAAAAGTGTTCGCACCCGTTCGACTGCACCCTAAGAAGGGCTTCGCTCAGGGCGAACGAATTTTTCAAAACGACTTCAGAAAGGCTTCTAGGGAGACTTTTTGCGGGTGTTTTTAAGTTGTCGAATTTACGTTAAAAATCGAATTTACGTTAGACAAATAAAAAGGGAGATTCCAATGTTCATCAAAAGAAATCTCAAAGCTGGCTTACTCAAATATGCATCAAAGTTTCCTGTTGTCGCCCTCGTAGGGCCACGGCAATCTGGAAAAACAACCCTCGTGCAAAAAACATTTGCTTCACATACATATTTTTCGTTAGAAGATCCTGACACATTGGAATTATTCCGTATGGATCCTCGCGATTTTTTAGAAAAAGATTACGGCACGCCTGGTATTATTTTAGATGAATTCCAAAATGAACCAAAAATATTATCATACATACAAGGCATTGTTGATCGTAATCGTAGGCCAGGATATTTTATTTTAACAGGATCACAAAACTTTCTTATGAATCAAGCAATATCGCAATCACTTGCAGGACGCGTTGCTCTTCTTACACTCTTGCCTCTCTCGCTCAAAGAACTAACAAATAAATCACAGCTTTCTAACAATCTTGATTCTGCACTATTTCACGGAGGCTACCCCGATGTTTTTGCTCGCAATATTACGCCTGAAGAATTTTATCCTCAGTACACACGAACATACGTCGAACGCGATATTCGACAACTCAAAAACATCACAGACTTAAGCTCTTTTCAACGGTTTATGCGCCTTTGTGCCGGACGCATAGGGCAACTACTTAATATCACATCGCTAGCTGACGATTGCGGCATAAGCGTCCCAACCGTAAAATCATGGTTATCGATTCTTGAAGCAAGCTATATTATCTTTTTACTCCAACCACACTTTAAAAATTTTAGCAAACGACTTATCAAATCGCCAAAACTTTATTTTCACGACACAGGACTGGCATGTTGGCTATTAAAAATCAGTTCTTGCAAACAAGTAAACGAACATTATCTGCGTGGCGGACTCACCGAGTCTCTGGTTATTTCAGAGTTTTACAAAGCATTTTATAATCAAACACAAGAACCAAGCCTTTACTTTTGGCGCGATAGTCGTGGCCATGAAATTGATTGCTTACTTGATTACGGAACAGAACTTATCCCTGTTGAAATTAAATCAAGCACAACAATAAACCAACGTTTTTTTGAAAACTTACATTACTGGTGTACACTTGCTAATATTAACCCAAGCCAAGGATATGTTGTATACGCAGGCAAAGAAAATCAAAAACGATCCGTTGGTAATATTATAAGCTGGCAATCAGCCGGAGCAATCGTTAAATCTTAATTTTCTTCACGGCATCACCATAATAACAGGTCGCTCTTGAACTTTCATCCGTGCTTGTACAAGCGCTTGAACTTCAATATCGATTCTATCTTTAAACGCAATATTCTCTCTTTTTAATTTTTGCGCAAAACCAAACGGGACAACATGCTTAAAAAGCACACACGCTTGCCTGCGCGCAAGCAAAAATATGATATTCACAAAGTCTTGTACTGCCATCTCCTGGTCTGTACGAGAAAGCCAGCTTGATATAACAAGAACCTCTCGATCCCTTGTCGCCGGACTTTTTACACAAACAAATAATTTCCCACGGCGAGAACGCCTACACGACAACGTTAACTTATTCTGGCCAT
>CAZFHP010000041.1:0-13045 GCA_964519365.1 uncultured Pseudomonadota bacterium
TATTAGCTTGTATTAACGGGCAGAGCGCAAGCCGGACGATTTTGTCAGAGACATGCAATATGTGTAATCGTAGGCGCCAGCGCGGTTGCCGTTTGCACAAGCGTTCTTAATGGGTTTGCAAAGGGCTTGCCCTTGCTGCGGGGGGTCCAGGGGGTGGTCGCATAACCACCCCCTGGTATAGCCAAGAATATTTATAAAAACGGGATGTATCATCTTGTTCGCAAATCTTACATCGCCAAGAATATTATAGCCAAGAATCCCTGAAAAAACTGGATGCATCATCTTATTCGCAAATCTTACATCTACAAAAAAATAGCCTCGTTCGTTTCCAAACGAGGCTATACTCACGATTTTTTTATGCTTATCCCAAATAATACCAACCAGCAGCAATCGTTGCTGCAAGAGCACTCGCTGCAACGGTAAAACCAATTGCATATGACACCCAGTAGCCATTGATATCACTCATAATCTTTTGTTCTAGCTCTGCAATACTTCTTTGAAGCTCGTCAAAACTATTTTGATCACAAGACGTTGTCTTGTTCATAACTTTTTGATACAAAAGATTGTAGCATTTTTGAAACTTTTTCTTGATCCCACGTTCAAAGAAATCCCATAGATCTTTTTCTAAAAAAAGCAGCTCTATGTTTCTCTCACATGTTTTTAATTGAGCAAGAAGCTCAACTTCACGGCCTATTTGATCACAACTTTGCAGAAACAGTTCTTCGTCTGCAATTTTACCAACTTGTGATACACGCTCCAACAATAAATCTTGTGTCTTTCTCCAACTACGATCATCTTGAAATACACGGAGAATATTGTTTTTAAGAACACGAGCACGATCGTTTAACATACTATTTTGCCCAGCAACACCGTGTTCGTTGCGAACATGAATAACAACGTCTTTGCCTTGTTCTTGCATACCATACATATTTGAGAACGCACCCAATACAGAACAAACAGTCAGAATTTTAAGAAAACGACGAACATCGATAACCATTTAATTCCCCCGAAAAATAGTTAAAAAACACACAAAAGATACACGATACTTTAACATCCTACTATTTTAGCAAAGAGAGCTATAAAGCGCAAATACCCCCGAATAATCAAACCACTTGCGCCCGTGTCAAATATAAGTTACACTTAACATTATGGGTATCACAAAAATAATTTTCTACACAACAAATACAGGAAAACAACCGTTTTTTGATTGGCATACCACATTAGACAAAAAAACTAAAGCCATCATTCACACACGGCTAGCTCGAGTAAGACTTGGAAATCTTGGTAATTGCAAACCAATTAAGGGAGTCTCTGGAATTTCTGAGATAAAAATAAACCATGGCGCAGGCTATCGTATTTACTACGGAAGAAAACATAAAGCAATTATCGTATTGTTAGTTGGAGGAAATAAAGGAAGCCAAAAAAAAGACATCAAAAAAGCTCAACAATATTGGCATGATTTTAAGGAGTCAAAACAATGACAAAAAAAATATCGAAAAAAAAGAACCAAAAAAAAACATACAAAGACTATCAAGAATTACTTTACGAAGATCTAAAAGACCCCACCATTGCAAAGACATATCTTAATGAAGCACTCCAAGATGACGATGAACGCGTTATTCTGCTAGCATTAAAAGACGTTATTGAAGCCCAAGGCAAAGATATATCGGCCCTTGCTCGAAAATCAAACATAGAACGTCAAAGCATATATCGAATTCTTTCAAAAAAGGGAAATCCTCGCTGGACAAATATTAACGCATTACTCAAAACCCTCGGATACCACCTTCGAATAAAATAGAAACGCCAAAGCACCCTACCAATAAGCTTATTAAAAAAATAAACAATTATTTTGAAAAATTATTGACAAATTAACTATAATCTATGTATCATGAAAATATAAGCATGAAATTTAAACAGATATTTTAAACAGATGATCTTTAGAAATTTTTAAAAGTTTGATAGCCTCGAGCCTTAAAACTCGCAGTTTGCTATCAATACTCAGTGGATGGCGTACGGTCCAAGACTATTCTGATTTTCAGGTCCATTCTCTTGTAGAACGGACTCTGTTTTTTAGAGTAACCTTGTCTCCGCCACCACCTCACTGAGTATTTTTTTATTCTCTTTATTCTTGTTCCCGTTATTTTTGTTATTCTGGTTGCCCTTGAGCCTCGAGTACTGTTTTTTGCGTTTGAGCATCTGGCTTAAACGTAAGCGCTAAATGCTCTGGCAAATGTGGCCCATAGACAGGTAATGCTTGACCTTCAACAGAAGCCGTTTCAGGATCTTGTCCAGCTGTCACAGGAGCCTCGGCTGGCACCTCTTGAGATGAAAGCCCACGAGCGATAGCATCAAGCATTTCTTGAACACATACGTGAGCTCGATCTTTTGCTTTTGTTAAAGATGCTTTCGTGCACGCAAAAACCTCACGATAATTTCTAACAATCGCAACCCAATGCTTCACAAAGCCAGGAATTTTGCACAGATCATCTTTTATACTATCATGCCATGACTTTTTATCTGTTTGATTACAATATGCACGCAAAGCAAGTAACATGCTTGTAGCAACTGGCGCCCAGATATTTATGCCTAAAAGTGCACATGATGCAACCAGATGAAAAAATCCAGCTAATAGTTCTGATCCAACACAAATAGCTATAGGCGTGAGTGTAATAAAAGCAACGACTTCCCAAATTTTTTCGTGCGTCATAATTGCCGTAATCGTCTTACGATTAATATTTAGAGACTCAAGATGTGACTTTAAAACTACAAGCTTTGCCTTAACCGTCGGGCCCGTTTTTTCTAACGCATGAGCAAGCTTTTCTTGAACTCGAAGCTTCTGCATGCCGTGAAGATTAGTCAATCCCAGGCTTACACAAAAAGCCAAAGTAACAAATCCCGTTTTAAAAATAGTCTTGAAAATAGTCTTAAAAAAACAATTCGTTTTCATGATATCCCCCATATATGTTACGAATTTACGTTTTATCTTTTTCTTTTTTTGCTTGTGACTTTGCCCTTACCAGGACCATCTTTATCGTGATCATCTTTTCTGCCAAAACCACCTAAACGATATGCGCAATAACTTGGAACACCAAGATATCCCAACTTAACTAAAGCAGCAACAATAACCGATGCCGGTAGCGACCCGATAAGATACACCGCAAGAACACCTGTTAACGCTAATCCACCCAAGCCACCACGACGCAAAACACTTTGAGTACTTTGCAAAGCACTTCTAAAGCCCGACAATCTTGAGGCTGGAGCACTTGGCGCTTGCTGTTCAACGTTAGCTAAACTCTCTGCTAATGCCTGTCGACCTTCCGGAGTCTGTAACGCTTGTGTTAAAAGTTCTTGCAGTTCAGGCGAGATAGCAGGAACAGAACTTGATACACTTAATGTGCTAGACGAACCTGACGACAAGCTTGAAACAGAGCTACAAGAAGAACTTGAGCTAGACGAAGAAGACGAACTTGACGATACACTCGGCGCAAAACTACTTGACGTAGAACTACTTGACGATACACTCGGCGCAAGGCTACTTAACGAACTCGACGAAGACGAACTTGAACTCGATGACGAAGACTCAACAATATCTCGTGGCCCTTCAGGATGAGCGCAACGTCTCTTTCTCGCACCCACTTGATGGTCCGTAAGACCTGATTTAGATACACCTCTTTTTTCATGCCCATCACCATCTTGCCCAGGCTTCATACCAAAAAGATTAGCTGAACCTATACTTGCAGCCAAAAGAGCGCTAACAAAAATAACATTTAAAAAATCACATAGTGTACGTTTACGTGTTTGCATAATACCTCCATTTATTATGTCTGTAATACTATCGTTACGCCCTATCAAACAACTATCAAGCAATCACGCAAGTAATTACAAGCAATTACCCAATAACTATTGAACAAGTGCAGGCGCACAATCAACAAAAACTTTCTGTAGCCAATTTAAATCAGCACACAATGGCAACGTAGGATCTACAATAATCGAACCATCTTTTACATAACCAAACATACCTGTAAGTACGCCCCATAAAAGCTGTAATCCTGTCTTACCCGTTTCAATACCAAAAGCAGCCGTCAAAGAACCTAACAACTCTCCAACAGTATTAACAGGATAACCCAACAAATGAAGCATTAATTTCACGGTATGAAATGTTACGGCTATCGTACCAATTGTTGCAGCAGCAGAAACTGGCCAAAAAACAACATCTTCTATTTTTTTAACAAATCGATCGCTCATGCGACCAAAAAATCCTGTAGCTTTCTTTTTATTTTTATTTCCAAACTTACCTAACTGCTCCATCACACTTTCCATTGCTTTAATTCGAGCCATCATTAACTTTTGTTGCACCATATTAACCTTATTTTTGAGCTTATGCTTATGCTTAAGCATAGCCTTTAGGATCTCTTGCTTAAGATAGTCATCGACGGTTGTTGTACCAGCAACAGGTGCTTGAACAGGCGCTTGATCTAGATCGCCTTCTTGTTTGAAACTATATGTTTCTGACATAGGTGCTTGCTTTTGGACAGCGTCTTTTGTTCCTGCAATATCGTCAATAGGCGCTTGCATTTCAGCATCAGGAACATTCTCAAGACCCGGCATAGCACGGACCTGAGACAAGCCAGTTAAACAAATAAAACCAATAACAATCGCGTGTAAAAATTTCTTCGTTTCCATGATCACCCCCCGGCAATAATAGATTAATAATATAACTCCACTATTTGAACTCACAGGCTTTTGAAAACACGGGAAAAACCCCAATACTCACAGCCCTGAGTTCATATTTACCATAGCACAAAAATAAAAGCCCCGCAAAGGCCCTTTATTCACATATATTTGTCACGTATTTTTACAAAAAAAGCCCATATGAGCTAACAATTTAGGGGCCGATCAGAATGATCAGCCCCTAATAACCTCCACCTCCCCTATATACCCAATAAAGTTTTCTAATAAGAATACTCCTGGTCGAAGAGTAGATTAATATAAATCATAATATAAAATACTAAATTGTCAAATAATAAAACAAAAGAATTTAATTCCCGAATAATCGACATCTGGAAAATAAAACAAGCGCCCCGAGACACATAGATCGGGATACGATCGGAATATGATTGGGATACACAGAATAGACAAGAACACTAGAATCTATAAGCTAGGCATATACATATGTATATCGCCCCAACTCACGTAATAATGGGAGTCAGTTATGAAGCTTCGACTTTTAGAAAATATCGACCCAGAAAAGATACAGAACAAACGCGTCTTTCTGCGCGCAGACCTGAATATCCCAATTAAAACTTGCCCCGGACTTGATCCGGGGGCGTGTCCCGGACTTGATCCGGGAAACAAAAAAATCATACATGATTATCGCATCAAAGCGCTTTTGCCGACAATCGACTTTATTCATAAACACGGGGGCAAAGTTATTCTAGCAACCCATATAGGCCGTCCAGACGCACATAGCAAAACAAACTTCTTTGACCCCAAGCTTTCAACCAATATAATTACCCAGTATCTTGAGCATAACAACTATCAGGTCGAATACGAGAAAGATCTATTACACGCTCAGACAAAGAGTATGCACCATACCAAGCATATCTTACTGCTCGAAAATATGCGTTTTTTTAACGGCGAAACAGAGTCTGACAATAGTCTATTTGCCGAATTACTCGCCAAACTGGCAGATATTTATGTCAACGATGCATTTGGCTTGATACATAGAAACGACACGTCTGTAACACTCTTGGCAGAACAGTTTGAACCAGAAAATAGATTTGCCGGGCTTTTAATCAAAAAAGAACTCACAGAACTTGATAAAATTAAAACCCCCAAACAGCCGTTTATTGTTCTATTGGGTGGAAACAAAATGCGAGATAAAATTAAGCTGCTTGAAGCACTTTTGCCAGAAGCTCAAAGCACTAACAAAACACCAAACGACTCTAGCAAAAACAAACCTCATGCCATTCTTATCGGCGGCGCACTAGCACACGTATTTTTAAAAGCCCAAGGGATAGCTATCGGGCGTTCGTTATGTGACGAAAAAAGTATTCCGCTCGCACAAACGTTTTTAGAACGCGCACAAAAAAATAATATCCCAATTTTATTACCCCAAGATATGCACGTTCTGACACAAACAAACCCACCCAAAACATCGGTTTGTCCCATTAACGAACTGCCCCATAACGCCCTGTGTATAGATATAGGCCCAGAGACTATAAAAGCCTATACAAACGCTCTGCAAAAAGCTGACACTATTTTTTCTAACGGCACCATGGGCGCTTATGAAAATCCTGCCGGGCAAACTGGTACAAAAAAAATGCTTGAAGCTGTTGCACGTAGCGAAGCATACACAGTTATCGGCGGCGGCGACGCAGTTGCAGCAACACATATGTTTGGGTTCCAAAACGATATAAACTTTCTTTCTACAGGTGGTGGCGCAACACTTGCATATTTAGGATCGCGTAATCCAGAAAAAGATTTTTTGACGCTTGCAAAATTATGTGTCTGAACCGGGATTGGCCAGGATAAAACAGATTTTTCAGGATAGATTTTTCATTAAAATTTTTATAACGCTATCGTTTGAGGCTACCCATTTCTTCAATAGACCTCTTGCATAACCTTTGAACTTTACGTATCGATTCTTGATTTTGACCTAAAACGCCGTTCGCCCTTGTATGATAAAAAAGTTAGATAATATTTTTTAATACTCTTAAACTTAAGGCATTGAGTTTAAGATGGTTGATAGCACTCTGTGTCGCCCTAGGTACATAGATACCGTGCTCAGCAAAGGACTATCAACCTATGTATTAACCCTGAACTATAGCTAGGGACACTGCGATCCCGTATTTACAAGGAAAGGGCATTTACATGACAACAAGAGTAACAAACGTTTTTATTGTCGTCGATGTTTCGAAAAAATATTTGGATATTCATATAAATCCAACTGGCAAAAAATTTCACATTAAAAATTGTCGATTGGGGATAAAAACGTTTATCCAAAAGCTCGAAACCTATCAAGTCGAACAAGTTGTTTGTGAGTCTTCAGGAGACTATGAGCGACTTTTTCTCAAGATGTGCCAAGATACTGGATATACAACATGGCGAGTTGATCCAAGAAAGATTAGGAGTTTTGCTTATGGTGAAGGAATTAAAGCAAAGAATGACATAATTGATGCTAAGATTATTGCTTTGTTTGCGTCACAAAAGCGTTGTGATTATAAACAAAAATTCATAGAAGAAGAAGACAAAATTCAAGCTCTAGCCAGACGAAGAAATGATTTAGTTGAAATGTTGAAAATGGAAAAACAAAGATTGGATGGCTTACAAGGAGAATTTTGCGCAAAAAAAATAAAAAAACATATTGCTTATCTCGAAAAAGAGATTAAAAAAACAGAATCTGAAGTTATGGATATGATTAATGCAAATGATGCGTGGCAACAAAAAGCAAAAATATTAAAATCAATGCCTGGAGTTGGCGATGCAACCGTGATGGCTCTTGTTGCAGAGATGCCTGAGTTAGGCTTTGTAAGCAATAAAGAAATTGCTGCAATTTTAGGAGTAGCCCCTTTTACTCAGCAAAGCGGACAAAGAAAAGCTACAGCTCGTATTCGTGATGGACGGCGAGAGCCTCGGAAAATAATGTATATGGCAGCCTTGAGTGCAGCTTTTAGTAATCCTGTTTTTAAACCGTTTTACTCTCGCTTGGTAAAAGAATCTGGCAAACCCGCAAAAGTTGCTCTTGTTGCTGTTATGAGAAAAATGATTGTAACACTTAATGCCATGATGCGAAAAAAGGAGGTGTGGAATCCTCAAGAAGCATAAAAAAGAACCCTTCGAGACGCTCGCTTCGCTCGCCCTCAGGGCGAACGGATGAGGAAAAAGGGTTTCAAAAATTAACTTGACTTAAGACACTATCGCTGAGCGAAGCCCTTCTTAGGGCGCAGTCGAATGGGTGCGAACGTTCTATATATCTTGAATCAAATTTGTATGCAGATCTGAATTGTTCTGTCAATTGAGTACTTGTATTTTTATGATTAAAGATTCTTCGCTCAATGTTTTGAGTATGCTTGATAGAATAGGAATGTTCGTACCCGTTCGACTTCGCCCTAAGAAGGGCTTCGCTTCCTTCGACTACGCTCAGGATGCGCGGGGCGAACGAATTTTGGGAAAAGCCTTGCCACCAGTTTTTTTCATTGATTTATTTAAGTCGAACTCACGTTTATTAAACATGCAACGTTTATAGAAAAAACAAGGTTATGCAAGAGGTCTATCGAAGAAATGGGTAACTTCAAGCGATCGTATTATAAAAATTTTAATAAAAAATCTATCCTGAAAAATCTGTTTTATCCTGGCCAATCCCGGTTCAGACAAACGAATAAAGGCAGGGCTATTTAGCCCTGCCTTTGTCTTAAAGCTTATGTAAAACGTAGATCTATGTTTGAGCTACAGGCGCCGTTGCCGGAGCCGTTACTGTCACCGGAACTGTTACTGGAGCGTGCTCTCTTGGTGCTGGCGGCTGTTGCGCTGGCAGAGCTTCCTGACCCTCTCGAACAGCTGCAACAAGAACATTAGCTTGTTCTGGCCCTCGTGCCCTTGGGCCCGAAGCAGGAACTTGTCGTGGCCCTTGAGGCCGACGACCACGTACCGCAAGCCTTGGAGCCCATCCAATTTTTCGCATAACATATGGTAACCCTACGCCCCATACTTCTCTGCCACACCAAACACATGTATCTTTAATTGTTTTTACAACAGAGACAACATCACTCTTAATTGCTATTGCCTCTCGAAGCATCGCTCTTGGATACGTTTCATCAGGAAGCCTGTTTAACATAACCCGGACAAAACGCAAAGCAATATTAACAGGAATGCCAACGATAACGGTTAACCACCAAAGATAGTTTATTATCATTACAATAAAACCAGCGGTAAAAGCAAACCCAACACCGCATGTTCCTACGACCAATAGTAATTTCGAGAAAACGCTACTCTTAACGGCCCACGTTACAATGCGCTTAGAATCTACATTTCCCCAATCAAACGCTTTTATGCATGCAATAACAGCTGCTTGTTTTTGCAGTACTGTTCCTCCCGCCCTCCATCGTTCAGCTAACTGATGAGAAAGCTCATCAAGATTTGGCTGAGCAGCTGGAGCTGGAGCTGGCGCTTCAGGAGCAGCAGCTTCCCGTTGATCAGCTTGCCCTTCTTGCCCCTGCCCTTCTTGCATGCCATACACATGAGAATACGAAACAACACTCAGCCCTGTAAGAGCAAATACTAAAAAATTTTTTCTCGTGATTTTTTTGAGATTCATAACATCCCTTTCGAAAACAAAAACAAACATACTTTTTTTACATCTACCACCCACAGCTGCGGCGAAGACGCCTTGCAATGGGCTACACTTCTACACCCGCTTCGCGGGTTTAATTTTCTGATTCACTTAATTTAATTTTCTGATTCTTAGTTTAATTTTCTGATTCATTTATAATTTAAAATTACGATAATCTTAAAACCTACCAACAAGATTTACCAACACGAAATAACGTTTATCAAAACGGTTAGAAAAAAACGTTACATAAAAAAGAACATGTACATGCAAATATTTTTAACGTTAAAAGTATGGTCAGTATAACGACGCAAAAATTATATGCAAGTGAAAAACAAATTTTCGATAACGTTATTTCTTCTCACTCCCAAACATAGCATAAGACGTATGATCAAATTTTTCTTTCTCAGCTTTTTTAAAAAAATGCTGCACGGACCACTTATCTACATCGTCGTTAAGTGTCATAACAAGAAACGTATGATATCCTGTTGTCATACTTGAATCACCAAGCGTATACACAAGCCCATCCCACTGTCGCACGCAGCCCTTTTGAGCAATCAAAGTATCAAGCATATTATTATCAAGCCCTATGGCTTCATCATGTTCGTTAAGATGTTGATGCCCACGAACAACTGTTTTAACATGAACGTTATCAGTCCCCCATGCATCAAGAAAATACTGTGTTAGCAAACGTCCAAACAAAATATTATGACGGGCAATAGACGCCGCAAAACCAATCGAATCGTTTTGCTCTGTTAAGAAATTATTCCATTGCATACCCAAACGAACGCGCCGTGGGCTTTGAGGATTTGTAAAATCAATAAGCCCCTTTTTCATGTACGTTTGCATAAACGCATGAAGCTCTTTCTCTTTGCAATACTCAAAGACATTGTGAATACGCTCACGTAAAGACTCAAGCGTTTTTTCTTCTAAAACTTTTTGCATCGCGTTATATCTATTTAAGCGAGAGATAATATCAAAGCGAGAACCTTGAGTCACAAGAAACTGCTGAGGGTTAAACCCAACTTCTATGCCGGCATGACAAAACGTTGCAAAATTCGTAACACCTGACACACTATTTTTACAGCCAATATAACAAGCTAACGGCAAGTAATCATACCAGTACAATAAGTCAGGATAGTAATACACTTCAAACTTACGTGCAAATTCAGACAATAACGTTTCTTGCTCTCCAGCTTCTTCTTTGCCAATCTCAGAAAAATACTCGTACATGTGTTTATTACAGACAGCGTACTCATGATTACCACGAAGTAAAAAAACCTTGCCTATATTCAAACCGTGCATGTGAAATAAAAGCGCCATCGTTTCAACACTAAAAAAGCCACGGTTTGTATAATCACCCAAAAACACGATATAAAAATTATCACGAATAACCTGGTATTGATCGTCAAGATACCCCAAAGCAACAAGCTCTTGTAAGATAGATAGTAACGCATGAATATCACCATGCAGGTCACTAATAACAGCTACTTCTGAACCAGGATCAAAAACGTGTTTTTCAACAAACGGCGTAAACAAAGAACTTACTTTTACTTCTTCTAAAATCTTAAAATCGCCAACTTCTCCTGACAAATATGCTTCGTTGGGCAAAACATCATACAGCCATTTCCCAGCCTTTAAACGCAAAGCAGATTGCCGCACAAATTTCTGTGCGGCAATCTCAAGACTTTTATACGAAGAAGACTTTATTACTTTTTTTATCGTATCAGAACATGTTTCAACAATAGGTGACAACGAATAATCATCCATAACCTATACTTTCTCTTTCTTAATAAGCAAACCCAAGATTACACGTGATTTTTTAGCGTAATACACATGATACACAAAAAGCAAGAAATAAATTCTTACTCAATACTATTTAAGCTGTCTAATTTTTCATAAACCATATCAAGTGTCAAGCCAAATTCTTGCTTGCCGTCAACATAACGAATCGTAACGGTATTGTTTTCTTGTTCTTTGGCCCCAAGAACGAGCATCACAGGGATCTTTTCAAGCTGCGCCCGACGAATTTGTGCTGAAATTTGATCTCCAGAGCTATCACACTCTACACGAATGTTGCGCGCGCGAAGCTTCTTAAAAATATCCTGCGCATAGGCGTCCTGTTTTTCTGTAATCGTTAAAACACGCACCTGCTCAGGAGCAAGCCAAAATGGAAACACACCTTTAAAGTGCTCAAGAATAATCCCCATAAATCTTTCGATCGACCCCATAATAGCCCGGTGAATCATAACCGGTGTTTTACGCGATTGATCAGTATCAATATATTCGATTTCAAAACGTTCTGGTAAATTAAAATCTACCTGAATTGTCCCAAGTTGCCATTCACGTCCCATAGCATCTTCAACGCGCACTTCTATTTTTGGACCGTAAAAAGCCCCTTCACCTTCAAGAATAACATACGGTGTATCAGATCGCTCGAGCCCTCGGCACAAAGCATCAGTCGCCTGCTGCCACATTGCTTCCGTTCCTATAGATTTTTTAGGACGCGTAGAAACAGCAAAAGAAATCTTGTTAAACTTAAACGGCTTATACACTTTTTTTATCAAGTCTAAGCAGCCGATAATTTCTTGCTCTGTTTGCTCCGGCGTACAATAAATATGTGCGTCATCTTGCGTAAATTCACGCACACGCAATAAGCCGTGCCGAACACCAGACAATTCAAAACGGTGCACAACCCCAAACTCGGCCACACGCATCGGCAAATCACGATACGAATGCAGACCTTCTTTGTACATAAGTATACCACCAGGGCAGTTCATAGGCTTAACACAATTAGTCTCACCGTCAGCTGTCTTGGTAAAATACATGATATCACTATAATTCTCATAGTGTCCTGATGTTTTCCATGATTGTTCGTTCATGATCTCAGGCGTACGTACTTCTTGATACAGCCCTTCTTGTAATGAACGTGTAAACCCAACAAGCTTACGATATAAAATCAGGCCTTTGTGATGGAAAAAAGGCATACCTGGCGCTTGATCGTGAAACGAGAATAATTTAAGCTCTTTGCCCAGCTTTCTATGATCATATTTTTTCGCATCTTCAAGTAATTTTAAGTAATCATAAAGCTCTTGCTTGCTTGCAAAAGCAACGCCCGTTATTCTTTGCAAAGCGGTCCCAGAACGGTCAGCACGCCAATACGCCCCAGAAATACTCATAAGCTTAAAATGCTTAATTTCTTTTGTCGTTGTAACATGCCCGCCTTTACATAAATCTACAAAGTCTCCCTGCGTATAGACCCCAACGGTCTCATCTTCTATTTGATCAATAAGTTCAAGCTTAAATCTATTATTTTTAAAAAGCTCACGTGCTTCTTGTTTAGATACTTGCTTGCCCGTAATTTCAAATTTTTTCTTTGCAAGCTCTCGCATGCGCTTCTCGATAATTTTTAAGTCTTCTTCTTTGAAATTTTTCTCTGGCAAAAAGTCATAAAAGAAGCCATTTTCTGTAACCGGGCCAATAGTTATGATCGTCTTTGGATATAAGTCCAAAACAGCCTGCGCTAACAAATGCGCAGCTGAATGACGAATATTATATAACGCCTGATCTTTTTCCAGATCTTTTTTCTGATCGTTCTGATTCATGGCATGACCCCTTATATGACCTATAATTTCTTTTGTTGCAAATGTACACACGTACACACTATGCTGCAATAAACATTAGAATACCTAGTGTAACATGAGTATCAAGAATTTT
>CAZFHP010000042.1:0-1330 GCA_964519365.1 uncultured Pseudomonadota bacterium
GCGCCATTTTACACTTGTGTATAACTCATGGCTCAAACGTAATAAATACGACCCCGAGCTTTTTGCTCTCGATAGTTTTATAGAAGATCAAAGCGTACGACGTTTTTTGCACTACGGGCATAAAGACCTTGAGCAACAAGAGTTCTCGCAAAACGACAGGCAAAAAAACGTAATCAAACTAAAGAGCATAAACAATCGCAAACAAACGTTACCAACAACAATCGACAATATTATTTTCAACCCAGAAAATTACTTTTACTGCCGCGGGGTCAAAATAATTGGGCTGCCCCTGGCTGAAAATCCTAAAACGACTGAGTAAAAAGTATCTTGGCCTGGGCCGTGCCCGGCGTAGCTTAATGCGAAGCCTGGGCCATTTTGCGTAATCGTTCTATTCTCTTCTCCATTGGAGGATGCGTCGAAAAAAGACCAAGCATGCCTTTACCAGAAAACGGGTAAACGATAAATAAACTCGCACTCGCTGCATGCGCCTGAGAATCAGGCTCTGAACGATGGGCACGTGATTGCCCGTGCAATTTTTCAAGAGCCGATGCTAACGCCAATGGATCGTAAGAATAACGCGCGCCTGATTCGTCAGCAAGATATTCTCGCGAACGTGAGATCGCTAATTGAATAAACATTGCAGCCAACGGCATAATAAGTGCAGCAATAAGCGCTCCAAACCCACCACCGCGGTTGCGATCACGAGATCCTCCGCCAAAGATAAATGACCACTTTATGATGCTTGCTAAATACCCAATAGCCGTTGCTATAGTTGCAGCGATGGTCGCAATAAGAATATCTCTGTTTTTCACGTGTGCAAGCTCATGAGCAAGTACACCACGAAGTTCGTGATCTTCAAGCGCATCTAAAAGCCCCTGTGTTACAGCAACAGATGCGTTTTTAGGATTACGTCCCGTTGCAAACGCATTAGCCATAGGCGTTGGAATATACCAAAGCTTTGGCTTGGGTAAATTCGCGTTTTGACAAAGCTCTTCGACCATCGCATGAATATGCCCAAATTGTGTTTGATCTAAAGGCTTTGCTCGATACATAGCCAAAACTAACTTATCAGAATAAAAATATGCCATGAGATTCATCAGCATAGAGAAAACAAACGCAAACATAATCCCGTGTTGACCACCCATCCAAAAACCCATCAGTAATAATAAGCCACTAAGAGAAGCGAGTAAAATCGCTGTCTTTAATTGGTTCATAATCATAATTAACCCTTTCTTTTACATGTAATTAATATACATCTCCCACGGCTGCGTCGCGCAGCTCCTTGGCGTGGGTTGGCTCTACGTCACCCGTTCCACGGGTGCATATAGGA
>CAZFHP010000042.1:1430-2009 GCA_964519365.1 uncultured Pseudomonadota bacterium
CAGCTCCTTGGCGTGGGTTGGCTCTACGTCACCCGTTCCACGGGTGCATATAGGATTTACAAAAATTTCAAACAAATTTATTAGTCACCAAAAACATCTCGTTTATTATAACCAATACCATGCCTATCTAGCAATCCAAAATATTCGTTTTCAAACGATCGGCTTTTATGATGTTGTTCCTGATTTTGAATATATCGCTTTACAGTATCTATCTGAGACGCACTTACAGCAAAAGCTCCATATCCCATTTGCCATGCAAAATCCGCCCCTCCTAAAGAATGCTCTCGAACAAATCTTGATGATCGTGATTTAATAATCCTCACTAAACCCGCCAGATCTATTGGGCGCCGCATTAAAAGTAATAAGTGCACATGATCACACGTTCCTCCAATCTCTATCAAAGGAACATTTTCTTTGCTTACAATTTTTACAATGTATTTATAAACAAGCGTATCTAACGGAGGAACAAGAAAGTTGTTTCGCCCTTTAGTCCCCCACACACAATGCGTCGGGAAAATCGTATATGAATGACTCATAATAAAATCCTAAATTCTTTTATACTTCCTACACCCACCCGTA
>CAZFHP010000042.1:2109-12744 GCA_964519365.1 uncultured Pseudomonadota bacterium
GAACGGGTGACGTAGAGCCAACCCACGCCAAGAAGCAACGCGACGCAGCCGTGGGCGATATACTTCCTACACCCACCCGTAGAACGGGTGACGTAGAGCCAACCCACGCCAAGAAGCAACGCGACGCAGCCGTGGGAATATGCGACGCAGCCGTGGGGATATGCGACGCGGCCGTGGGCACTTATAAATCACTTATCGTCTTCGTCGTATTCTATTTCCCAGTCATCTACGACATGGGCATCTTGATGCTCTTGTTCGTTGTCAAAACTTTCTTCGACCCCAGACTCATACACATCTTTGCCTGTTTGTTTTAAAAGAGCCTGTCCTTCTTTTTTCATATCAACCAAACGCTGAGCTTGTTTTTTCGCATCTTCTTTATACGCATCTGTTTCTTCATCAAGCTGGCCATGCATTTGAGAAAATAACTTATTCATGTCGTCTTGCATTTTCTTAATTTTTTTCTGTAACTTCAAAATCATCTCAACGCCAGCAAGATTCACGCCCATCTTATGGGTTAAATTAATAATCTCTTCAAGACGATCAACGTCATCTTCAGAAAACAAACGCGTATTACCATCTGAGCGCTTAGGAGAAATAAGCCCTTCTTTTTCATACATACGTATCGTTTGCTGATGAACCGAAAACATCTTTGCAACAACAGATATTGAATAGTACCCTTTTTTTCTCTTCATAACTATATCATCCTACACATATTATTTATTACTTCGCTTATTCGTTTTTTAAAACCGTAACAAATGCTTCTTGCGGAACTTCTATGTTCCCGATTTGTTTTAATTTCTTCTTTCCTGCCTTTTGTTTTTCAAGTAATTTACGCTTTCGCGTAATATCGCCACCATAGCACTTTGCTGTAACGTTTTTACGCAACGCAGAAACCGTTTCGCGCGCAATAATTTTTGCCCCAATAGCAGCCTGAATCGCTACTTCAAACATCTGGCGTGGGATAACTTTTCGTAATCGTTGCGCAAGTTGCCGCCCTAAGAACTGGGCCTTTTCACGATGAACAATAACAGAAAGCGCATCAACAGGCTTTGAGTTTAACAAAATACTCATCTTCACAAGATCTGCTGGCTGATACCCCGCCTCTTCATAATCAAAGCTCGCATACCCCGCACTCAACGATTTTAATTTGTCATAAAAGTCTGTTACAATCTCGTTCAGGGGGATAATATAGTTTATCACAATTCTGGTTTCATCTAAATAGGTCATCTCTGTCTGTTCGCCTCGTCGCTCTTGACAAAGAGACAGGATATTGCCCAAATACTGTTTAGGCGTAATAATCGTTGCTTTGATAATAGGCTCAAGCACATCTTGAATTTTAACACGCTCAGGAAACTTTGCCGGATTGTCAATGACCTCTTCTTGCCCATTTGTCAAAACCACACGATACGAAACCGTCGGAGCTGTTGTAATAATCGTTGCGTTATACTCTTGTTCTAAGCGTTGCTTAAACACATCCATGTGTAATAAGCCAAGAAACCCACAACGAAAACCTAACCCCAACGCCGTTGAACTTTCTTTTTCAACATGCACACTCGGGTCGTTAAGCGTTAATTTTTCTATCGCATCACGAATATTTTCAAACTCTGATGCTTCGATTGGATAAATTCCCGCAAAAACCATCGACTTTGCGGGCTTAAAACCAGGCAACGCTTGCACGGGCGTTTTAAGATGATAAAATGTATCACCAACTCGCGCTTCTTTAACCGTTTTCATGCCACAGATTATATAACCCACTTGACCAGTATATAAAGCTCCTGTTTGATATAAATCTGGATACATGATCCCAATATCAAGCACTTCGTATTCTTGCCCCGTGTGTATCGAACAAATACGCTCGCCCTTATGCACAGCACCATCGACAACCTCGATTAAACAAATAACCCCACGATATTCGTCGTACCAAGAATCAAACAAAAGCGCTTTTAACGGCGCAGTATCATTACCTTCTGGAGATGTAATCTGTTCAATAATCGCAGGTAAAACAGCTTCTACCCCTTCTCCTGTTTTAGCAGACATCAAAAAATTTTCTTCAGGTGTTATATCAAACGCCTTCTCCATCTCTTTGCTCACCCGTTCAACATCAGCTGCTTGCATGTCGATCTTATTTATTACGGGAACAATCGTTAATTCGTTTTCAAACGCCAAGTAAAAATTAGCCATCGTTTGCGCTTGAACCCCCTGTACTGCATCGACAACTAATAACACCCCCTGACAAGCAGACAAAGATCGAGATACTTCGTAACTAAAATCAACATGGCCCGGAGTATCAATTAAGTTTAACAAATACACTTCGCCATTATACTCATAAAACAAAGACGCTGTCTGGGCTTTTACTGTAATTCCACGCTCACGCTCTACCTGTAACTTATCGAGAACTTGCTCTTGCTTGTGACGATCAGAAATAGTTTTGCATAACTCGAGCAATCTATCTGCTAATGTCGATTTGCCATGATCAATATGCGCAATAATCGAAAAGTTGCGAATATTTTTTTTCGGAAAATTCTTGATATCAAAATCTTTTATCGTTCGTATATCCATTATCAATCACTTACTTAATTAACACCAATTACTTTTAATCACCAATAAGTCTCATATAATCTTTGTGAGACTCTTTAACACATGACGCAATAAAAGACACAAACTCATGATCACCTTTGTGAGCTTTTTCTAACGTTCGAATATATTCTTTGCGCAAAACAGGAGGGATTATCGTAACGCAATAGCCTGACGATAACAGCGCAATATTCATAAGCAATCGTGAGACACGCCCATTGCCATCAATAAACGGATGAATAAACACAAACTCTTTATGCACCCGCGCAGCATAAACAACAGGATGTTCATCTTTTTTGACCCGTTCTATATCCTGAATAAACTTTTTCATAAGCTCTGGTACGCTTTCAGGATTTGGCAAGCTATGCTCAGACCCTGATATAAAAACACGTTCTGTGCGATACTCGCCAGCTTGTGTGTCATCGATTTTATCATAAAAAAGCTTGTGTAACTTTTTAATCGCTTCTTCTGTTAGATCTTTTTGTTTAATAAGCTCATACATAAAATCATACGCCTGCGCATGCCCAAGAGCTTCAAAATGATCTTGCAGCGGCTTACCACCAATCGTTAACCCATCTTCGATAACAACTTTTGTCTCCGTTTCGGTTAACGAATTACCTTCAAGAGCGTTACTTGTATACGTTAACCCAATCTTATAATACGCCTGCAATTGTTCCTGTTCTTTTTCTGTTAACGAACGCAGCCCGTTAATTTTTTCTTTTAACGCATCTATCTCATTTAAAAGAACCGAAAGTTCATTCATATCTTTTTCCTAAATATGCTCAACAACCCAATTCGTATCAATATTTTTTTCATCGCTGTTAACGTTTAAACCAACAAACACTATCGGCTTACCAATGAGCTGATATTTTTCAAAATACTTTTTATCACGAATTTGCTTAAGGGCTTCTTCTGGAATTTTATTATGCTTCATTTCAAAAATATAAATCTTCTGCTCTGTAACGACAACAGCATCTATCCTACCAACGTTTGTTCGCTCTTCTGAATAAATATCAGCACTTACTGCCTTCATAAGAATATAAAACGCCAAACTAAATGTTTTTTCAATCGGCCTTTCGATAAGCTCATACGAGATTCCAGAAAAAAAACTTCGCAGTGTGTTACAAAAACAATCAATATCATCATACTTCAAAGCTTTACCAAGCTCATTTAAAATCCCCTTAAACTCAGACTCTTCAACATGAATCAGCTCATCCATAAGATAAGACATCCAGGAAGAAGCAACTTCTTTATTAGGATACCCAAGCGTATACAGCTCTTCCTGATAATCTTTTATCGTCAAATAACCAGCCTGAAACAAAACGGTTTTTAGAGGAATCTTACCAACATCAAACGTTCCTAGTTCATTACTTGTTGCTTTAATTTTCTCTAAATTCTGAACAGGATACTTCTTTGCTCGTATCAATTTCATTAAAAATGTCGGCGTTCCCGATCTAAACCAAAAATTTTCAAACTTCTGACTATCTAAAAAAAGCAAAATCGAAAATGGGTTATAAACAAACGCTCCATCTTCACAAAATTTATATCCATCGTACCAATTTTTTACCTTTGCAAGCAAAGCATTCTTTTTAAGTCCTATCTTTTTTTCAACAAAACTTATCCAGTCTGGAAAACACCCTTCTAATTCTTCTTGCGTGTATCCACACAAATCATCTGCCCGGTAATCCATCGAAATATCTTTCAAATGATTCAACTTCGAAAAAATGGATGTCATTGAAAATTTACTGACACCGGTAACAAAAACAAATCGAAGATACTTATCTAAATTTTTAATAACACCATAAAAGCTACTCAACACGTCACGAATCTCTTTTGCTGATTGCTCATTAGTAATATGTCCTAGTATTGGATAATCATATTCATCGACAATAATAGCAACATGGTTCTCTTGTGCTAATGTTCTGACAAGCTTTTTAAATTTACCCGGCAACGTCTTAATCGTCCCCAAATCAACACCATGCTTTTCAGCATTCGCTTCAATTTCTTCATGTAAACCATCTTTAAGTTCCTCCGATGTACTACAAGCGATCCCCGCTATATTCAGATGTATCACCGGATGCTTTTCCCACTTCCAATCACTTTTCTCAATCCACAAATTCTTAAACAGTTCTTTTTTGCCCTCAAAGAGTGCTTGTAATGTAGAACACAATAAAGACTTCCCAAAACGACGTGGCCGTGAGAAAAAATAAACTGAACCTAGTGAAACTAAATCATAAATTTGTTTTGTCTTGTCGACATAAACATACTCTTCTGAATCTTTTCTTAATTTTTCAAACGTCTGAATACCAATAGGTAACTTCTTCATCCCCAACCTTACTTCTTTACATCTTTTCAGGACAACTAAGACCCAATAATTCTAAATTTACCTGTAACGTATTTCGTAACAACAAAGCAATCACCAAGCGCATCTTTGTTATATCTATATTTTCTGTATCAATAATTCTATGATGCGCATAATAGTTATGCAAGACATGCGCTAAATCAAACGCATAATACGCAAGCAAGTGCGTCCCATAACTATTTGCAATAGATCTCAGCGTATCTGCTAACGCTATTACTTTCTTGATCACGTCTATTTCTGCCTGATCTATATCATGTATAAGCTCTGCTATATCTTGCGTGTTTTTTCCCGAGCTTAAATCTTTAACAAAATCACAAAGCTCATCTTCTTGCGCTGCTTTTGCAAGCAAACTTACGGTTCGCACATACGCATACTGAATATAAAAAACAGGATTCTCTTCTGTTTTTTTCAAAGCAACAGCTAAGTCAAATTCTAAATGCGCTTCTGCTTTTCTGTTCAAATAAAAAAAGCGCGCAACGTCTTTGCCAACTGTTTTGATAATATCAGATAACTTTGTAAACGTACCTGCTCGCTTGGACATCTTAACTAATTCTTGATTCTCTTTAATCGACACTAACTGATATAAGATAACGTCTAACTTATCTGCCCCATAGCCAAGCGCTTGCATTGTTGCTTTTAAACGCGCAACATACCCATGATGATCCTGGCCAAGAATATCAATAAGCTTATCAAATCCCCGATCAAACTTATGCTTGTGATAGGCAATATCAGCAGCAACATACGTAACATTGCCTGTTTTTTTTCTAATCACACGATCTTTATCGTCACCGAACAACGTCGCTTTAAACCACAGTGCCCCGTCATGTTCATACGCTAAATCTTTTTCTTGCAAAAGAGCCAACGCTCCCTCTACAGAGCTATCGTCATGTAAACTCTTTTCAGAGAACCATTGGTCAAATACTATCCCATAATCTTTTAAATCTTTTTTTATCAATTCAAGTAACTTATCTTTGGCATACGCAATAAAAAACGTTTCACTTTTTTCACGGAAACTATCACCATGCTCTTTCACACACGCTTGTGCGATCTCTTTAAGATACTCGCCCTGGTACCCGCCCTCAGGAATAGCGCTATCTTCACCCAATGCTTGCAAACAACGGGCATAAAGCGACTTGCCCAATAATTTTATCTGATTGCCTGCATCATTAATATAATATTCTTTGTGTACGTCATGCCCCAAGAATTTTAAAACGTTACCGAGCACGTCACCGATAATACCATTTCGCCCGGCACCTAAGTGCAACGGCCCCGTAGGGTTAGCGCTGACAAATTCGATCAAGTAACGCAATTTCTTTGCATCTTGGTCTAACGCAAAATAATCTTCTTTTTGCTCAAAGAGTTCGAGCAAGCTCTCTTGCCAGGCTTGCTTTGTCAACGTAATATTTATAAACCCCGGACCCGCAATAGAACTCTCTTTAACATATGTCTTTAGAATTTCACTCGAACTTTCTTGTAACGCTTGTACAAATGTTTGGGCAAGTTCTCTTGGGTTCTTTTTCAGTTCACGCGCTAATAATAGAGCCCCATTAAAACTGATATCCCCAAACCCCTTTTCTTTTCGATCAACATTTAATTTCAATTCGATATTTTTTACGTTCGAAACATCAATACCAAAAGCCTGTGACGCAAGCGTAAGAACCTCTTGCTTAATGCGTGAAATAACATTCATATCTCTTTCCTAAATAGTCTCAATAACCCAATTCGTATCAATATTTTTTTCATCATTGTTAAAGTTCAAGCCGATAAGTACTATTGGTTTACCAATAAGCTGGTATTTTTCAAAATACTTTTTATCATAAATTTGTTTGATAGCCTTTCCGGGTGTTTTTTTTCGCTTCATCTCGAAAATATAAACCTTCTGCTCTGTAACAATAACTGCGTCTATTCTTCCAATATTCGTTCGCTCTTCTGAATAAATATCAGCACCTATCGCTTTTGCAAGAATATAAAACGCTAAATTAAAACTCTTCTCAACAGACTTTTCTAAAAGCTCGTATGAAACACCCGCAAAAAAAGTTCTTACAGCCCAGCAAAAACGATCAATATCATCATCTTTCAAAGCTTTGCCAAGCTCATTTAAAACGCCCTTAAAATCAGACTCTTCGACATGCATAAACACATCCATAAGATACAACAACCATGAATTTTGCACTTCATAATTTGCATAACCAAGTTGATAAAGCTCTTCTTGATAATCTTTAATCGTTAAATAGCCTGCTTGAAACAAAAGTGTCTTAAGAGGAATTCTATCAACATCAAATGCTCCCAATTCGTTTTCTGTTGCCTTAACATTATCGAGCTTCTGAATAGGATAATCTTTCTCTTTAATCAGTGTAACAAGAAATGTAGGGGTCGCTGTCTTGAACCAATAGTTTTTAAATGCCGTATGCTTTAAACTCAGCATCACAGAAAATGGATTGTACAAATAATGCGTTCCATGAGGTTCTTGATCACATGGACTTATAAATAGGTACCCATCGTACCAATGCTTTATTTTTACTAGAAGTTGCTGTCGAGGTATTTTTTTCTTTTTTGAAAAAGCATCTAGATGCTTTGAGAAATAATTCTCCAACTCCTGTTGTGTGTACCCACACAAAGTTGCACCACTCTCTTCCATCGAAATATCTTCTAGATTGTTAAATTTAGAAAAAATCGATGTCATCGAAAACTTACTCACACCGGTAACAAACACAAACTGAAGATATTGGTCCAAATCTTTGATAATTCCATAAAAACTTCCAAGTACATTTCGAATTTCTTCTGCTTTTTTTTTCTCTGTTATGTTGTCAAGAATTGGTTTATCATATTCATCAATAACCACGACAACTTTATTCTTTTCTGCCAGCGTTTCTATTACTGTTATAAGTTTTAAACCAAGTAAAGGAGCAGACGACAAATCAATCTTATATTTTTTTGCAATAGACTCTAACTTCCAACACAATATCGCCTCTAACTCTTGCGCATTTTTACATATAAGCTTTCCAAAACTTATATGCACCACCGGATACTGCTCCCACTTCCAATCACTTTTTTCTATCCAAAGCCCCCTAAAAAGTTCTTTCTCCCCCTGAAAAAGAGCTTGAATCGTCGAGCACAAAAGAGATTTACCAAACCTGCGCGGACGAGAAAGAAAATAGACTCGCCCCTGAGTAACCAAATCATAAATATGTCTCGTCTTATCAACATAAACATATTCTTCAGGGTTTTGTCTTAAAATTTCAAATGTCTGAATACCAATAGGTAGTTTTCTCATAGTCTTTCTCGAATCTTTACTTTAAAATCTCACGGCTTCAAGTGTGATTATCAACTATTTACCCAGTATACCATATAAAACGAGGCGATCCAGCAAGACGTTCATGTCTTACAGAACCACCCTCTTTTTTGATGGAAGGGGGTAATTAGGCCCTTTAATTGAACATTCGAAGCAAATTATCATGTGAAAAAACGGAAGACTCCTTCGATACGCCCTACTACGCTTAAGCTTCGTAGGGCTACCCAGGATGCTCTCCTAAAAATCCCACGAAGCCTGCAAGCTCAATGATCCTGCTATCATGGCATTAGAAAACACTCTTCTTCCTGCTACAGGATGGCTATACTCAAAAGCAATCGCTGGCGCAAACATAGAATCAGTATGTGCTTTAACATCATATTGCACATACGCAAAAAGAACATGCTGCTCCCAACTCTTAAAACGATTGTCTGTGTTTACAATGTCATCTTTTGAAATAAAACTTGGGTTAATAACTGGAGTTACAGTACTATCGCCAGCTTCTGCTTTTTCAACAACCGTCTTTAAAAAATTATCATCACGAACACTTACATACATATCTTCTTGCTTGGCAAACGTATAACCAAGCAGCACAGAAAGCCCACCAAAGACCTCTTCTGCTTTTAGATATCCAGCAACATCCCATAAAGAACCAGGCTCAACAGAGGCGCTCCCTTTTTCAAGCGTAAACCACCCCTGTTGAGCCTTATTCGTCTTCATACGAATATTTCGTATCGATTTATAAAACATGCTTATTCCAGCGTTTGCACCAACGACCAAAAACTTCCATACTTCTATCTCTGCTTTTGCTCGCGCATGAACGCCCCAATGATTATTATACCCCGTTGGAATCGCAACTAAATAATCTTCGTTTTTCATACTCCCACATGGAATCATGACACCCAATTGCACCCGCCCACGTACAGATTCAAAAACACCGATATCTTCTTCGTTCTCCCCTTCCCAGCCAACAGAAACCGTACACTCAGGAACCTCTGTTTTCTTAAATGGTTTGTCAAACGTTACAAAGCCATTTTCTTGTAAAACTTTTTCAAATGTATTTTCTAAAAAACTCTCGACATCTACTTGAGTTCCACCACTTGGGCCAACCTTAGCTTCGCCCAGATTTTTAAATTTTACGTTATCAATTTTAACGTATCGTACAGGCACATATGCGTTGACAAAAAAGCCCGACCATAACCCCTGCTCTAACTCAAAGCTTAAATCCCATGTTTTAATTTTGCCAAAGACATCGATCTTGCCGTCGTTCTGGCCAAGATCGTCTGTTTTAATATTTTTAAAATTACCCGTGCCCCAAAAAGTATTTGTCTCTGTTTTTTTATCGATACCCTCAAGCCCCACACCAAGCGCATGTAAATTAACAGGCCCATAGATACTTAACAATTGTCTCTGGTCGTTACTATAATCTCGTGATCTTCTTGTTGACCCATATCCATAACGAACAGACAATTTTGTTGTCCAATCGACAACTTCTCGTTTTGGCATACCGGAAAATAATGGTGCTCGATAAAACACAGGAAAATCAAGCGCGCTTACTTGCACAGGGAAAAAACAGACTAGCAAAAAAACACACCCTAGCAATCTTTGAGAAACACATACAATCTTCATACAAACCCATCCATAAACGTTATACAAAAGTTACACGTAAACGTAAGATACACATACTTGGGTTTAGGGTAACAAAAAAAAAGAACAAAATCGATTTTATAATTTTTTATCAACAGTTCCCGATTAAAGTGTCATCCCGGAAGCAAGATCACTTATATCTTCAGAGTGTTTTTTTTATAGCATCTATCCAGATAATCAATCATTGCATCGTATGTTTGATTAACGATTAATTTTTTATTTTCTTTGTTCATGATGCTTTTCCCCTTGGTATAAATTGTTTTGCCAAGCCAGTTTAGGAATTTGACAAGTATTTTTTTTTGTAAGTAACGATCAACCCCTTAATTTTTTCTACAGCTTCTTTTATAAGGGATAGTTCTTCATCTGTAAAGTAATCTCTATTTTCATCACAAGAACGAACAAAAGAACCTTCTATCCATGATAATGGTTTAACAAAATTGTAGAAAAAATCTTCTGGAAGTTCTTGTATTTCTCGTATAAGAATATAAAGATCCTTTGATAAGTTAATAGCGGATATCTTATTGTTTAAATAATCATTTATTTTTTGTTCCATTAGGTTTATTTGTCGAATGTTATATTGTTTTATTTTTGATTTCATATAATCCTCAAAAAATAGAAACTACTTTGCCTGTTTTTTTACACGTTATGACAAGAATCTTATTTATTTTATCAAAATGTTCTAGGTTTCCTGCGACTTTATTTGGTGAGGTTATTCCATTTTTTATCACACTTTCAACGATGGAAGGATAAAATCCTCTTTCTT
>CAZFHP010000043.1:0-12632 GCA_964519365.1 uncultured Pseudomonadota bacterium
ATTCATCCCACAGCTAAAGCTGTAGAGTGGGCTTTCTGCGCAAAAGATTCGTAAAGTTTAGGCATGGTTTTATTGTTGACCCAAGTTATACGTTAAGTCTTGATATTGTTGACCCAGTAAGTGGGGTTGTAAATTTGGGAAGACAGAACACGACAGTTGGTGCAACGGGTGCGATAGCACTTGATAGCTCTGTTACGTTTGGTCCAGATGTAAGTCTTGTGCAAGGGGGGATTGTCTATGGCGAGGGAAACACGATTAGCTTTGATGGGGATTTTGAATTACCAGCAAGAAAGCGTTTAAGAATTTTGTCTGATACGGTGCTTGATGGGCGGGGGAATAATTTTATCTTTGGTCAGGATGCACAGATAATGATCGATCATGGGGTGACGGTGACGCTTAAGAACATGACAATTTCAAACGTAAGCAATGCGTACTTTAAACAGATTGTTGAACCTGTTGGTTCAACGGCAGGGGTTGCGCTTGATAACGTTATATTTGATTTACAGGATGACGTGTACTTTAAGAATGGGAAATTATATGTGCATGGAGATGTGCTTGTTTCTGGCGAGCATACGTTTATGTATCGCTCGGGAGCGACAAGCTATATTGTAAAGAACGCGTTGTTATTATTTGATTGTGGGTCAACGTTTAACTACAACCCAACGACGACCAGTGATAGTTTAATTCATATGGTTGATGGAAGTTCGTGTATGGCGTTTGATGGTGCAAAGCTTGAGTCGTTTGGAACCCCGTTGCGATTAACAAATGGTAGATTGTATTTGGATAATAGCGTGACGATAAGTTCGCCTATTGTCATGCCATCGTATGGGGTAGCGCAAAACTTAGGCTCGAGTATTATTTTAACAGGTGGCGGTGCGACTGAAGCCGTAGAGGCACAGGTTGCTGATCAAGATGTAAACGCGATTGCTTGGACAGCTGATGGTAATTATTTAGCTGTCGGTATGAGTGCTGACTATGGCAGCGAGTTGCGTGTGTATTATTGCAATGCTGGTGCGCTTGAGTTAGTTAACGATGTGAGCAAAAATTTCCCGGGCAAGCAAGGTGTATTGTCGTTAGACTGGCGTGATAATCAGTACTTAGCGGTTGGGCTTGAAAATGATTTTGATGATCGTGCGGAGCTGAGAATTTATAGCTTTGATAGTACGGCAGGGGCTCAGACGTTAACAGAGATAGGGGTAAATCAAAATATTGGATGTGATGTTACGAGTGTTTGTTGGCGATCAGATGGTAAGTACTTAGCTGTTGGTGCGAATAATACTACGGGAGTAACATCTGAGTTGCGCGTGTACGAATTTGACACGGCGCTTACGTTAACACATAAAGCAGCAGTAAGCTTTTTGTCTGGCCAGCAGGTGACATCTGTTGACTGGCGAACGACGGGGGTTGTAAGGGTTGGGTGTACGACTGGAACGTTGTATTAAGTTTTGAGTTATGACTTTAATGGTGACACGTTAACACAATCGACACTACAAGTAGAACTTGGGCGAGATGTTACGGCGCTTGATTGGGAAGTAACGTCCACGTATCTTGCTGTTGGGATACGTGATGATAATAGTTCAGGCTCTGAGCTGTGTGTGTATCGATATTCTATGACCTCGCCTGATTTTTTAAAACCATTGGCGCTTGCCTGTACTGATACGGGACAAACGGTGAAATCTGTTCACTGGAGCCCTGACAGCAAGTATCTTGCTGTAGGGTTTGAAAACGCAAGTGCAAGCGGTGCTGATGAAGTTCGCGTGTACGGGTTTGCGTCTGAAACGTTGTCGTTCTTGCCGCATGCTGTCTTGAACTTTACTGGGCAAGATTGTAATTTTGTCAGATGGAATCATGATGGTGCGTATTTGGCTGTTGGTTTGAATTATGGAAGTGAGCAGGGCGTTCGTGTGTATAGCTTTGATGGGACGACGTTAAGTTTAACTGATAGTGAAATTGCTCGCGGGGAGATTTTAGGGGGCTCGCGTTATCATAGTGGCTATGATCTTGAGATCCAGACGGTTATCCCATTGCTGAATAAGTATAATAGTGGGCAGACGTATTTGACAGATCTTGTGAGCATAAGTGAAGATACTGTTAATACTGTTGCGTGGACCCCTGATGGAAATTATCTTGCTGTTGGTATGAACGATGATGCAGATGTTGGTCATGAGCTAAGCGTCTATCGCTTTGATGATGAAACAGGTTCTGAGTCTTTGACGGTATTGAGTAGCCTTGGTGTTAGTACGGGGCAAACGGTTAACAGTGCTTCGTGGAGTTCTGATGGGTTGCACTTGGCTGTTGGCATGAATAGTGATGCTGGTACGGGCAATGAGATTCGTGTGTATTTGTTTGATAATACGTTTGGCTCAGAATCGCTTTCGGAAGTGGCAGGAGCGCTTGTTAATACGAATCAAAATGTTAAGAGCGTTTCATGGAGCTCTGACGGTGCATACTTGGCTGCGGGGTTAAGTACTGATGGCGGTGTGAACTCTGAGATACGTGTGTACTCGTTTAATGGGACGACGTTAAGTGAACTAACTGTTGGCAAGAATATTGGGCAGAACGTAAACTCGATATGTTGGAGCCCCGACGGGGCGTATCTTGCTGCAGGGCTTGCAAGTGATGCCGGTGCGCAAAACGAGATTCGTGTGTATGCGTTTGATGGGGTGTTATTGACAGAGCTTGCTGTTGGGAAAAACCTTGGACAAGATGTTTTGAGTGTTTGTTGGAGCCCTGATGGGTTATATCTTGCTGCGGGTTTAAGCTCTGATGGTGGGGGTGAGAGTGAGCTGCGTGTGTATAAATTTTATAGAAGACGTTTGGCAGAGCTTGGTGTTGGCCAAAATCTTGGCAAAGCTGTAACGTCTGTGGCGTTCAGCTGTGATGGTGCATATATAAGTGTTGGGTTAAGCTCTGGCTCGGGCAATGAAATTCGTGTATTTAAATTTGATGGTGATACGTTAACTGAAGCAACTGAAGCTGCTCAAGAGTTGTCACAAGATGTAAATACGATTGTGTTTAGCCCTGATGGCGGATATTTTGCTGCTGGTCTTTCTCAAGGGGATGATAACGAAATTCGTGTGTATAGCTTTGGCGATAAAGATTATACGTGGACAGACACGGCTGTCATTTTTGGTGACTCGTCACAGGTAGACAGTGACTTAAGTGTCTATGTGCTTGGTGGGGCACATGTTGAGATTGACGGTGTTATTGCTGATGATTCTTCCTTCGATACGCCCTAAAGGGCTACTCCCGCCGTCGCCAAGGCTATGGCGGGCAGGCAGGATGAACGGGATACTCGGGTGGTAAAAATAGAAAGCAATACAGGTAAATGGGTAATTAAATAGGAGATCGTTAATGCGAAGCTTTAGAAATATAATTTTCTGTGTGATAAGTGTAATGTTTGTAAGTCAAGCATACGGGACGATTTATTTTACAAACTTTGATGCGAGCATGGTGGTTAAAGAAGCTAACTCTAAGATTTATATGCATAACGCTGACAAGATAGTTGGCTGGAGTGAGTTTTCGATTGTTAAGAAGTTTGGAAAAGAAGGTGCTTCTTCATGGGTAGAGAGTTATCCTGATGGTGTGCTTATTAGTCAAGAGGGGAGCCAAGAGCCGAACCCGAATCTTGTGGTCTCAAACAGTAACGCTATTAATTATGGGATAAAAAATAACAGCAATGCTATTGTTGATTTAGCAAACAATAGTTCAGGCGGTGTGTTTTCTGTTCAAGAAAAAGCAGATCTGCTGGAAGATGTGCGGACAACAAGTAATGCGTTCTTGTACTGTTGCAAGAATACAAGTAACGCTTTGACGTATGGGCTCAAGAATAATAGTAATGTGATTATTTCGTTATTGCCTGGGGCGTTTAGCGAAGCAGAAAAGCTAGAAGTGCTTGAAGATGTTCGTACGACGAGTAATGCTTTCTTGTATTGTTGCAAAAACACAAGTAATGCTTTGAGCTATGGTCTTAGGAACAATAGTAACGTTATTGTTACGTTAAGTTTGGGAACGCTTACAGAGTTAGAAAAAAGTGAGATTTTTGAGAGCGCTCGAACGACAAGTAATGCGTTCTTGTATTGTTGTAAGAACACGAGTAATGCACTTGTGTATGGGATCAAGAATAATAGCAATGCAATACGCGCGTTGCCTGTAAGACTTTGTGGTTGTTGTGATGGTTGTGAGCCTGTGGCGCGAAGTGAAGAGCCCCTCGACGGTGCCCAGGGCGAGCGGGGGAGAGATGGTCACGTTTCTTCAGATGCTTGCTCGGGATGTTTCCCTAGTAGCGTCAATACGCGTATAGCTGCTTGGAGCTTAGACAACAAATATCTTGCCATCGCTCGAGAGCGTGATGCTGGCGAAGGCGTTCTTGTGTATGCATGTGACTTTAAAACAGAAGCGTTAACACGTGTTGCGCATATTAGTGTTATTGACGGGGTGCATGTGTATTCTGTTGCATGGGGTACAGAAGACAAAACACTTGCCATTGGGGTAGACGATGTAGATTCGGGAAAAGAGATTTATCTGTATGCGTTTGATAAAGAAACGAATAAATTAGAGCTTCTTCCTGATGTTGACCAGCTTTTAAGGTCGTTTTAAAAGTGCGTTAAAAAGTACGTTAAAAAAAGTGCGTTAAAAAAAATAAAGGAGTATGGTGTGAACGCGTATTACTTGTTATGTTATGTGTCGCGGGTTACAAAAAGCGTGTATACGTGCTTCTTGTTATTATTGTTTCTGGGTTTCTCGTCTAGCGCAGATCTTTGTGCGTCTATTTATTTTACGAACTTTGCATCGCATCTTGCGATTAAAGAATCGCATTCAAAAGTTGCGTTACATAATAGCGATAAGATTATTGGTTGGTCAGAATTCTCGATTTTAAAAAAACATGGGCTAGAAGGTTCTTCGCAATGGGCTCAGGCGTACGCAGATGATACGCTTGTTAGCCAGGAGGGGAGCGAAGAGCCGGCTACGCAGCTGATTATAGCCAATAGTAACGCTCTTAATTATGGTATTAAGAATACGAGTAATGCGATCATGAATTATTCTGGGGCAGGTCTTTTTACTGTTGCACAAAAGCATGAGTTACTCGAAGATGTTCGTACGTATAGTCGGGCGTTTGTCTATTGCTGTAAAAATACAAGTAACGCGTTTGCCTATGGGATTGAGAATAATAGTAATGCTTTGAGTGTTCTTGCTGCTGGGTCGTTTAGTGGGCTGGAGAAACAAGCGTTTGTAGACTATGTTCGTACGACGAGTTCGGGGCTTTTAGATTGTTGCAAAAATACAAGTAATGCGTTTGTTTATGCGCTTAAGAATAACAGTAATGCAATTATTCTTTTGGGTCAGAGTGCGTTGAGTGGGGCTGAAAAACAGGATCTTTTACAGACGGTTTATACGACGAGTGATGCGCTACTGTATTGCTGTAAGAACACGAGTAATGCGTTAGTGTTTGGCATTAAGAATAATAGTACTGCTTTGGTTAATTACCCATTGGGCGCTTTTTGGTCGATTTATGAAAAAGAAGAATTATACGAGACGATACGGGTTAACAGTAATGCGTTTGTCTATTGCTGTAAAAATGCAAGTAATGCGATTGTTAGTTTGCGTAACGATGTTACAGCTTTACAAGCAGAGAGTGATATAACGGTTTATACTACGCATAAGACGTATACTAGTGATGCCATAGAGCAGCCCTTGATTATGTATAACGCTGGCTTTACGGTTGAGAGTGGGAATATATTGACACTCAGTACGCCATTTTCAGTTGCCGGAGAAATTAACTTGGGTGATACTGGGACTTTGAATTTGCAACGAGATTTGTATCTTGACTCACAAGCTTATGTGAGTAACGGGGGAATTCTTGACGGGAATGGCAATGCGCTTGTGCTTGCATGTAATTTTACTATCCCCGAAAATCAAATTATACGTGTTACGGGTGATACGATTATTAATGGCCATGGAACGACGATAACACTTGAGCCACACGCTCAGATAACGATTGACAATAATGTGACCCTGACTATTAAGAACGCACGTATTAAAAATACACGGAACTCAAGCAGTGACCCTATGATTAGTGTTAGCGGTATTGGGCGATTAGCGTTACAAAACGTTGAGCTTGCGCTTGCTGACGATTATTATTTTGATAACGGATTGTTATTTGTTCACGACGATGTAGTTGTCTCTGGAACGTCGTCGTTTGTGTATACGTCGTCGTTGCATAGTTATATTGCTGGCAGTTCTATGTGGGCTTTTGATAAGCGTACTACGTTTTACTATGACCCTAATGTAAGCAATAATAATTGTATTCATATGCAAAACGAGACATCGTGCATGTATTATAATAACGCGACGTTATTGACGGGTGACATGGGAATTCGACTTAGCAACGGGGCTTTATATCTTGACAATAATGTTATGCTTTCGTGTCCTGTTTCTACGCAGATTATTTTTGGTGATTCGTCGCAAACAAATGGCGACTTAGATGTGCACGTGTTAGGTGGCGCGTATGTAGAGATAGACGGCGTTGTTTTTGATGATTCGATGGCATAGTGTTGTATTTGCCGTGCCCTACGAAGCTACGGAGAGCGTAGTAGGGATGATTCGGTTGCTTAGGGGGGCGCAGGAGACTGTCCTGGGGAGGCTTTGCACACCCTTGCCCGGAGTGGGCGGGAAAATATGGAACATTTCTATACCCACGGCTTGACGTGAAAATATTGCCAAGTTTGTCTTTTTTCTTTATGGTTACCAAGATAAGTTTTGGCCTGTTTTTTAAGTGAGTAGCTATGAAGATAAAAAATATTTCTTGCGTTTTTTCTATCGCGGTATGGTTATTATTTTTTAGTTTATGTTTTGTGCGTCAAAGTTTTTCAAGTCCAACAAAAAGCGCTTTAAAGCAATACTATTGTACAGCTTCTGACGATGCATCGTTTGATTATTTAGTTAATCTTATTGGCAGTGTTCACGCAACTAATTTTGATAATCTTGGTGAAGTAGCTGTTTTTGATTTGGGGTTGGGATGGGATCAAAAAGAGCTTTTAAATAGCATGCAAAAAGTACATGTGTATAACTTTAAGCTTACGCATCCCGACATAATTAAGCATGTTGTTGTTGGGCAGTATACGCTTTGTGGGGGAACGTATGGGAAAGTAACTCGTGGCTGGGGTGCTTATAAGCCTTGTGTATTAAAACAGGCGCTTGATTTGTTTGATTACGTTCTTTATCTTGACCCTGACAGTATCGTTCAAAAAAAAATAGATCATCTTTTTGGGTATATGAATAACGTGGGACATTTTTTTGTGCAGGAGTCTGAGCAGGAAATATGCGGGCAAAAAGCACTTTTGTGTCTTGAGGCGTATTGCACAAAACGTGTTCTTCGTGAGCTTAAATTAGATGCTTCTGAAAATCGTTGGATTCTTCAAAAACCAAGCATGTCGACTGCTGTTCAGGGTGTAAGTAAGTATGTTTTTGACAGTTATGTTTATCCTGCATATACGTGTACGCGTGATTTAAGAAACTTTGAAGATGATGGTTCTGCTCCGCTTGATTTTGGTGAAGGGGGACGAGAAAAATTAATTTTTAGTGTGCTCGCTCACAAAGCAGATTTATATTTTATTGAGCCAGATGAGTATGTACAGTTCGAGATAGACGATAAAAAAAAGACGTTTCTTGTATGTGATGATTTGTTTGATAGCGATTTTAGTCAGAAAAATGTCGAACGAAAAGTAACAGCGTATGATGCGCATATTGTGTATAACATGCATAATGCATATCGAATGCATAATCAAAGTAGTTACAAGTTGGCTCGTTATGTCGACAGCATAAAGTTTTATGATGATCGTAATAATGGTCGAGACTTGATTGAATTACGATCTAAATTTTTCCCCAAAAAAGAAAAGCCGATTACTGTTGTTATCTGTTCGTATAACAATAAAGATTGGTACAAGAAAAATTTAGATTCTGTGTTTAATCAAAGGTACGATAATTATCGTGTTATTTACATAGATGATGTTTCGCCAGATAAAACGGGAGATCTTGTAGGACAGTATATCAAAGAGAAAAACCAAGAGCATCGTGTTACGCTTGTTAAAAATACAAAACGGGTTGGCCTTTTACGAAATACGTATAACGGTGTTTATATGTGTGGCGATAACGATATAGTTGTAACACTTGATGGTGACGATTGGTTAAGCAACGAATATGTTCTTGCGCGTATAAATCATGAATATGAAAACGAAAATATCTGGATGACGTACGGGCAGTTTGAACGGTGGCCAGGAGGTGAGGCGGGGTTTTGTAATTATTATCCTGCGGCAGTTATAGAAAACAATTTTTTTCGGCACTATGACTTTTTAGGGATACAGTTACATACGTTTTATGCCTGGCTGTTTAAGAAGATTCAGGATCAAGATTTTTTGTATGAAGGGGAGTTTGCTCCTTCTTGTGCTGATTTTTATTACATGGTTCCAATGCTTGAAATGGCTGGGACTCATAGTAAATTTATTCCCGATGTGCTGTATATCTATAATCGAGCGAATCCAATAAACGATGATAAAGTTAATGCGACGTTGCAATGGAAATGTCATGTCGCGGCAGAGCAAAAGTTTCCATACGAGCCATTATAGTTTAAAACGATAGCGAGGTGAGTATTATGAGAAAAGATTTTTTTTGTGACATAGTTGTTTTGTTTAGTTTTTTGTTTAGTTTGTTTGGGTTACATCAGCTTTCAGGCCAAAATTTAAACTATTTTTGTACCGCGACAGATGAGGCTTCGTTTGATCATGTAACAAATTTAATTGGCAGTATTCATGTGAATAATTTTGATACTTTGGGGCAAGTAGCGATTTTTGATTTGGGTTTAAGCGACGATCAAAAAGAAGTTTTAAAGAGCATGCAAAAAGTTTCTGTGTATGCGTTAGAACAGGTACACCCAGATGTTTTGAAAAATATTTTAACGGGGCCTTATAAGCTTTGTGGGGGAGAGTATGGCAAAATTGTTCATGGCTGGAATGCGTATAAGCCTGTTGTTCTAAAACAAGCGCTGGATATGTTTGATAGCGTTTTGTATCTTGATCCAGATAGCCTTGTTTTAAAAAATCTTGATATTGTTTTTGATTGGTTGCGCTATCATGGCGCTTTGGTATTACAAGAAGAGGCCCGTGAAATTGCGGGGCAAGAGGTTTATGTAAGTATCGAAGGTTATTGTACGCAGCGTGTATTAAACGCGTTTGCGTTACGTGCGCAAGAAAACAAATGGCTTTTGGGTATGCCGAACATGTGCCCCCAGATTCAGGGCGTAAGCAAAAAAGTCTATGATTCATATGTTGTCCCAGCGTATAATCAGGTGAAAAATCTAAAAATTTTTGAAGACGATGCTTCTTGCCCGCTAGGGTTTGGGCAAGGGGGTAAAGAAAAAACGATTTTTAGTATTCTTGCACACAAGGCTCATATATCGTTAGTTGATCCAGATCAAGAAAATTTGTGTGTGTGTGATGATGCGAAAAATAAAAAAGACGCACAAGAACGGGCTCATGTTTTGTATAATGTGAACAACGAAGATCGTATGCATAACAGACGGGAAGAAATAACGTTTCGAAATAACATAAAATTTAAAGACGAGCGAAATAATGGGAAATCGATATGGGAATTGCGTGTACAAAGATTTCCAAAAGAAGAAAAAGAGATACTTATTGTTATCCCGTCGTATAACAATAAAGCATGGTACCAAAAAAATTTAGATTCTATTTTTTCACAAAAGTACAAAAACTATAGAGTTATATATCTTGATGATGCTTCGCCTGATGGTACGGGAAATTTAGTTGCACGTTATATCGAAGAAAAAAAACAAGAAGATCGTTTTATACTTATTCGTAATCAAGAAAACCAAGGGGCGCTTGCAAATGTGTATCGTGCGATACATACGTATGCGCAAGATCATGAAATAATAGTTATAGTCGACGGAGACGATTGGCTGAGTAACGAGTATGTGTTGTCTCGAATAAACAAAGCTTATTCAGACAATAATACGTGGCTTACGTATGGGCAGTTTAAGCGATATCCATCAGGAACGATTGGTTTTTGTAATTATTTCCCGGATTTTTTTATCGAAAATAATTTGTTTCGAGATTATAGATTTATCTCGGCGCATGTGCGTACGTTTTATGCATGGCTTTTTAAAAAAATCAAAAAAGAAGATCTTATGCATAATGGGCGATTTGTTCCTGCATCGACAGATTCAACGGCAATGTTCCCTATGCTTGAAATGGCTGGGAAACATGTAAAATTTATTCCGGATGTTTTGTACATATACAATCGAGCGACGACGGGTAATGTCGATAAAAAATATGGCGATAATATTCAGTGGGATTATGTGTGTATAGCACGAGAAAGACCACGATATCAACGATTATAAAAAAGAGGTTAGAAAAAGATTGAAAAAACTTTTCACTTTGTGGGATGTTTGATACGTTATACGGATAAGTTCTGTTTTTAAAATTAGGAGTTTAAGTTGTGAATGTACGTGAAATTGTTCAAAATGTTTTGATAATAGTCGGGCTTATTATTACGGTATGCTTTGGTGGTATGCTTGTTTGGGTGCTCGATATAAGTTTGGGCTTAAAGTTATTAGGGACGATTTTTTTAATTTGTCTTTCTTTTTTTACGGTGTTTGTTATGACGCAGAAAAAGAAACTATTACCTGCGATGTCAGGTATATATTTTGTTGTTATTTGTTCATGTCTTCTTTTTGCTCGACATTATATGAAAACGACACCTTGGCAGCTTGTTACGATGATGCAAATGGTTTTGAGTGAAGATAAAAAAGATACGAATTTGCCTTCTAAGTTTACGCTGTTGAAAAATTATTTGAAACTTGAAGTTGAAAAAATGGTTAAAGGCTCTGATTATAATCAGACCAATTTATTTGGGTATGATCTTTGTTTTAATAGTTATTCGCATTTAGAGTTTGTTGTTCAAGAGATATTTCTTCGGCATGATTATTTTATAGATTCTGGGCGAAAAGATCCTTTTATTATTGATTGTGGCGGTAATATTGGTTTGGCTGTTTTGTATTATAAGTTATTGTACCCGGCATCAAAGATTCTTGTTTTTGAAGCTGACCTAAATAATTTTAAGTTTTTGAAAAAGAATATTGAAAAGAATAAATTGTCAGACGTTATGCTTGTTAATAAAGCCGTTTCCTCTCGAGATGGGTTTGTTTATTTTCAGTCGCTAGCAAGTTTGTGTAGCAAGGTTGTTAGTAAGGCTCAGCCGGGGGCTATTCAAGTTGCTTCAGTGCCTCTTTCAAAGTATATTGATCGTGATGTTGATATTTTGAAGATGGACATAGAAGGTGCAGAGACAGATGTATTATTTGACCTTGATAAGCACAATAAACTCAAAAAGATAAAACATATTATCATGGAGTTTCATTGCGACCAAAATAAAAATAATAATAGATTGACAGATGTATTAAAACTGTTTGAGCGAAATAATTTTGATTACAAAATTGTTTTAGCGGTTGGAGGAGCTTTAGTAGTTCGTGCAGATCAAAAATATAATACTTAAAAGAAAAAGGGCGTTTGTGTGAGTAATGAAAAAAAATCAGCGATTATTATCGGGGCGGGGCCGGCAGGTTTAACTGCAGGGTATGAGCTTGCAAAAAATCATAATTGGCAAGTAACAGTTATCGATAGAGATAAAGCCGTTGGTGGCCTTTCAAAAACAATTGAGCACAAGGGTTATCGATTTGATATTGGGCCTCATCACTTTATAACTGAGCATAAACACATTGAAAAATGGTGGAAGTCGATTATGGGTGATGATTTTATCAAACTAAAACGCTTTACGCGTATTTACTACAAAAAGCGATTTTTTCATTATCCCTTGCAGCCCATGAATGCGATTAAAAATTTTACGTTTATCGAATGTGTTCAATGTGTCCTGAGTTATATACGAGCTAAATTATTTCCAAAGCGTAACGTTAAGACGTTACAGGACTTTTTTGTCAATCGATTTGGCCATAGATTATTTCTTATGTTTTTTAAAAACTATACAGAGAAATTATGGGGTATCACGTGCGATAAGATATCTGCTGATTGGGCTGCGCAGCGCATTAGAAACTTTTCTTTATCAAAAGCGATTTTCTTTGCATTTTTTGGTCGGTGGTTTAAACGTTATGCGCCGCGAACAATTCAAGATACATTTTATTATCCATCACGAGGTGCTGGGACGTTGTGGGAGCGAGTTGCTCAGCACATTGGGGATCAAAAAAAGAGCACGTTGGTTTTGGGTGAAAAAGTTATTTCGCTTGAGCATGATGGGAAAAAAATTGTTGCAGTATCAACTCAGCCTGTGCCTGCTATTTCTGGTGGAGCCCAAAAGCTAAATCGCTACGCAGGTGATTATTTCTTTTCGACTATGACGCTATGTGATTTAGTGCACGCGTTTGACCCGTTGCCACCAGAACAAGTCTTAGCGTCAGCAAAAGCATTACGGTGCCGTAGTCTTATTACGGTGAATCTTATGGTGAATAAAAAAGATATTTGCCCGGATCATTGGTTGTATATTCATGAGCCCAGTGTAGAGCATATTCGTATGGGTAACATGAATAACTTTTCTCTTAAGATGGTTGA
>CAZFHP010000044.1:0-12602 GCA_964519365.1 uncultured Pseudomonadota bacterium
AACCCTTGCTGCGTGGGTCCAGGGGGTGCGCATTCACCCCCTGGTATAGCCAAGAAATTTAGTTAAAACGGGATGTATCTTATTGTTCAAAAATTTGGAAGCTTATTCAATTTTATCTTCCGGGTTGTTTCTAGGTTAATTTCTAGGTTAATTTCCGGGTTAGTATGAAAAATAAGGAGATACCCTCATGTTAAAAGAATTGCTTACTAAAAAAACATTTAGTTTACCTTAAGCATCAATGATCATGCATTTTTCTTGCTATTCGCATGCCCCGTATGATATTTTAAGCGTGAAGGAAAAAAGAGAAAATAAAAAATAACGAGGAAGAAAGAGCGTTGTGAATAACCCAGTTATTTTGGGAATCGACCCAGGCTTTCATGTAACAGGCTTTGCGATCTTAGAAAAAGACGGGAACAAAGCGCTATTACGCGACTATGGATACTTGCGTCTGCCTGCTAAAAAGCATCTTTCTGAACGTATTGGGATTTTCTATGCGTTTATGCTTGAGAAGATACAAAAGTATGCCGTAAGCCAAATCTCACTAGAAACGCCATTTTTGGGCAAGAATATTCAGGGGTTCTTAAAACTGGGGTATTTGCGCGGCATTTTATATCTTTTGGCTGATCAGCACAAGCTTACACTTCATGAATTTTCCCCCCGGGAAGTTAAGGCTGCCGTTACGGGATACGGCGGCGCGTCAAAAGATCAAGTTGCAACTATGGTCTTACGGTTGTTTCCAAAAATATCGATGGTTCAGGCAAGCGCTAAAAACGACGTGACTGACGCACTTGCTGTGTGTTTGTCTGGCTTTTGGCAACGCCCGGGATTTTGATATTTGGCTATGCTGTTGTATGGTTTTGGCTGTAAAGTATGCTTTGAAATACCTGTAATATTTGCGATGGTTTGTCATCCCGGCCTATGAGCCGGGATCCAGCGAGGCAAACAAATTGAAAGTGATGTAATGGAGGAAAGAGTGAATACCCAAGGAGGGTCTCATAATGAATATTATGTCAAAAAGATCAGAAAAACACACAAGCGTGTTTTTCTTCGCATTCATACTTACAGTTATATCAATTGCGCCAATTACACAAACGCATGCTGACGTTACAACAAATCTTAACGCCCTTAAAGATAAGCTTGTCGTACTTAGAGGTTCGCTTGTGACGCTTAAAGATAAGCTGGTTACACTTGCCGGACGTTTGGGTACGGTTAAAAAGAAACTTTCTGGTTTGAAGGCAGAAGTTAATCTTACTCCAGCTAAACGGTCAAGGCGTATAATTCAGAAAAACATAGATCTTGTCACAACAAATTTAATACCTGTCGCTGCTGGTATAAAGGTTGCCCCCCCAACAGGTGAAAAAACACCTCTAGCCATAAAAAAATTTATAAATGATCAGCTCGCAAAAAAAACGTACGATTCTGAAACATTAAGACCTTTAGAGAAAATGCTTCAAATTATCAATAAAATGCAAAATCCGTATAACAATGGCCAGGAAAAAGATGATTGGGATAGGCGAGTAGAGAAAGTAAAAACTTTCATTGAAAAACAAAATAAAAAAATTTTAGCCCCTGATAAAACGGTCTTTGTAAAGGGCGCTAACACAATCAAAAAAATACCAACACGGTTGCTCGACAAATTTAATGATAATCTTGATACTTTAAATTTCCAAATAAGTTTGGCCGATTGATGTACAACAGTAATTTTGCACGGCAATCGGCCAATATTGTCTACAAAGTTTTTGTTTTATCAGTCTAGATCCAATTCATCATCTTCATCGTCTTCTTCTTCTGGCGACTCTTCTTGTGCTACTGTCAGTACAACTTGATCAATCTGAATTTTTAATTGTGCTTGATGATATGTGCTTAAACTTAGAGTTCTCGTGTTTTTTAATATCTCAGAAAAGACCCATTCTAGAATATTAAGTGTTTTGACAAGTGGGTTTTCTTCACCCTCTAATTTTTGTTCCTCTTCTACGGTTTGCAATAATTTATTAAACCTGTCAATATCTAAAGCTTGACTTAATTGTACGTGTATAAGATTAACATTAGACTCAATATTCGGATTAGGGGTATCACATGCTGAACACCTAGTTGCAGCCTTTGATTTATTTATAAATGTACAAGTAGCACATGTCCACCTAGTATCTATGTTTGCATAGAGATTTTGCACGGCGGCTATCTCATGAAGAGTTATGTTATTAATATTTGGATCTGTTGTTCTATATTTTTTTAACGATGCTGGGTATAAAGAATCTTTGATGTTGTTTGCTTTGCAAGCACTCAAAAATACTATTGCCATGTTTGCTAGCTCTGTAAAACTTGGGGTATCTTTTGTAAATGTAACATTGGTTTCTGTTCCTAAGCCAAGTATTACTCTTAGGTAATTTACAATTCCATATAACGTATAAACGGCTGTTTCTCGATCGATCCGTGTTATTGGCATAATTTTTACAAGGACCGAGTTAGCTTGTGTTGAAGCAGTTATTATGTCTGTGAGTTTTCGCATAATTTGGAACAAGGGATGAAAAGCTGGGATATAACTTTCAAATGCATCACAGAATTCAAAGAATAATCCTCGAAAAACTGTATTGCCAGGATAAAAAAAACGACGATAAATTTTGTCAAATGTATCGTTCATTATTTTGGGAAGGACAATCCCTGTAGTGTTTTCTTTTTGAAGAAATCCTATTGTATCAATAAGGTGCTTGAGATAAATAAATTGGGGAACCGTTACTAGGATAGTTTCTCCAAGTGAGGCTAGAAATGGATTGAAAGCATTTGCAAAAAACTCTACACGAGCTTTAAAAGCTTCTTTTTCTTCAGGGGAACTCGGAGCCGGAAGTAGACCTACTACTCGACAAAAATTACCAACAAGGTAATCCGTTGTTTCGGCTAAAGGAAACATTTCAATTAAAACATCTCTATTGTCAGAAGCTTTCATGTTAATGTTTAATATAGGGGCGGCTAAGGCTTTTAGGTCGCTTGCCGATTTAATTTTATCATATTCTGTTTTTAAATCACGCTTGAGTTGTTCGAGAGCTGCTCTTTGTTCTTCTTCTATTTCTTGTTGTCGTTTTTTAGCAGCTTCTTCTCGAATTCTTTGCTCTCGGGCTCTACGTTCATGTCTTTTTCTATAAGCACCTCCAAGAAGAGACCGTATATCAGTTTTAGGCCTTTCAGTAGGTAATTTTATTCTTACAAGCCCGGTTTCTTCTGAAGCAATTTTAGATTGCACTTCTTGTTCTGGGGCAAGTGTGGCTGCAAATATGCTTTTTTCACCAAAGAGTCCCAATGTTGCCGATATAAGCACAAATAGAACTTTAATGCTGTTTTTGTTCATAATTTCCTCCATGTAGTTTAAAAGGATTATTGTCTTTGATTCTTTCTTTAGAATACAGTATTTATTTATATTTGTCAATGGGGCCGGGTTGGGTTAATCGTCAATTAACATGGGAATTAAAAGTCGGGTTGTGTTGGTCTGGAGGTGGCTTTGGTGCTTATTTGAGCCAAGGTTTTGCCGGGCACAGCCTGGATAACTACAGGATAACTATCTGATAATTCTAAGGATCAATTTTAAAAACAGGAAAACCCTTAAATCACAGCAAAACACACGTAGGGCAAGAAGCCCCATCCTGTGTGCCGAAGGCCTGATCGATACTTTCTTCAATATTTCTGGATTGAGATGCTTCGAATATACTAGAAACACGCTCTATGACATCAGCAATAGATATTCTATAGATATCAGTAATTGTAAGGTCGATATCGCCTGCTTTACGTAATGCTTGTATTATACTATGCGCGGCTTTTTCGTTAGTCATTGCTTTTTGAGTATATGCTCGAAGTACGCAATGAAATGGTGTAAGTTCGTGTACTATTGTTTGCACCGTTACACGTGCCCCACTGGCAACAAGAAGTGCTACAACAGGCACAAGCCCCTTTCGGGCAGCATAGTGTAAAGCTGTCCATCCTGCCTTATCTGATCGATCCAGATCTATATCTTTGCTTTTTAAAAGCTCTGTTACGATTTCAACAATTGTTTTTTCTGGATGTGTTGAACAAATAGCATACTGTAGTGCAGTAAAACCACCGTCTGTTTGCGCATTAACGGGAGCTTTGTGTGCAACCAAACTTCGTACGGTCATTACTTTTCCATCTCGAATAGCTTTAAACAAGCTTACTGCTGTGGGGTTGACTTTGATTATCGAGCTGGTTCGTTTGATCATACCAAAAGATAGAGCGCCTAGAGAAAGTAAAACAGACAAGCAACCGAAAATTTTATAACACTTCATGGTAACCCCTTTCTTTTATCTCTTTTTTTAAACATACAATAAGTATAACTCTGTTTGAGCTTGATTTTAAATAGTTTTGAGTATTATTAGTTAAAGTCTTATCATAATACGCTGGACAACTTCCTCCATCTGATTAATCTCTTGATCTGTAAGCATCTTAAAATGATTTGTACGCTTGTTCTGCGAAAGTTTTCCATCATGCTGATAGGTCAACATAATAAAAAGATCAAGGAGTTTGTCGGGCATATCAACAATAGCGCGTAATGCTTCTTTGGTTTTATCATAGCTGGTCAAGAAATTTAATTCTTTCTTAAAGTCTGTATTAATTGTCTTTTCAATACAGGTGGCCAAATATTCTGCTTGAACAGTGTAATCGATAAATTGGTATAAAGCCGCTGTTTGCTGATGTACTACCATAACTCCTTGATCATCAAGATCATAATCTTTAATAGCTTTCATGAGTGGGCCTGAAAATTTCTCAAGAGCAGTGTCATAACCAGACATGTCAGAAAGTATAACAGCTGATACGGGAAATATCATGCCAGGAGGCGTAAATCCGGTTCTGTGTAAAATATAATGAATCAAAAATCTATGCAACCGTCCATTGCCATCATCAAATGGATGAATAAAAACAAAACCAAAAGAAATTGCCGCTGCAATAACAATAGAATGAACGTTTGACTCAATCATTAATTCTAACGATTGGAGCAAGTTTTCCATTAAAAAATTAACATCTTCTGGTTTAGGGCAAATATAGTGAATTACCTGTTGGTACCAACTACGATTTTCTCCAACATAATTTTGAGACGATCTGTACGTATGATTAATAAAACGCTTATCAACAATCGCATGTTGTAACGTAACCAAAACATCTTCTGTGATCTTTGGAATTTTTTTTATTTTTTTTACAAGTTCAATAAACCGAGCAAGCCGCTGCTTACTTGGAATCTCTCGTTCAATTTGATATGACGACATTGTTTCATGAGCATACAGGTATGTACTTGCACGGTCTAAAACAAATGAATCATGCTTTTTAAGTAAATCACGGACCATGAGATCTAAGTGCTTTTGCTCAAAAACTTTTAAAGTATTTGTTTTTCGCACAAACGGACAAAATGCGAAATTTCCAAGAAGGTTATCATGAATTCTATAGCGCCTGTGTATTTTAGATTGAGCAGTGTAATAAAGCTTTGCATCAAGAATTTTTACATACGGTCCTGTTTTTAGATCGGGAATCTCAAGAATATTGGTAGTCATTTTTTCATACAAGTACCATATTATACGTTGGTATTTGCCTGTTGGATGTGATGCAACATGAGCTCTTACTGCTTCAATTGATACGCAATTCCAAAAAGCTTTAATAATCTCAAGATTTAGCCCTTCGTGTTTAAGAGCAAATACAAGATGTTGAAAAGGATCATCTAAGTTCTCAAGCTTATACCCTTGGTCATAAAGATAGATATTTGGTTCGCAATTTTCTAAAATAGTGCGAGCACCCTGCTTAATAAGATAAGACCATCGAAAATGCGGGATTACAACCAATTTGTATCGATCAACAAACCATCTATAACCAATTGATTGAGCATCTGAAGGCAAGTGTTTCATAGAATTCCTTAATTTTGGCGGATATTTTACGAAAAACGTCATGCGAATACGATTTTCTATATTTTAGCATAAAAAATTACGATTTTCTATTAAACTCTTTTTTACGAATATGCTGTACGCATAAAAAAAACGTCACGCGGAACGAATTCCGCGTGACGAAAAGGAGAAAGGAGAGTAGTAATGAAGTCTTTTAAAATCTTGTAATCAAATTTCAAAGTGCTTGTATTAAGCTAAATCTTACAGGGAATTTCTTCCATTGTAAAGCTATTAAAACCAATCTACCAAATTCCAAGAGAAAATCAAGCTTTATTTTATCCTAAAAAACAGCTTTTCATATAAATCTCAACTTTTCTACTTGAAACTATCGAGTTTCACCCAAAAACCGTGTTTTTCTCAAGAAAATAAAAAACCATCATGCGAGCAAGCCCGCATGATGGAAAAAGGAGAGTAGTAATGAAGATCTTTTATTTATTATAGGCTACGAAGCCCAAAACTTTGTTTTCGTATATGTCAAATTACGCTCACTTACCCTTAACCCTAACTTAACTAGGGACTTGATAGTATATATGAAACCCCTATAAAGTCAATTGTTTTATTGAAAAATAATTGCGATTTTTTTAAAAAATTACGCTACAAGTAAAATCACAATCACAATTCAATTAGGCATTTATTTTTTTGTGTTATTTCATTTAAGAAGCTCGTCTGTGCAATGGGGCTTGTTATAAAAACTTGAAAATCAAGATTCACAAGCAACTGAGCAATAGTCGTTGCTCGTTGGTCATCCAAGTCTGTTAAGAAATCATCAATAAGCATTACACCTACGCCGCCAGACTCTATTGTTTGTTGCATCTGAGCAATCTTTATCAGTAAAACAATAAGCTTCTGTTGCCCACGAGAAGCAAAAACACGAGCTCGTTTGCTTTGAAAGAGTATAGAAAAGTCATCTAAGTGTATCCCAAAGACACTGCGCTCAAGCTTTTCTTCTCTTTCATAATGCTTGTTCTGGTATTTTGCCCAAAATTTTTCAAACGTATCTTTTGGTTCTATGTTATAAGATCTGTACGCAAACGCAATTTCAAGTTCTTTATCTTCGTCAAACGTATTAAAGTATTGCTTGAGCAATATATTGACGCGCTTGCCTAATAAATCTAAATACGCCCTTCTTTGCTCCTGTATGATATTCGTTTGCTCCCAAAGCTTTTTTGTCCAAATATATAATTGATCCTGAAAGTTTTGTTTTTTGTTTTGCATAAGAGCATCTTTGAGTAAGCTATTACGCTGTTGTAAAACCTGCTTATACTGTTTAAGATTATGCAGAAAGTCAGGGTTTTCAAGCATGAACGCATAATTCAAAAAATCTCGTCGCTGGCCGGGGCTTCCGGCTACTAAGCAAATATCATCGGCTGTCACGCTAATAATACGATAATGTGAAATAAGCTCTTTATACGAACGTATAGGCTTTTTGTTAAGCTTTACAAGCTTGCCCTCTTGCTGGCAATAACCAACCTGTATAACGTCTGTTGCCCCCATATCACGCGTATCGGGTGTTTGTACGTTAAGCTGCACAAATAACGGATGTCGTTCTTGTGTGTTAAGATTTATTAAATCATTTTGTGTATTCGTACGAAACGATCGCAAGTAACAGCTATAATGCAATGCTTCTAAAAGACTTGTTTTGCCGGTGCCATTTTTGCCATGGATAACAACAAACCGACCATCAAATTCAAATTGACAGTCGGTAAAACAACGAAAATTTTTGAGTTTTAGCTTTTTTATAAACACGCGCTTAATTTCGTACGTTTAATTTTATCGTTTTATTTTGTTCTTAAAGCGCTTATACTCGCTACGTTATGCTCTCGGGTATACACTCTTTAATTTTGTGATCGTACTTTAATTTTGCGATAACGATACAGGCATAACCAAATACGTCAAGTGATACTGCTCATCTTCTGCTTCAAAAATAATCGGCTTGGATGAGTTTTTGATAAAAAATTCAACGTTCTTGTCAGGAAACGCTTGAAGCCCATTAAGTAAATACGGCGAGTAAAACTTACTTTTTATCGCATCGCCTGAATACTCATGTAATGGCACGGCTTCTTCGAGTTTGCCAACTTCTTTATTGTGCAAGCTGACCTTTATTTGCCCATCTCCAAATTCAAAGTTTGTCGAAACAAACTGCCCTGCAAGTAAGCACCCTGTTCGTTTTAACGTTTTCATAAACGGTGTCTTGATAATCTTTGCTGGAACAAAGCCGTCTTTATTTAAAACCGGGCTATACTGCGGAAACGGCTCAGCTATCAAGCGTGAAAAGAAGTTAAAGTTCTTTCCTGAAAAGACTAACTGACTCCCGCAAATACCCAAAAATGTTGTTTGGCCTTCATGTGTTTCAAGCAACTTTTTAAGTTCAAGTACTGCACGTTTTGGCAACAACCATTTTTTTTCTTCTGGCAGCGTGTACTTTGTTGTTTTGATACGTGCTAACGAATGCCCATCTGTTGTGACAAGGGTCATCTTTGTATCGTCGATCTCGAGCAACATGCCATTAAGTGCTGGATTAGCGTTATTTTGCGGTATCAAAAACGCAACTTTTGTTAGTACCTGAAGTAAAAATTGCGAATCAAGTTCCATTAAGTTTTCGATTCGTTCTGGGAACGGCGGAAACTCTTCTGACTCTTTGATATTTAGATCAAGATCAACCGCGCCAGATTTTAAGCGCAATTGTTTGCCATCGATTTTAAATTCTATTTCTTCGTTCATCTCTTTAACAAGCTCAAAAATACGTTTGCCTGAGATTAAAAAGCTTATGTTTTCTTCAAAATCGCTTTCGATGGCCATTGTTGATTGTAAACTAATCTCCATATCTGTTGCACGTAACGTGAGCTCTCGTGGTGCAACTTCGAATAAAATCGATTCTGTAACATCAAGCGTTGTTCGCTTGCTACAAATCGGTTGCATTGCGACTAATAACGACAACAGCTCTTTTTGTGTGACGACAAATTTGCCTTCCATAGACTATCCCATTCCCATGCCTGTAAACGTTATACTTACTACAGTGCTTATTACAGTTTTTGTTAACAAAATTATGATTCAAGTATACACAATTACGCACAATGGGCAATACGATTTTTTTTAATCTGGCATATCTTCGCCGTCTTCTTCTGCAAAATAATCTTCGATTGTTTTGCCATTACCATCTTTGATCGTTAATAACTCAGAAAGCTTATCTTGACCGAAGATATGTTTGTTTTAAAATTCTCATTTACTTGATTAATAGCGAGATATATAATACTATGAACAAATATAGAATCCAATTGCAGATTTGTATGATTATTTTTGAAAAAGGGAGTTCTTCCTTATGATACATAGATCGCTTGAAAAAGAATTAAAAACAAACGCACAGCAATTTCCCGTTGTCGCTGTTCTTGGTCCTCGACAATCTGGCAAAACAACGTTGGTAAAAAATACGTTTAAAAAATATAACTATGTAACACTTGAAGATCTTGACAAACAAAGACTTGCTCAAGAAGATCCTCGAGGTTTTCTTGAAGTAAATAAAAATGAACATGGTTTAATTTTGGATGAAGTTCAATATGTTCCGGAGCTTTTTTCGTACATAAAAACATATGTCGACGAGCATAAAGGTGCTGGCCAGTTTATTCTTACTGGTTCGCAAAACTTTTTGCTTAACGAAAAAATATCACAGTCTCTTGCCGGCAGAATTGCTATTTCGACCCTTCTGCCATTATCAATTGATGAATTTAAGCATGCGTCGTTATTGCCAGGAAACGCAGATACGCTTATGTTTACGGGAAGCTACCCACGTATTTTTGATGAAAAGATTTCTCCGATTAAATGGCATAAAAACTATATCAGAACGTATCTCGAGCGAGATGTACGCTCACTCAAAAACATTGAAAACTTAAGTCTTTTTCAGCATTTTATTGCCCTTTGCGCGGGACGTATAGGGCAAGTTCTTAATCTTACATCGCTTGGCAACGACTGTGGGATTACAACAAATACGGTAAACGCATGGCTGAGCCTATTAGAATGTAGTTACATTATTTTTCGATTGCAACCGCATTACAAAAATTTTAGCAAGCGCCTGATTAAATCACCGAAGCTTTATTTTTATGACACAGGCCTTGCATGTTCGTTATTGGGAATAACATCTGAAAAACAACTTTTTTCTCACTATCTGCGTGGGAATTTATTTGAATCATTTGTTTTGTCAGAGTTTATGAAATATCAGTTCAATAACGATAGCCAACCGAATGTTTATTTTTGGCGGGATAATCAAAAACATGAAGTCGATGCTATTTTAGAGCATGGATCTCAACTTACCCCCATTGAAATTAAATCGGGAAAAACGATAAATTCAAACTTTTTCGATGGGCTCAATTATTGGAATGCTCTTGCCAAAAATGACCCGACAAAAAGCTTTCTTGTTTACAGCGGTAGTGAAAAACAAAAACACAAAGGGATTAACATTTTGGGTTGGCAACAAGTACAGGATGTTTTTGAAAAAGCTTAATTTAACTCTCCCCTACACTTTGCCCAAGCGCCCCCAACTTTGTTTTCAATTCCCCTAACCGGCCGGCCAACGTAACGAGCTTGTTTTTTAACACAACCAAACTTCCCCGCAGGTTTAGAAGTTTTTGCTTTAAAAAATACAACTTCCCAGGGACAGTTTTTGACCATGTAATAAGTTGTTTTGAATACTTTTTATAAGCCAAATCAATAATAGGATCTTGATCTTTTGTTGTTACTCGATTTATACCCAGAGAATCTGCCATGATCATGCGAACGGCTCCTACCTCGTCAAACTCAAATATTGAAGCAATCCAATGGTTTCTGTTTTTTGATTGCTCCAAAGAACCTTTAACATGAAGAACCATTGCTATTTTTCCATCATTGGTTACACTTGGAGTTGTTAATTCTGTTGGGACTTTTGCCTGTGCATAATGTGTTGCCGTGCCAACAATGTCTTTTAGTTTGCTGTTTGCTTGAATAAGTGCATATAACGTTTCTTGAGAAATATTTTGAGTATCCGTTTCTTTAATATGACTATTATAGGCTTCAAAAAACGTTGTAAATTGGTTGCGATCATTAACTTTTTCTTTTACTTCTTTTATATCTTTACTTGGTAGTAGTTTTTCAAGAAAGAACAGAGAATACCAGCCACACAAATTTATATATTTCTTTTGAGTTGGGTATGCTTGATACAAAGCAGGTAACTGCACGAAGTTTCCACTTTTAATTATTTTGTTTTCTTTGTTTAATTCATCTGCTTGTACAATAACCTCTTCATCTGTCAGCAAATCTAATTTTTTTGTAGAAAATAATCGGCTGCAAGAATGACCGCCCATTGGTGTTTTTTTTGTAGGGTCGTCATTATGTAAAAGCTTCCAAACAGCATAGAGATGCGGCTTTAGCACATTGTTTCCTGTGTTTGCAGCAGCAAGAGATCTGACATCTTCTCTCAGAGCATCATAATCTCCCGCTGCATTCTCTATTTTATTTACGACAGTGATAAGTACATCAAGCTTTGCTTGTTCGGCATCAGGTTTTCCTGTTTTTGCGCTTGTTAATGCTGAAACCTCTGCTTCTATGGTCTTTTTTAATTCCGCTATTTCTGTTTCGGGAGTTACTGATCCTTTAGATGGTGGTGGTTGCGAGGGAGTTGCGAGTTTTGCGGTAGCTTCTAATTTGGCAACTTCAAATAACGCTTGTTGTGTTTCTTTTTCGTCGCCTGTCGTTGGCACGTTTGAAATATTTGTGTTGAATTGCTGCGTAAGTGCGGTTATTGTCGGTTGGTCTTTGGCTGCGACCATTTGCGTGATAATCTCTGTAACAATTTCTAAGGGGGTTTTTGCGGCCCTCATCGCGTTATAAAATGCAGTGTAAATAAGATTTAGGTTTTTTTTTTTTAGGTTTAGTGTTTTTTCAAGATAGTTGTACAGCTTGTTTCCAACATCATCAAGAGCAAGACTGGATGATCCAGTTCCTTCAATATCTTGTATGTATTGGATAGCTTGGATTATCAAGTTTGCTTTAAATGTATCTACATGTCCTTTAATTAGTGGTGCATACTCTGATCCGTCAGTAATATCAGTTGCTGCTTTGGGTATTCCATCAAATGCGTCGAATTTTTCTTTTAGGTTTTTTGCAGTCTGGAAAACATTGTTTCCAAATGTATTCCCGGGTGTTTCTGCTTTTGTTGCTTCTATGACCGTATTAAGTTGTTTGACAAAATTGAATGCTTTAATATTAAGCTGTTTCCCGTCTCCTAACCCCCAGGCCTGAGAGCCGCCAATAAAAAGAAACACGAAGAAAAGAAACGATAGTTTTAGAACAGATATTCGATGGTTGATAAAAAACATAACGATGCTCCTGGTTTTTGAATTTTAAATTAAAAAAAAAGTATCACATGTTTAAAATATAAATAAGAGGGGTTGGGTTTCAAGATATTGGGAAATGAATTACCCACAGCTGCAGCGAAGACGTTTTGGTGTGGGTTAACATAAACGTCACCCGTGCCCACGGGTTCTGATAAGAATTAAGTGAATCAGGAAATTAAACCCGCAAAGCGGGTGTAGTAATATAGCCCATTGCAAGGCGTCTTCGCCCCCGGATCGGAGTCCGGGGCAGGCTCTGCTGTGGGTATGTAGTAGAAAAAATTTCCTGCCCCGTAGTGGGCAGTGCAAAAAT
>CAZFHP010000045.1:0-12398 GCA_964519365.1 uncultured Pseudomonadota bacterium
GACGGATACAACGTGGCCCTTATGACCCCGGCTATTTATGTCTATCTGCCAGTTGTTCGATATTTATGGGAGCAAGCTCCTCAAAGAGTACTCATTACCGCTGCCGAATACAACAGGGGACTTCAGATCGCTGCCTGTGATGGCTATCTGCCAGTTGTTCGATATTTGTGCGAGCAAGCTCCAGAAGAACTACGAGCACTCATTACCGCTGTCAAATACAACCGGGTACTTCAGAACGCAGATAGAAGGGGGCATCTGTCAGTTGTTCGATATATGTGTGAGCAAGCTCCTCAAAGAGCACTCATTACCGCTGACGGATATAACCCGAGGGTACTTCATAGCGTTGCCTGGAAATGGCTATCTGCCGGTTGTTCGAAATTTGCGCGAGCAGGCTCCTAAAAGAGCGCTTATCGAGCCACATGCCTAGCCACCCAAGCATTCAAGCCGTGGCTCTTACGAACCAACGACAACCTAAACTTTAATTGAGAATATTACCAATAGGCCTTGAACAAAATCGAGGCCTATTTCTTTTTATCCCAAATAAGCTCTACGAATTTTTATAAAAAACAATCACCCAACAAGAAGCTCCAAAGAGCCCACCACCGGGGGCGGGGCCGCCCCTCTTTCCCTTTTAGGAAAAAGCTTAAAAAACTAAACTTACAAGAGCTCTTAGAGAAAAACTATTATCAGACATAATTATTATTCGTTTTTAAAAACATTTATCTCCGGAAAAACATACAGCCCTCCTGAATCTTGCGACGGGGCAAAGAAATCTTTAAGCTTCGCATAAAAGAGACTCTCTGAAAAAATTTACAGGACATTCGCAATGAGATAAAAAACAGCGTACAATTGGTTCTTTTGAAATTTTTTGCACAATTTCGTCCGATTGGTTTAGTTTTTAATTACAGACGTATACTACGTTCATATGCTCTACACGTTATACGTTACTCTTAACTCTTCTTAATCTTTTCTATTCACTCTTTTATTTATTTATTTTATCTGTCTTTATCTTTTTATCTTATTCTTAGGAGAGTAGTCTTAAACGTTACGCTCTTTTGTAATTTGTTCGCAATTTGTCTGTCTCTCTTGTCTGAACCACGATTGGCCATGATTGGATGGATTAAGAGGATGCTTTTGATCAAATATTTAGGTTAAGATTGGGAACATAGACTTGAGATAAAATGTGGGAGGGCAAAATCGAATTAAGTTAAAAAACATATGATCAAAAAGAATCCTCTTAATCTATCCAATCATGGCCAATCGTGGTTCAGACAAAAAATTCCCGAAACACCAGACAGTATCTAAAACAAAAGAACGAATAACTCAATTAACCCAACAAACTCCATAAACACCCGAGAATTAAAACGGAGTCAACGTCCCCGAGCCCCATCAAAAACACTCCCGCCCTGCTCTCTCAAGCATGCTATAAAACCGCCCCCGTGTACAAAATACATACGTATAAAACACACAAGCATGCACTTTAAACCCGCGGGCCCACAGGCCCATAAGCCCATAAGCCCACAACAAACGCTCTCAGAAAAAAGGCTCGGGGACGGCAGGCGGAGTGCCGCGACGGCCCTTTCTCCCTCGCAAAACACCCTGTCAAAATCGCAAACAATCAGCCCTCTCCGTAACTCTTTCGCCATGTATGTAACCCCTCGCACCGTAGCTCCCACGCCACTCGCAATTCTTAAGCCCGCAGAGCGGGCGTCGTATAATAGCCCATTGCAAGCCTTCTTAGGCGCAGCTGTGGGGATTGGATATTCCCAACTTCCGCCCCAGAGCGGGGCTCAGATAAAAAGGCTCACTAAAGGCTCCAATTATCAGACATAATAACTCCACAGCCATGCATATTGCTCCGTCAGGGCGAATAAAAACAAAAGCCCCCTGCGTGCGCACAATAGAACGTCGCGCCAAAATCTTAGTCTTTCTCGCTAAGATTTTCTAAGCACTTGCTTGACAAATCTTCATGGCTAGACTAAGATAATCTTAGTTCGGGGATATTAATAGAACGATAAAAGTTATATAAAATACAGGATAAATTCACATAGAAATAATCTTAACAAGAGAGGGAAAAATAATGGCAAAAATTATAGGAATTGACCTTGGTACAACGAACTCCGTTGTCTCATTCATGGAAGGCGGAAGCCCAAAAGTCATGCCAAACCAAGAAGGTGCTAACACCACGCCTTCTATCGTTGCGTTTACCAAAGATGATCAACGTTTAGTCGGTGCTGTTGCAAAACGTCAAGCCGTAACGAATCCAGAAAATACTATCTCGTCGGCAAAAAGATTCATCGGGAAAAAACATAACAACGTCGCTCAAAACGACAAAGACCTTGTCCCTTACACAATCGTAGAGGGCAAAAATGGCGACATCGCAATTAAAGTAAAAGATAAAAACATGACCCCAGAAGAAATTTCTGCCGGTGTGTTACAAAAGATTAAGCAAGCCGCTGAAGATTACTTGGGCGAAAAAGTCGGGGCAGCTGTTATAACAGTCCCAGCGTACTTTAACGACGCACAAAGACAAGCAACAAAAAACGCCGGGACCATTGCTGGGTTGGACGTTAAGAGAATTATTAACGAACCAACAGCCGCAGCCCTTGCCTACGGGTTAGACAAAAAGAATAACGAAACAATCGCTGTGTTCGACTTTGGTGGCGGAACATTCGATATTTCGATCTTAGAAGTTGGCGATGGCGTAGTCGAAGTTAAATCTACCAACGGTGATACTATGCTTGGTGGTGACAATGTCGACGAAGTTATTATAAGCTATTTAGCAGACGAATTTAAAAAAGAAAACGGCGTCGATCTTAAGCAAGATAAAATGGCCTTACAACGATTAAAAGAAGCTGCAGAAAAAGCAAAGGTCGAACTCTCAGCCGCAAGTGAAACTGAAATAAACTTGCCGTATATTACAGCTGATGCCAGTGGTCCAAAACACTTGGTCACAAAATTAACACGTGCTAAATTCGAAAGTATTTGTGACAACCTGTTTACAAAGTTATTTGAGCCGTGCAAAAAAGCATTAAGCGATGCCAAACTAAACGCCAGCGATATTAACGAAGTTATTCTCGTCGGTGGTTCAATACGAATTCCTAAAGTACAAACCATGGTCAAAGATTTCTTTGGCAAAGAACCTAATAAGTCTGTTAACCCAGACGAGGTTGTTGCAAGCGGTGCCGCTATTCAAGGTGGCGTGCTTGCCGGTGACGTAACAGATGTGTTATTACTAGACGTCACCCCACTCTCACTTGGTATCGAAACAATGGGAAGCATTTCAACAAAACTTATTGATCGAAATACAACTATCCCAACAAAAAAATCTCAAGTTTTCTCGACTGCAGAAAATAATCAGACAGCTGTAGATATTCACGTATTACAAGGTGAACGAGAATTTGCAAAAGATAACAAAACACTCGGTCGCTTTAGACTCGAGGGCATCCCAGCAGCACCTCGTGGCGTACCTCAAGTTGAAGTCATATTCGATATTGACGCAAATGGTATCGTGCACGTAACAGCAAAAGACAAAGGCACAGGAAAAGAACAAAAAATAACACTTACAAACTCTTCAGGACTTTCTAAAGAAGAGGTCGAGAATCTCGTCAAAGAAGCACAACAACACGAATCCGAAGATAAAAAGAAAAAAGAAACAGTCGAAAAGCGCAACGCACTTGATAACATGATTGTTCAAATCGAAAAGACACTCAAAGAAAACAAAGAAAAGTTGCCTATCGCTGAAGTAAATAAAGTCGAAAAAGCAATAGAAGACGCTCGCAAAGTCTTAAAAGAAAAAGAAAACGACAGCGATGCTCTACAAAAAGCTACAGACGACCTTATGCAAGCATCCCACAAAGTTGCTGAAATTATTTACAAAGAAAAGCAAGCTGGAGCTCAAAATGCTCCCGGTGGACCTGAAGCGCAAGCACAAGGCCCACAAGCTGGTCCTAACGGCCAAGCTGGACCTGATGCTGCTGCCGCCGGACAAACAAGCCCAAATGGCGCTGAAACAAACGCAAACAATCAAGAAACAACACAGCGCAAATCAGGCACCGGCCCAATCGACGCTGAGTTCGAAGAAAAGCAAGCATAGCGCTGCCTAGCGTCTTAGCATAGACCGGTACAAACTTAATTCTCGTTAACAAATATAGCCCGAGATCGTATAACATGATCTCGGGCTATTTGCTATAATTTTTCTTATCCCTCTTATTCCCGGATCAAGTCCGGGACAGAATCTGAGTCGCCGGATCACCTTGACCAGCCCGCTCACCCTGAGTAGTCTCGTCGAATCTCGTAGAGCGAAGACGGACGTATCGAAGGGAGTCGCCCGCTCGCCCTGAGCTTGTCGAAGGGTCGGCTTTGTTCGGGATAAATTCCTCGAAGCGCTTATCCTGACCATCATGGTTCAGGCATGGTTCAGACTAAAACTCATTGACAATAAAAAAACACCCTCTGTATACTAAAGCTATGTAGTAACACTCATACGAAATAAAATAACCGTAAGCCATAACTCACAAAAAAAACAAGGGGGGAAGTCGTTATGTTTACAAAAAATACACTCATACCAATAGGTATACTCTGTTTATCTCTTGCCAGCACACATCTAAAAGCTCTTGAGCAAAAAGAAATATCAGCACAAGAACTTAACACTATAAAAGCCAGTGTAACACTTTTAAGCGTCGACACAGAAGAGACTTATATCAAAGCACATATAGAAGGCGCAAAAAATATCCCATTCGATGATACTTTTATAAAAATAGTAGACAAGCAACCGTGGTCAACAACAATGTTTGTCGTTATTTATGACGAACAAGAAGATGACGCCATGGACGCAGCAAAAAAACTTATTTCAAAAGGCTTTACAAACGTGCATATATTAACCGGGGGCTTAAGAAACTGGAAAATCGAGGGCCTACCTACACACACCAAATGTCGTGAATGTTTAAAATTTATCAATCGATAACCATAATAAAATAACGTAATAAAATAACGTAATAAAATAAAGGAGAAACCGTTATGATCTGTAAAAAAAAGCTTGCGCTACTCGCGCTTATACCCGTACTTATAGCCGGCACATATTATCTTTGGACAACGAAAAAAGCATCCCAACACACATCACCAACATTAACAACACTCGCACCAACGATAACAGCTAAAATCCTGAAAAAACATATCGAAGCGAAAAAAGACAATATCGCTCTCATAAACGTTCTAGACAAAAAATATCACGCCGATTGTCACATAAAAGGCTCAATTAATATCCCATTAGATAAACTTAAAGCTCAAACAAGTAGCTGGAAAAAAGATCGATATATTGTCGTGTATTGCGCTACTGCCCAATGCTCCGCAAGTCAAAGCTCCGCAGACATACTCATAAAACTTGGCTTTACCAACGTACACAAATACAAGGGGGGCACCAAAGAATGGAAGTCACTTGGCACTAAAAACGGCTTTATATGCGTTGGCCCATGCCAAGAAAGTTATTTGAAGTAAGCACCCCCTCGAGTAGCCCGTTAGGGCGTATCGAAGGAAGAATCATCCAAGATACTTCCCGTCACTTCAACACGAGCACTCGCAAGAACATGTACGTCAAGGTCGCCATCAGGCAACCGTGAGTCACCAAAGATAATCGTGCTTGTTGGGCAGCTCAGCGTAACGTTATTGTCAAAGTATAAGCACCCTTTGCTCAATCGCAACCCCATATCGCCAGCCTGCAACATCGAGCCGTTTAAGAACAAACACGAGGTCCCATTTTGCATGTGAATAAGACTATTATCGCTCACACGTGGGTCATAAAGAAATTTCGTTCTCTTATCAAAACCCCACGTACCTGCACACTCTATATAACTATGATGCGAACACGTATACACAAACGAAGACGTACCTGAAATAATAACGTCATCATGAATAAACAAATGACCGTTATCAAAATAATAATCGCCCCGCAGCGCCAACTCGCAATTCTGTAACGCCAACCTGCCTGCACTGCCAGCAATACCTATCATAGGATCAACTCTCCCGTTGCGTGTGTTTTTAATACGCGCGTTTTTGATCGTCACCGTTACATTATTATCAACTATAATTTGTGCATGCGGCTCAAGCGTGATCGTCGTCCCGTGACCATTAATAATCGTATCACCTGTAATTTGTAACACTTGACCTTCTGGGATCGTAAAGTTACATGAAAGCACAAGAGAATGACCATTCCCATCAATAATTCCACCGTTCGTCAAATACGCATCTGAAGCAACATACAAGTCCCCGCCTAATTGCAATATTCCAGTATCGCTTAAATTAATCTCTCCCATCACGGGCGTTCGCGTATTAATCGTCAGCGTTTTGCCACCACTTACCGTAAAACCTGCTTTATAAAAAACGTAGTTTTGCTCTAGCGCATCGTCTGTATATACCTGATGCGTTTCATAAATTTTAAACGCACTGGAAAACGCATTGCTCGTATTTTTACAGCAATACACAAACGCATTACTGTTCACACGAATCGTTTCGTATAGATCTTCTTTTTCTTGAATCGACCAAAGTGCACCGCCAGGCCAGTTAATAAGCGCGTTACTATTGTTTCTTATGCCAAACAAAAGCGCATTACTTGTGTTCTTGCAGCAATACAAAAACGCATTACTCGTCGTACGAGCATACTCTAAAATATCCTGCTTTGCAGACGCCCCAAATATAAATTGATCTAAAGCAACAAGCGCATTGCTATTATTCTTAAGCCCATACGCAAGTGCATTACTCGTATTCTTACAACAATACAAGAACGCATTGCTTGTCGTTCGAGCCGTATCCAAGGCCTCTTGTTTTTCAGCTCCAGTAAAAGCATATTGCGCAAAATCAGCAATCGTGTTGCTATTATTCTTGATCCCATAATTAATCGCATTACTGTTGCTAATCGTCAGCTGCGTTGGCGGCTCCTGGCTCCCCTCTTGACTAATAGTTACCCCATCTGGATACTGCTCTACCCACGTCGACGCTTTCTTGTCACCAAATTGCTTGAAAATAGAAAACTCACCCCATCCGGTGACTTTATTCGCTTTATTTAAAATAAGCTTCGAATTTGCATCTTTGATAGATATGTTAGACGTATAATTTCTAAAACGTATACGAGCTTGTACACAATCAAGCATACTCAGTACAATACACATACTCAAACATAAAACACTCATGTTTTTTTTCATCTTCAACAAGCTCCTTAAAACCTCTCGTTTGCCCAACAAAAACAAAATCTTTTTTTGAAATTGAAACATCTTAAATCCATAGGCGTCCGTAGGGCGCAACATGTATAGCCCATTGCACAGGCGCCGTTTAATTTCATCGTGGCTATCGACATATCTTCGCCGCCGCTGTGGGCGAACTATGCTCAAATCTTTTTCAAAAACACATCAATATTCGGCAAGGGGCTCAAACGTTCAGATTGCGCATCAAACGTATACACAAACACGTCATCGTCACCCACATCTCTATGCGCCCCTTCTCTTTCTAGAGCAAGATAAAACCCGTTATCGCTCCAGGCAACTGAACAAATACGCGCGCCATCGTTCGCTTTGGCATGCGTTACAAGCCGCAAGCCATCAGCTCGCGCATACTCAGCACACACGCCAACTGTTCTCATCTCAGGCCTGTACACATGTATCTCTTGCCCTTCTTCTGTTTCTGTTATGACAGCCAAGAACTTTTTGTCCGGAGACCAGCTAGCTTCGCTAAAGCTACGCCGCGATGTATTCTCTACCCGTTCACACCGAGTAGCGCCTTGCGCATACCGAGGGGTTCTTCCGGTTGATCCCGAGTAGCCGTCTTCGGCGTACCGAGGGGATCGAAGGGCTCGCGCCACAGGCTCACAACACCCGTCGCAACACCCACAGATAGTCAGAGGGAACGCCATAATAGCATTACTCGTCGTTCGCAGCCCATAAATAAGCGCGTTACTCGTATTCTTACAGCAATACAAAAACGCATTACTTGTCGTACGCACATTGTCTAACAACCCTTCTTTTTCTTCAACCGTAAACGCACCCTCTCGAAAATCAACAATCACGTTACTATTATTCTTGATTCCATACGAAAGCGCGTTACTCACATTCTTGCAGCAATACAAAAAGGCATTACTCGTCGTTCGCACACCCTCCAATAATTCAGCTTTTTCTTCTGGCGTAAATTCACCTTCAAGTAAAAAAACAATCGCATTACTGTTATTCTTAATCCCATAATTTATTGCATTACTGTTAGCAACAACAAGATTCGTCGCCGGCTCCTGGCTCCCCTCTTGACTAATCGTCACCCCATCTGGATACTGCTCTACCCAATTAGAAGCACCATCTTCACCAAACCGTTTGATAATCGAAAACTCCGACCAACCAGTGACTTTGTCAGCTTTATTCAGAATCAATTTTGATGCCGACTCTTTGATCACTATATTCGCATCATAATTCTCAAAACGAATCCGAGCATGTAACGCAAACGTAAACATGACAAGCATGACAAACATACTTACACACACCCTTACACACATGGTTGTGCTCACCAACAAAAACAATCGTCCAACAGACTTACATCTTGTAACACGTATGTTCACACCTATCTCCTCGCTCTTCTTATACTGAGTCATCGTAAACAACTCCTACTATTTCAACATGCCCGGCGCCAAACACGCAAACATCCAAGTCTCCGTCAGCTTGCGACAAGTCACCAAAAATAATCATCGTACTCATCGGGCAGCTAAGCGTCACGTGATTATCAAAATAAAGCGCCCCCTTGCTTAATCTCAGTCCCATGTCGCCCGCTTGCAACATTGACCCATCAAAGTACATACATGACGTCGTATCCTGCATGCGAATAAGCGTATTATCGTTTACACTCGGGTCATAGAAAAATCGCGTTCGCTTATCAAATCCCCACGTCGCAGCGTCAGCAATATAACTCGCATGACTACACGTGTACACAAGCGACGATGTTCCAGAAATTATGACGTCGTCGTGAATAAACAGGTGCCCGTTATCAACATAATAATCGCACGCAAGCGCAAGCTCGCAATTTTGTAACGCAAGTCTACCCGCGCTGCCAGACATGCTCACCATAGGGTCAACGCTCGAGTTTCGCGTGTTTTTAATACGAGCGTTCTTAATCGTCAGCGTCACATTATTATCGATCGTAATCCTCGCATGCGGCTCAAGCGTAATCGTCTTTCCATAACCGTTGATAATCGTATCTTGCGCAATGCGTAATACTTGATTTTCAGGTATCGTCATATTACAGAACAATCCCAACGCTTTCCCGCCGCCTTTAATCACGCCACCGTTTGTAAAATACACATCTGAATTAAGATACACATCGCTGAGTAATTGCAAAACTCCCGTGTCGTTTAAGTTAATCTGGCCATTAACAGGAGCCGATATATCAAGCATGAGCGTTTTGCCTGCCGGCACAGCAAACCCATCTTTGAACAGCACAAAACTTTCTTCTGCCGCATCGTCTGTATACACCTGATGTGTATCGTAAACCGTTACTTCAGGCTCAAGCATAACTATCACGTTACTCGTATTCTTGCAGCAATACAAAAACGCATTACTGTTCACACGAATCGTTTCGTATAAGTCTTTTCTTTCTTGTATCGACCAAAGCGCCCCACCCGGCCAATTAACAAGCGCGTTACTATTGTTTCTTATGCCAAACACAAGCGCGTTGCTTGTATTCTTGCAGCAATACAAAAACGCGTTACTCGTCGTGCGAACTGTTTGTACAAACTCTTGCTTTTCTACTTGCGTAAACGCATTTAACCAAAACGTCTCTAGCGCATTACTATTATTTCGTATCCCATACGCAAGCGCATGACTCGTGTTCTTACAGCAGTACAAGAACCCATTACTTGTCGTACGAATTGTTTGGAAAAATTCCTGCCTTTCTGACTCAGGAAATACGCCTGCACGGAAACTCGCGATTATCGTACTATTATTCTTTATCCCATACACAAGCGCGTTACTCGTATTCTTACAGCAATCGACAAACGCATGACTATCCGTTCGAACGTCTTCTAATAACTCCTGTCGTTCTAACATCGTAAACGGACTTGACGTGTTTGTATAAACAAACGTCGCATTACTATTATTCTTAAGCCCATAATTAATCGCGTTACTGTTCGAGATAATAAGATTAGTGTTCGGCTCCTGGCTACCCTCCTGACTAATAACAACACCATGGGCATAATTCTCCGCCCACTGCGAAGCGTGATCTGGGCCGTTCTTTTTGTTAATCGAAAGCTCACCCCAACCAATCACTTTATCAACGTTCTCTAAATCCAATTTTGAGTTTGCATGCTTAAGCGCAATGCTAGAATCATAACTCGTAAAATGAAGCGTACCATAAAGCGAGTCCGTCATGCTTAGCATGCTCAGTACGCCAAATATGCCTACAATCCCACAAGCAAACGCTCGCCCAAAGACACACGTGTTTTCCCTCATCTGTGATACATAATACGCTATCACAAAAACACTTCGTTTAACCCATGACACATAACACGTTCTCACTACACTCTCCCTCTGACAAACTCATCAATCTCAGGAAGCTCCTGTAACGTTTGAGTTTCTTTATCAAACGTGTACACAAAAAACTCTGTTTCTAAACCATCACGACCTAAGCGCTCTATTTCAACACCAAGATAATACCCATCAGCACTCCATGCAACTGAACATATATGCACTCCATCATCCCTGCCCTTCGAAGCTACCCCGGAGCATCGTAGCCACCTGGACGAAGTTGGCTGAGCGTAGTAGGGAGCGCAAACGTGTGCAACAAGCCGCAGGCTATCGTTCCCATCTAACGCATACACCTGTATCTCCTGCCCCTCTTCTATTTCTGTTATGACGGCCAAGAACTTTTTGTCCGGAGACCATCCGGCTTCGCTAAAGCTACGCCGCGATGTATTCTCTACCCGTTCACCCCGAGTAGCGCCTTGCGCATACCGAGGGGTTCTTCCGGTTGATCCCGAGTAGCCGTCTTCGGCGTACCGAGGGGATCGAAGGGCTCGCGCAACTGGCTCACACTCGTCGCAGCAACCACAGATCGTTAACGGGAAACTCATAATCGCATTACTATTATTCCTGATCCCATATACAAGCGCGTTGCTTGAATTCTTGCAACAATACAAAAACGCGTTACTCGTCGTACGAATATCTTCAAGTACTTCCAGCTTTTCTTCCGGCGCAAACAACCCAGGCAATAACGTAACAATCACGTTACTGTTATTCTTGATCCCATACGCAAGCGCGTTGCTTGAATTCTTGCAGCAATACAAAAACGCATTACTCGTCGTTCGTATATCTTCAAGCACTTCAAATTTTTCAACCGCTGTAAACAAACGAGGTAACAAAGCAACAATCGCGTTACTATTATTCTTGAGCCCGTAAATTAACGCGTTACTCACGTTCTTACAGCAATACAAAAACGCATTGCTATGCGTTCGCACATCTTCAAGCAAGTCCGTCTTTTCTTCTTCCGTAAACGCACCGCCCCCAGGCAAATTCATAATCGCATTACTGTTATTCTTGATGCCATAATTAAGTGCGTTACTGTTTGAGACAATAAGATTCGTGTTCGGATCCTGGCTCCCCTCCTGACTAATAAGCACAGCATTTGGATACTGCTCTACCCAACCACCTGCACCATTTTTACCAAAATCTTTAGTAATCGAAAGTTCAGACCATCCATTCACTTTATCGACATTTTCTAAAATAAGCTCCGAACCAGTTTCTTTGATTACGATACTCGACGTATAATTCGTAAACGTCATAGAGCCATACACCGGCACGATTACACTCATGAAGCTCATGATACTTATGACGCTTATCACACCCATCATACGTGTTATACTCATCTCTCTCTCCTTACTACAGTAACGAATCATCAACCACACGCCCGTCAATCTCCACCCGTGCTGCAGCTAAAATATGAACATCAAGATCACCATCTGCCTGCGATGAGTCACCAAAAATTATACAATTCTGTTTTGACTGTGGCATTGTATCAAAACGATAACCAACGTCGTACACACGCAGCTCATGCCCCGTTCCAATCCCTGTATCTTCAGCATCTCCCGCATCTGGTTCTGAAGCTGTTCCTATCGCCAAATAGTTGCCAGCCGGTCGCCAGGCAACAGTATTCGTATTCGCTCCCTGCTCCTTACCAACATCACTCAGTTCAACAAGCGAGCTGCCATCAAACAAACACATAACAAGCTCTGTATTTGCTCCTGAATCATCATCTCTGCCAACTGCTACATAATAACCATCAGGGGACCATGAAACATCACGAACTGTACCAGTAATACCCATGTCCAAACTTGCAACACCTGTCAGCACTTCCCCATCAAAGTTATAAACAACCAGTTC
>CAZFHP010000046.1:0-12087 GCA_964519365.1 uncultured Pseudomonadota bacterium
TTTTTCTCTTTAATTTTTTGTAATACTTTCTCTTTCTCGTCTTCTGGTTTGGATGGCAGCGGTGGCGGAAATGGTACCTCAGGGCCTTTGATAGGATCCGGTTCTTGTCGATGCGTCTGCCCTGGCCACACATAACGATATACGTCCCCATCTAAATTTATCGCATAAGTAACACCATCGTCACCAATTGCAAGACAAAGAAACCCTCGTATTGCTTGCTTATCTTGATCTTCTGCTTCATGTATTTCCCAAGACACATCTTCGCCTTGTTCTACCAAGCGCTTTAACCTATGATCATTATCAATACCCCAAACAACACGTTCTCCATCTTTTATGCCAACGGCTACATGTAATAAACTTCCAGAAATATTTTCAAAATCTTCAGGTAAAACAACAGCAATATCTTCTTCTGGTTCAGAACTAAACTCGATATCTTTGATTGCCATACGCGTCTTACTACCAAAGCCACCATAGCGCGCATGTGTTAAAAAATATGGATCAAACTTACTTATAAACGCACGCTCTCCAACTTTAGAACCTTTACCTGCAGCAACAAGACCTGTTTTCTTATTAAACGAAATCCAATAACTTCCCCATTCAACACCGTATTCAGGAAACCCCCCGGTTATATGTGCATTAAAATCACCGCCTGCATTAATATCAACAAGAAACTCATCTTCTTCCCCCTTACGAATAGCAGACTGAATATTCCCACCCGTACCAACAACAATATCATATGTAAGATCGTTTATATATTTTGGCTGAGGCGAAAGAGAAACAATCAAGTCATGCAGGCCTCGTGCTTTAAATTTTATCCAACCCTTGCCTGGCTGTGCACATTTCCAATCCTCATGAAATAGTATTTCTTGCGGAGCAACTTCAGGAATGTACGTAAACGTTTCACTACCAGGAGTAATATCATCTTTAACATCAGAAATAATTTCAATCGCAAACTTCCCGTATTCAGTTTTTTTCGCAGCATAACCCTCTTTATTACTTTTGGTCCACAAGCGCCCCCCTGTCCAATCGTCTTCTTGAGGCTCTTTTTTATCTTGAGTATTTTCAGTATCTTCTTTGCTCTTTTCTCCAGACTCTTTTTGAATGCTTTTTTGGGGAGCAAATTCAAGCACCGTCAAAAACCCACCTGACGCATGATTGTGTAACCAAACACTATCTAGATTATCAGGCTCTTCAGGAACAAGCGCCCACTGCTCTTCTTTGTCAAAATCTTTTGACTCAAAAGCAACTTCATGAATTTCAGAAATAGCCTGTAATTTTTTACCCCACGCTTGATACGAAACAAGACTAATCCAGTTATCTTTTTTTGCTATCGTAAACTGACAATACGGATCAACACTATTTTCTCCCGTCGGGGCAAGATAACGACCTTCTTCTAATCGTAAGTATTTGTCTGTTTGATATGGACCAAGAACTTTAAGTGCAACAATTGTCCCCGGCTTAAGCTCTTCTAGCGCTGGGCTACTTTTTGGTTTCGGCGTAACCCCTGCTATCGCTTGAACACGTTTTTTTTCTTCGTCTTGTAATTTCTCTAGTTCTTCTTGCAACGATTCTTTTTCTTCTGTATCTTTTGTCTTTTTAATTTTTTCTTGCAGTTCTGCTATTCTTTCTTCTCGTGAAATCAAAACATCTTCTGCGTCAAATTGTTCCAACGACGCTATAATTTCTATGGCAAACCGTTCTCTTGTTCCAGCTTGTGCAGGCTCTCCTATTTTTTCGCCTTGCGTAAAAACACGCCCTCCAAACGACCATGCTTCTTCAGGGCTACGCACACTCAAAAAACCATTTGAGTTTTGGCTTTTAAACCATGCTTGATTCAGATCCCCCTGCAATATAAAATGCGCTCTTTTTTCTGTGTCATCATAAAACTTTGCATCACCAAAAGAAGCCTCAAGCAAACTTGGATCACTTTGCAAACACTTACCTCCGGCAGTGTGCGACCACAATCCAATCCAATCTTTATGACGTAACACTTCAAACTGACACGCTTCATCTTTTTCAGGATCTGTCCCCGTCGCTTTTAGATATGTCCCATCTTCAACTTTAAGATAGTTTCCCTGCCCAGGACTTCTCGGGTCAGACTTCAAAGCAACAAGTGTCCCATCTGGCAACGCATCAAGAACATCCTGTGCCCTTTTTATTGCCCCGGAACTTACAACAAATGCCCGCTCACGAAATGCCTGCTTGGCAAATTTGACAGAAGAAAATATGTTTTGCGAAAAAAAAGAAATACCAAAAGCAAATAGTAACCATATGCATGATCTCTTCATAATTACTCCCGTTACAAAAAAACAAATTTTTCATATCGTTTTACTATAACAAGAAGTAATAAAGCACGGTCAATGAAACAAGAAAGTTCTTATCACGTTATGTTTTCCAGCGCACCAAACAATAAACGAATGTCTTTTATCACCTATCTTCTTCGTTGACCACTAAACCCCATACCTGGGCCAGGATAGTTTGGTGAAAAACCCGGCTGCATACCTGGATGTAAAAACTGCATTTGATGACCCATATAACCACCTGGTTGTTGTAGGGCTGATTGAGGGACTTGTCGTTGAGGGAAATATCCATATGGTTGAGGGACATGTCTAGGCATCGGCCTTGGCCTTGGCATAAACATGGGCCTGGACATAGGAAAACTATGAACAAACGATTGCTGTTGTTGAGGATAAAACCTTAACGGTTGAGTACAAAATCCTGAACCGGGCAACGAAAATGGCAAACGATGAACATTCTGCGGACCCGGTACCATTAATGGACCCGGACACAATAATCGCGGACGAACTACTGGCGTCGAAAGCATTGAACCCGAACTCTGTGGGCCAGAAGACATCGACATTACAGATGGTGGCGAAAACGGACCATCCTGTTTTTCAGTCGGACCGTCAGAAAAAACAAGCCTCCGGCTAACTGAAGAACTTAACAACGATGAACTTGAGCTGACTTTATCTGAACGTAAACTCTGAGCACCAGAACTCCGACCCATTCCCGCTAACGATAACTTTGACAAAGGCGTTGCGCCAACAGATACTTCTCGACGCATACGATGGTCTGAATCACTAGATTTTTGTCCTGGACTCCCCATCCCTTTTTGCTTATACGCCTTGCGCGATACATAAGGCCTCTGAGGAGACTTTCTTTTTCCTCTAAGAACAGGACTTTCTGGTATTGGAGACAAGAAAGAAGTCTGATCAATCAAAGACCTAGGCTTATCACAAAACACTGGGCTCGGCAAACTCGTACTTGAAGATACACTTGAACTTGACGAACTTGAACTTAACGAGCTAACACTTGACGAACGAGAGCTCGAAAACAAACTGGATAACGAGCTAGAACTTGACGAACTATGAGAACTTAAAGCAGGCCACTGAGATTCGTCCAAACCAAATTGTCCTTTTAATGGAATCGGCTTGGTAACGCTTGAAGAGCTGCTACTAGACCCAGATGAAGGGCAACTGCTCGGTCCAAAAAGATGAACCCCTCTATTTGAATCAAGCACACACTGATCAATACAAGATATTCGCTGAACATCTTTTTTCAAAGAATCAAAAACGCCAAGGCCTTTTGTCACAAAAGCACCGTCAGTAATACAAACCATATCATCATACTCTCCTGTATAACGATAATCTATTGGTACGGTCTGATTAAGATCAGAATAATATTTTGAAAACAAACCAGTCCCCGCAGGAAGATCTGTAATATTCGACGACCCAAAAATAAATGTCCCTGGTCCATTTGGTGATCCATTTTTAACAACAATAAACTTATGATGCATATGACTCCATAACAAATCCCTAATCCCAGTAAAATCACGAGCATCAAATGCAAAAATTTTAAACGAACCTCTAAAGTTATTTTTAGGATTTTGAAATTTTTGTAACAACAATAACCATTCGTGTTCCTGACAATTCCATTTTTTTAAAAAGTCGTTGGTATATTCAGCATCGATAATTATTTCTACATTCACACCACGCTGCGCTAGGGCACACAAACATTTTAGAACATTTAAATTCGTAAATCGATAGACAGCTATACGTATTAAACCCGTAACAGGACCGGCTTGAGGAAACTCAGATGTTATTTTACCTATAAGCCACTGGCTAAAATAAGAGCTTCCGCCTCTACGAAAAAAAACTTCTATGTCATTGTCAGAATAATTTGAGGGAACTGATGTGCTTTTTTTACGCAAAAGAAAAAGATTAAAGTGTGCCAAGTACACTTGTGCAATTTTAGAACTTTCGATTCTAATACAGCTCTCCCAACAATAAGAAGCATTTTCGGTAAAATTTGCCGACCCCGTATATACAATTTTACGATCCACACACACAAATGCGTGATGCATTAAAAAACCTTGGCGAAATATAAATGCTGCTTCTTCGTTTGGAACGTTGAGCACTTTACCCAAAGGCTCCAGTTTTTGAGCCAAAGACTCTTTTTTGGCAACTTTTTCTCTGTAAAACTTTTCGTCGCAAACAACAATTACATTAACCCCTCGAGCCTTGGCAGCAACTAACGCTCCAATAACAAGGTCATTCGATAATTCTGTTGTCGCAACAAGAACTTCTTTTTGCGCCCCAGAGATATCTCTAACAATAGACGGGAAAACAGTCATACTACGATCACGCCTCTCAAGTCCTGAACGTTGAAGATTTGGAGTTACACTTCTTTTTGGACCTCTTGGGGTTTGGCTTCTACTTAAAACAGTCGGCGTTTTACTTCTTGTTGATGGAGCCCACGAAAAAAACTGAACTTTCTCTTTTTTACGCCAAACAGCTCTCAGGCTTTGTGTTTGCTTCTTTCTTCTTGGTCCTCGAGAACTTCTTGGTCCATGTGAGCTTCTTGGTCTCTGTGAACGAGATCTCGTTCTTGGTTTTTGATTACGCTCTCGCGCTTGATGATTATCCATGAGAAGCTCATCGCCAGGCCAGGGAAGCAAAGGTGTAGAGCGTGTAGGCGCAGGGAGTAAAGGCGTGCGAGATCTGCCCCGAAAAATAGGCTTTTCTTGGAGTGTTGGCTCTTGTTTTTTGGGTGCATTGAACGCAGCAAACAATCCTGTTCCAAAACATAAAACAACAGCTATATTTATGACATAAAATGTCGTAATTTTAAATAACTTTTTCATTGTAAGAAACCTCCATAAGAATCTTAGAATTACATAATATTTCTCATTGTAAACAACTATGGCGGAAAAATCAAATACCCTGACAAAATGGCCATTTTGAGCCCGAAAAGCCAATTATTGGTCAATACACAGAAAAATTCACAAAATTCATAACACAGAAAAACGTTTTTCTAGGCTAAAACAAAAAAAAAACTTTTATGTTGCGTTACTTGAAAAACGCTCACTATAATCGTTATTGTTAAACATAGTATTTTGATGTACGATCATAATCAGAATCGTTATGATTTAAGAATCTTATAAAAAGGAGATATCGTGAAGCGTCTACAGCTCAAAAGAAACAAAAGCTTTTGGAGTTCTTTATCTATTCTTATGCTTGTTACTCTCGTAACAATAGTTACCCCAACGCAAAAACTTTTACCCATGAACACCCCAGATTCTGAAGCAACAGATGATACGCAAGCCACATATCAGGCCCGTATTAAAGAAGCACTTGAGTATAGCGACTGGGAAGATCAAGTCTATGATCTCATAGATGTCTTAGACGAGTACGAAGGGGTAGAGCCAGGACCGGCAGATCCAACAAAGACAACTTTTTTTGACACGCTTACAACAGTCTTTGACAAACGTCTGACATACTATTCTGCAACAATGGGTGTTGAAACTGATATTGAAGACTTACGTCTGTTGCTTGATCGATCTCGTGACAGCAACTTTCTAACAGAAGCTCAAAAAGAAACAATCGATGATTTTGAAACAATTGGAACAATCGAACAAAATATTTTTCAATCGATTGCTGCAGATAGCTATAAAAGCCAGCTCAGAAAAATATCAGCTGTATTAACACCTGCTGTTGGCAAAACGTTTAGTGCAATCACACAGACAATCTACTTTAATAATATTACGTCTGTCTTTAACGATCGTGCAGAGCTTGACAAACGACAAATCGAAGATTTAATTAAAATTTTAACAAAATCGCAAACGACCCCGTTACTTAACGATATCCAACAAGAAGAAATCAAAAAATATCTCGCGTTATTATTACTTGAAGATAGAATTAGAAAGACAGACACGCTGCCTGAATACACAGAACAACTTGACGAACTAATAGTTATTCATGACGAAAACGACGAAAAAGAATTTGAAGTAATCACTCAGAATATTTATTTTGGGGCGCTAGAAAAAGTATTTGGCAAAAGAACAGATGGAACACTTGAACAAATAACGAAACTTCTTGAACTTTTAGACAAAGCGCAAGAAACACCATTATTAACAGACGAACACAAAGAAAAAGTAAAAGAATGGATCTTAGCTCTGGCTCCAGAAAAAGCATTACTCGATGCGCTTAAGCTCACAGAATATGAACCATTATTTGAAGCGCTTACTAAAATTGTGGCCGATTTTGGAACCCAAGAAGTTACACCTGGGGCACAAAGTGCATGTGAACAAAATACAAAGAATCTAGTCGAAGCTCGGCCAAAAGATAATCTTGAAGAGCTTACAAAACTCTTAGATTTGTTAACAAAAATAATTGCAAGCACGTTACTTAACGATACACAAAAGGCAACTATCGAAGCTACTTTTATAACAGTTATTACAAGTGATATCGAAAACTTAAACATTCAAGAAGCTATCGACAAAGCAATTGCTCAAGAAGAATATGATAACAAAGTAAGCGGGGTCTCTGGAATAATTGACGAATCCGGAACAAAAGCTGTAAGCGACGCAACTCAAGATAAGCTAAACGAAGGGCTTGGGCTTCTGTTCACGATCAGAGATATTAACGACAAAGACGATCTTGTATCGCTACGTAATCTTTTAAACAAAACACTTGAGAGTACTCTTCTTGATGACGAACAAAAAGAAGCTATCCGAACGAACTTCTTGCCTTCGATAGGCAAAGATATAGAACGTCTTGATTTACAACAACGCATAAAAGATATTATGGCCATAGAAGATTATAACGAACGCATGGCAGCGCTCAAAGCGCTTCTTGGCGAACTTGAAGGGCAAGAGCTTGACCCTGAAACTCAAAAACTTCTTTCAGATGCTATGCGAAATCTTTACGAAAATAGGCCAACAGATGATCCAAATATTCTTAAAGAACTTAATGATATGTTCGGGAGCCTACAAGATGGCAATCTTATTTCAAGCGACTTTAATGACGAGATTAAAAACACACTGATGCCCGGCATTACAGGAGACATAGGCGTACTTGATTTACGAGATCGTATTAAAGACGCTATGAATATCGAAGATTATGATGAACGCATGGCTGCACTTAAAAAAATTCTTGATGAACTTGCAGGAAAAGAACTTGACCCAACAACACAAGGACTTATTGCTGACGGCATGCGTAATCTTTACGATAATAGACCAAGTGATGACAAAGATACTCTTGATATACTTAACGGCATGTTTGGCGGGCTTCAAGGAACAGAGCTAATTCCTGATGACTTTGATACTATAATTGGCACAGACTTTATGACGGGAATTAAAGACAACCTAGCAACTCTTAACACAAGAGATCGTATGAACGATATCATGAATATCGATGATTATGATGAACGCATGGCTGCGCTGAAAAAACTTCTTGACGAACTTGAAGGCAAAGATCTTGATCCAACAACTCAAGGACTTATTTCTGACGGTATGCGTAATCTTTACGAAAATCGACCAACAGATGACAAAGACACTCTCGATACTCTTGGCGGCATGTTTGGTGGCCTACGTGGAACAAAATTAATCCCTGACGATTTTGGTAATTTGATTGACATGAACTATATGCCAGGGATCACAGGTAATATCGACACACTTGATTTTAAAGATAATATTACAACCGCCATGGGGATGCCAGGATATGGCGATCGCTTTAACAGACTCAAAGAACTTTTTGATCAAGCAGAAAACAAAGAACTTGATGATCAGACAAAAGAGCTTCTTGGTACAGGACTACAAAATCTTTATGACACACGCCCATTAGATCCAAATGTGCTCATAAACTTAGGCAATTTAATGACCCAAGTAAAAGGCACAGATAGTATTCCAGAAGGCATGGGACCGAAAATCGACACCGACTTTATGCCTGATATTAATCGCGATAAAGACACGGCCGTTATGCGCAAAGAACTTGATGATGCTGGCAAAAATCCTGATTACGATAACAGAATGGGCCTCTTTGACGAATGGCTTAAAAAACACGGCGATAAAGAACTTGACGACGCAACCAAAGAACTTTTATCAAGGGGCCTACAAAATCTTTATGACGCACGTCCATTAGATCCAAATACACTCACCAGCCTGGGCAACATTATGGGACAAGCAAGCGACACGGGCGCAGTCTCAGATGACATGGGAACAAAAATAGCAGAAGACATCATGCCAGGCCTAACTGAAGACACAGATAAAGCCAATATGCAAAAAGAACTACAAGACATCATGAATATCACAGATCCAAATGAACGCATGAAAGCCCTTCTTGATTTCATCCGACGTTACGCAGATAAAGAACTTGATCCTGAAACACAAAATCTATTAAACGGGCTCTTGCAAGATTTATACAACAATCGATCTCTTGACCCAACATATTTAAATAATCTTGAAAATCTTTTGAACCAAATAAAAAATACAGATCTTATTCCTGACGATATGTCAACGAACATATTAAACAATATGTTACCAGGAATAACAGGTGACAAAGAAAAAGCACAAACACTCAAAGATCTTAACGATATTTTAAACTCACCAGATTACGATACTCGTATGGGCGGCCTTGATGGCTTTATAAAACGCCACGGAGACGAAGAACTTGACGACGCAACAAGAGAACTGTTATCTAGAGGGCTACAAGATCTTTATGACGCACGCCCACTTAATCCAAATATCTTGACCCAGTTGGGAGATATTATGGGTTCAGCAAAAGAAACAGGCGTTATTTCAGGCGATATGGGAACCAAAATAGATCATGACATTATGCCAGGCATAGAACGTGACAAAGACAAAGCAGTCACACAAACTGATATCAAAAACGCTCTTGCTATTCCTGATTATCAAACGCGCCTGGATACACTCGGTGGCATCTTTACACGTGTTGAAGATAAAGAACTTGATCCTGATACAAAAAATCTTGTTTCACAAGCGCTTCAAAATCTTTATGACACACGCCCACTTGACCCAAATGCAATTACAGGCCTAGGCAAAATAGTTGAGCAAGTTAAAGATGCAGATCTTGTTCCAGAAACAACGGTAACACAAATCGATCAAACAATGGGACCAAAACTCGAAGAAGATAAAGATAAAGTTGTTCTTGCAACAGATGTTACACACGCAGGAAAAGAAGATGATCCAAACAAAAAAATTGATCTTCTCAATGATATTTTAAGACGCTTTGCAGGAAAACCAATAGACCCTCAAACCCAAGTCTTACTAAATAATCTCTTAAACGAACTTTTTGGGCAGCGCACACAAGACCCTGCGTTCTTAGTAAAACTTAAAGATTTACTAACACGAGCACAACAAAGCAATTTACTTGACCCAACACAAGCCGGAACAATAATATCAACGCTTATTCCAACGCTTGATCAAGACCAACGCGGACTCTTATTAGTCAATCGAATTAAACAAATACTTGCACAACCAGACTTTTCACCAAAAGTATCTGGTCTGACAAATATTATTCAAGAAACAGTCGGCCAAGTATTTGCTGATCCTGTACATAACGTCTTTGCAAACGGGCTTCAAGTAGTCTTTAACGAACGGCCTAACGATAATCAAACGCTCTTAATTACACTGCTTACGTTATTCCAAAACTCTTTACCAAGCAATTTACTAAACCAGGCACAAAAAACATATGTCCAAACAACGCTTGTTCCTGGAGTACAAAAAAATCTTGCCGTCTTTGAATTTGAAAAAGAGCTTGAACAAGCAATGGCACAGCCAACAATTATTGCTCGCCTTGACGGCGTTTCAGCGCTTTCTCAAAAATACGCACAAACAGCTATCCCTGAGTACATGAAAAACCTACTCGCCGATGCGCTCGAAACACTCTTTGAAACGCGTTACAGTGAAGGGGTAAAAGAAAAAGCAACCAAGAAAGTTACAAAGAAAAAGAAGAAAAAAGCTAAACGAAAAAAGAAAGCCAAAAAAAAGAAAAAAAAGAAAAAAAAGAAAAAAAAGAAAACACGAAAGAAAAAAGCTAAAAAACGAAAACAGAAAAAAAAGAAAGCAAAAAAGAAAAAGCGCAAAAAGAAACGCTCAAAAAAGGGGAGCAAGTAAATGAGAACGTTTAACAAATCACTGTTAACTATTTTCTTTGTTTGTCTTAGTTTTTTTATCTCACATGTGCCGAACATACTATTGGGGGCAATGCCCACAGCAAAAAAAGTCACAAAAAAAACAAAACGAAAACGTACGGCACAAAAAATAAAAAAAGCAAAAAAACAACTGAAAAAAGCAAAAACAAAAAAACAAAAAAGAAAGTTAAAAAAGAAACTCAAAAAGCTTCGCAAAAGAAAAAAGAAACTCAAAAAAAGAAAGAAAAAATATATTTCACAAGTACGAGCACTTAATCAAGATGAAAAATTCGCCATTCTCGACAAAGAAATCCCACTGTTTCAAAACGTCGTTAATACTGTTTTGTTAACAGCCCAACAAAAAGCACATATCACAAACGATATTTTGCCAATTCTTTTAGCCGAACGCGGCATAGCCGAACCAACCGCACAAACAATAGAAAGCGTTTCAAAATTACCAACACCTGAAGATCAAATTGTCACGCTGCAAGTTTTAATGGACCAAGCAAAAGGCAAGACATTTGATCCCGCAACACAAAACACATTTGCAACAACAATACAAAATCTAGCAGGGCAAGCTGGGCAAATGGAACCAGAAACCCAACAGTACTTCTATGTTATCTTGTTTAACGCAGGCAAGAGCTCTTTGTTAAGCAACGTACAACAAGAATTTGTTAACAAACAACTTACACCAACAGTTGTCCCTACGCCAACCCCTGAAATTATTAGCGCCATACCAGAAACGGGAACATTACCTGATCAAATTTCACAATTGCAAGTTATCTTACAAGGCGCCCAGGGTAAAACATTCGATCCAACAACTCAAGAAACATTTGTCAACACGATAGAAACCGTAGCTGGAAACGTCGATCAAATGGACCCACAAACACGCCAGTATTTCTATCAGATTCTCTTTAGCGCAGGCCAAACAAACTTATTAAGCCCAGAACAACAACAATATGTTACAACAACCCTTGCACCGTCAGTCGTTCCAGTTCCAACACCAACAACAATACAACAGGCAATAGAAACAGCACAAACACCAGCAGAAAAAATAGCTGCATTACAAGCTCTTCTTACAAACGCTAAACCACCAATTGATCCTGCGACACAAAACGCTTATGCTCAAGAGCTTCAAAAACTTGTCGGGCAAGTAGATCAAATGGACCCTACAACTCGGGCACAGTTCCAGAGCTTGCTCACACAAGCAGGCCAAACGCCTATTTTAAATCCTACACAGCAACAGTTTGTTCAACAACAGATGATCCCACAAGTTGCTGTCCAGCCAACGCCTGAGACTATCGCTCAAGTGATTGCCGGCGCGCAAACGCCTGCACAACAAGTTGCAGCTCTTGAGACGCTGATGGCTAACGCTCAGCCGCCAGTAGACCCAGCTACACAAAACGCATATGCTCAAGCGTTACAAAATCTCACTGGACAAGTAGATCAAATGGACCCTGCAACGCAAACGCAACTACAAAACTTACTTACACAGGCAAGCCATAGCCCTGTATTAAATCCAGCTCAACAACAATTTGTTCAAGAACAGATGATCCCAGAAGTTGCTGTGCAACCAACGCCTGAGACTATCGCTCAAGTGATTGCCGGCGCGCAAACGCCTGCACAACAAGTTGCAGCTCTTGAGACGCTGATGGC
>CAZFHP010000047.1:0-11349 GCA_964519365.1 uncultured Pseudomonadota bacterium
GTATTCTTTTGATGGCGTGCGGTTGCATGAATATAATTTCATCCCTGCACAGATAGGATTTTCTGTGTATTCAGTTGCCTGGCGGCCGGATGGTTTTTATATTGCTGCTGGCTTGAATAGCAGTGCGACAAAAGAAGTCCGAGTGTATTCGTTTGTTCTTTCTGATTTTGTTTCTTCAGAAGTAGGAGTAACGGTATGTTCTTCTTCATGGTCCCCTGATGGGAATTATCTTGTTGTTGGTCTAGAACGTGGCGCGACTAAAGAAATTCGTGTGTATCGTTTTACAGGAACAAGCTTGACAGACGTTGATGTATTAGCATCTGATCTTAATGTTTCTGTATGGTCAGTAGCTTGGTCCCCTGATGGGAATTATATTCTTGCCGGAGCGCATGATAGTACAAGTGACGAAATAGAATTATATCAGTTTGATGGAGTGTCTTTAACGCTTATTGATTCCGAAAATTATGGTGAATTTGTTAACAGTGTTTCTTGGAGCCCAGATGGAAATTTCTTTGCCGTCGGTGGGTACGATCCTGATATAGGTCATAACGAACTTGATGTTTATCGAGTAACGTATAAATGGGATACGGAGCAGCAAGATCTTTCTCATGGAATAACATTTGGAGATTCATCACAAAGTAATTGCGATGTGAATGTAAAAGTACTTGGTGGAGCACACGTTGAGATAAACGGGATGATTCATGAAGATTCTGTATAAAAATAGATCCCAGTTAGGGGAGACAAAAGATAAGTATGGGACGATAAATAGAAAGATAGAATCGTGAAGAAACTAATTTTTTTATGTGTAAGTTTACTTCTGTTTGCTGGTTGTGAGGAACAAGATCAGTCGCCGTTAGATGTTTTTGACGTAGGGGTTGAAAGTTTGGCGCCGAGTACTACGTTTTCTGCTCTTAAAAATACTATCGGGTATTATACCGATCAATATACATTTGATGTGGGGGGTGAGAATAAAGTACAAGGGTTTGTTTCGTTTTCTCAGGGTTTTGTTGCTCCTGATTTTGGGACTGTAATATTAGATACAGCAGGCGTTGTTTCTGGGGTTATACAGCAAAACCCAGATACTATTGGTAGTCTTGAATTACGTTCTGATCTTAATCTTGATTCGGGTATTTTGTTTTCTCCAGGGGCTCGTATTAATGGTATGGGAAATAGCATTATCATGCACGGTGATTGTTCGGTTGCTGACAATGGGACTCTTCGTATTACTGGCGATACCATAATTAATGGGCATGGCAATACGTTTAATCTTGGCTCGCAAGCTCGTATTGTTGTTGACCATGGGGTGACATTAACGTTACGTAACATGCGTGTAAAAAACACACAAAACGATTTGAGTAACCCAATTATTACTGCTAATGGTTCTCAAGCTCGTATTGCGTTACAAGACGTTGAGCTTGCGCTTGAAGATGAATTTGTTTTTGCTGACGGTAAGTTATTTATTCACGATGATGTTGTTGTGTCTGGTCAAAACGCTGTATTTACGTATCGTTCTGATCAACAAAGTTATATTGCTGACGGTGGCTTGCTAGCGTTTGATTATGGGACCAAGCTTTTATATTATCCAACAGCGTTTAATCGTGATCTTATTGCACTGCAAAGTCAAACGTCTGGCATAAGCTTTGATCAATCTGATTTTGAGGCTATGCAAACGCCATTACGTTTAACAAAGGGGACGCTATCTTTTGATAATAACGTAACGATTAGTAGTCAAGTAAGTTCGGGATTTATTTCTCAGTACGATCAAGAGCGTTATAATATTTTGATTGAACGCACGCAACAAGAAGTTAATACGTTTGCTGCCATGTTTGATCTAGATGTTTTAAGTGTTGATATTGGGGCTGATGTTAATACGGTTGCATGGAATTCTGATGGTAAATATCTTGCTGTTGGGTTAGGTAAATCAGCAAATAAAGAGATTCGTATATACGAATTTGATGGGACGAGTTTAACAGATCTTGATCTTTTGTTTACAGATACTCATGCAACTGTGTATTCGTTAGCCTGGTCTTCTGATGATCAGTATCTTGCTGTTGGATTAGAACGCGGCGCACATAAAGAAGTTCAAGTATATTTGTTTGATAAAACGCTACCAAGCCTAAAAGCTCTTCCTGGGTTAAGTGCCGATATTGGAGCAGACGTGTATTCTGTTGCCTGGGGTCGTGATGATGAATATGTGGCCGTTGGCTTGCAGACGGGATCAGGAAAAGAAGTACGTATTTATTCTTTTGATGGTTCTAGCCTGACTGATCTTGATGCATTAGATACTGCAGTTGATGCGTCAGCATATTCTGTGTCATGGTTAGATTGGTCTGTCTTTGGTACGTTTCTCGCCGTTGGTTTTGCAAGTGGTGCGCACAAAGAAATACGTCTTTATGAGTTTGATGGATCAAGCTTGAGTTATCAGAATATTTTGCCAGCCGATATTAATGCCCATGTTTTTTCAGCATCATGGCGATCGGAATCTGTAACTTCTTTTGCGACGCCATATTTTGCGGTTGCTTTGGATGGTGGCGCTTATAAAGAGTTTCGTGTTTATTGGTTAAATCTTGCAAACATAGTTTATGGGGGGCAAAGTCTTACTGGCCCGACGCTTAAGGATCTTGAAAGAACAGGTGTAGAAGTAGGTGCTCGTGTGTATGATGTTGCATGGAGTCCTAATGGTAATTATATTGCTATAGGGCTGGACGGGAGTGCCCGTAAAGAGCTTCGTTTATATGAATTTGATGAGTCGAACTTAATAGACCAAGGTGCGTTAGATGATGACATAGGGACTCAAATTAATGCTGTAGATTGGAACCCTGATGGAAACCATGTTGCTGTTGGCTTAGACAGTGGGGCAACAAAAGAGTTGCGTGTGTACACATGGTCAGATAAAACAGCATCAGCGAAAGTGCTTGCATGGACATCTGACGGAAACTATTTGGCCGTAGGCTTGAGCGGCGGTAAAACAAATGAGATACAAGAGGTTAAGATCTATTCTTTTGATGGTTTGAGTTTAACTGATCTTGGGGTATTGCCTATAGAAATAGGCGCAGGGGTAAACGCACTCGCTTGGAGTTCAGATGATAAATATTTAGCTGTTGGGTTTGATAGTGCTGCAAACAAAGAGATTAGAATCTATGAGTTTAATGTGACAAGTCGGGCTGCAACGTTAACAGATATTGATGCTCTAAGCTCTGATATTGGGGCTTCGGTGTATACGCTTTGCTGGAGCCCTGGCGATAAGCATTTGGCCGTGGGGTTGGATTATGGAGCATACAGAGAGATACGGGTTTATTATTTTAAAGAAACAGAGTCTCGATTAATTTATTTCCCATTTTCTTCTGTTGACGTAAATCAATCTGTGTATTCTATTTCATGGAGCGATGATGGTAATTATCTCGTTGTTGGCTTAGATGCTGGCGCAAAAAAAGAAGTGCGGGTTTATAATGTGACAACTGATGGTCTTGTTGTTGTTGGTATGAACGATCTTGACGCATTACCATCAGCTACTGGTTATGCCGTTAATTCGGTTACATGGAGCCCTGATGGAAATTATGTTGCGGTTGGGTTAGTTGGCGGTGCGAATGAAGAGGTTCGTATTTATTCATTTGATGGTTCAGATTTAACACCTGTTAACGGTTTAACTGCAGATGTTGGAGTTACTGTTCGATCTGTTTCATGGCGCTCTACAGGAAATTATATAGCTGTTGGCTTTAATAATCATAATGGACAAGAAGTGCGTGTTTATCAATTGGTAGGCGGGACGACATTAAATTTTATTACGGGGGTTAATATTCAATCAGAAGGTTGGGGGTGGATTGGATGGCCATTCAATACTTGGATTTATCCTCCTGAGGACAAAGCAGTTCTTTCTGTTGCATGGAGTCCTAATGGCAGTTATTTAGCAGTAGGAGCAGTAGGGGAAGCATTTTTTGGAGAATTGCGAGTTTACTCTTTTTCTACGTTAGGAGGGGGATCATTGTCATTGAGAGATGATGTTGACCTTGGCGGAATTTTAGATAGAAGTGGTTATGCCGTGACGTGGAAACCAGGAGGCAATAACTATATAGCTGTTGCAGCTCAAGGGGGTTTTGGATTTGATGAACTTCGCGTTTATTATTTTTCTGGATATTCATTGTCATTGAGAGATTCGGTTGATTTAGGTGATTGGTTTTCTGATTATAATGGCTATTCTGTTGCCTGGAATTCTGATGGGAAGCATATTGCGGTTGGCGCTGCTGCAGGATTAAACAAGCAGGTTCGTGTTTACAAATATGAGTGGGGAAATTTGTCGCGGGTTGCACAGATTCCAGAGAACCTTGGCTCTTCAGTCAAAGCTGTTGCGTGGAGCCCTGATGGTAAGTCATTAGCTGTAGGGAGTTCTGGATCAGATGATAAAGTTCGCATTTATACTTTTAGCGGGACGCAATTATTTCAAATGGAATCGGCGAGTGTTGGTTATAACGTAAGCTCTGTTGCATGGCGCAATGACGGGAAACATCTTGTTGCAGGAGTGAGCCAAACAGGAGCTAAAGAAGTTATTGTGTATAAATTTGATACGACTGATTATTTAGTTATGACTGACCTTAATGCGTTATCTCTTGATCTTAGCTCGACCGTTCGGTCAGTTGCCTGGACATCTGATCATAAATATCTAGCTGTAGGCTTAGAAAGTACAGCAGACAAAGAAGTACATGTTTATTCGTTTAACGGGACAAGTTTAACAGATCTTAATGCGTTGGCATCAGATATTGGTGAGACAGCATGGGCAGTTGCTTGGAGTCCAAACGAGAAATATCTTGCTGTTGGCCTAGGAGAAGATGCGCATAAAGAAGTTCGTATATTCTGGTTCAACAATAATAGCTTGTTTGATTTAGGCGCGTTACCTGTTGATGTTGGTGCGACGGCTTATTCTGTTTCATGGAGCCCTGATGGAAAGTATGTTTCTGTGGGTTTTGCTGGCGGGAAAACCCACAAAGAGATTCATGTGTATGAGTTGCTTCAAACGACAGCTTCGTGGGATCAGTATGCCATGGTTTTTGGCGATTCGTCATATGCTGATCCAGATTATGATGTAAGTGTCAACGTGCTTGGACGGGCACATATTGATTTGAGCGGAAGAATTCATGATGACTCAAGTACATAAAAATATAAGAGAGATTTTGTACGCGTAAGCAAAAGTAGAGAAGAGAAAAGGGTAGAGCGTGAAAAAACTTTTTTTAAGTTTGTTTTTGTTTTGTTTTGTTTCTATGATTGTGCATGCAACAATTGATTTTACAAATTATAACTCACACATGGTGTTAAAAGAAAATGCTTCTAAGTTTGTTGCGAACAATGCTGAAAAAATTTTAGGCTGGTCTGAGCTTTCCGTTGTTGATGATTTTGGAAATGAGCAAGCTAGTTCGTGGGTTGAAGGGTATTCAGGGTCTGTTGTTATTAGTACCGGTGGCGGCACGAGCCCTGCGAATAATCTTATTGCTGCAAACAGTAATGCTATTGTGAGCAAGACCTATTTTGGTGGGTTTACAAGTGGAGAAAAAGCGGAGCTTTTAGATATGCTTCCGACGCATAGTAACGCCTTTGCGTATTGCTGTAAAAATACGAGTAATGCTTTGCTGTATGGAATTAAAAATAACAGTCATGCAATTGTCAACGCGATTGCTATTACGCCTGGGCTTTTTGAGCTTAATAGTGCAGCACAAGAGAATAATAATGCATTCTTGTATTGTTGTAAGCATACAAGTAATGCGCTAGCCTATGGTCTTAAAAATAACAGCAATGATATTGCTGATATTATGGATACGTTTGCTGATATTTCTTTGATTAAAAATACCAGTCATGCTTTTGTGTATTGTTGTAAGAATGTGAATAATACGCTTAACGCTGCAATAACGATATATGATACACATAAAATATACTCAAGCGATGCGACAGAGCAAAATTTTGTGCTTTTTAAAAATGGCTTTACGGTTAACGCGAACAAAAGACTAGCGTTAAATATGCCTGTTCCCGTGATGGGAGTTATTAACTTAAACGATCTTGGGATTATAGAATTACAGAACGATTTATATTTGAGCTCAAACGCGCACTTAACAAACGGTGGAATATTAGATGGTAATGGTCACACGTTAGTTCTTTCTGGTAATGTTATTATTCCTGCAAATAAGCGTCTGCGTATAAAGAGTGATACGATTATTGATGGTCATGGGGCAACACTTTTTCTTGATTCTTATTCGCGTATGAGTGTTGACAATAATGTAACACTTACGCTTAAAAATATTCGTATTAAAAATACGCAAAATACGCCAAGTGTTCCGATGATTGACCTTAGTGGCACGGGAAGCAAGCTAGCTTTGCAAGACGTAGAGCTTGTGCTAAGTGATGACTTTTATGTTAATCGTGGTTCGTTGTTTATTCATGACAATGTTTTGATTTCTGGTGTGTCAGATTTTGTATATCGTTCAGGACAAAAAAGTTATATCGCTGACGCAAGTATCTTATATTTTGATAAGGGTTCGAGATTTTTTTACGATGGTTCGTCTAGTTATTTGATTAAAATGTTGAGTGAAAATTCACGTATTTGTTTTGATGGGTCAACGTTGCAAACAGGCAATTCTGGTATTCGATTAAGTGCTGGTGCGTTATATCTTGACAATAACGTGCAGCTAACGTGTCCAATAAGTACACATATTATTTTTGGCGATTCTTCGCAGCCAGGAGATACGGGAGACCTTGATGTGCAAGTACTTGCTGCGGCACATGTAACGATAACAGGAAAAGTATTGGATGATTCGAGCTTTTAAAAAAAATAACTTTTAAGAGGATAAACGAGTGAAGAAGCTTTTAGCCGTCTTTTTTTTGTTGCATGTCGTATGTATAACTGGGCACGCGTCAATTGATTTTACAAACTACAACGCACATATTATTTTGACCAAAGATAGTTCTCAGATAGTTTTAAATAATGCAGATAAAGTAACCGGCTGGTCAGAATTTTCGATTGTTAAAAATTTTGTGCGAACACCTGTGCATATGTGGGCAGAAAAGTATACACGATCTGTTCCAATTGGTAAAAGTAGTAGTCAAACCCCAGGGACAAATCTTATTATCGCAAATAGCAATGCTATTGCGTATGCTCCAGTAATGGGTGGGTTTGATAATACTGAAAAAGCAGCGCTTATAGAAACAGTGCGAACGGATAGGAATGCTTTTGAGTATTGTTGTAAAAATACAAGTAACGCTTTAGCCAATGGGCTCAAAAATAATAGTAATACTCTGACAGGGGTTCTTTGTGCGGGGAGCATTTTAGCACAGAGCACAAGCAATGCGATTACTTCTTGCAGTAAGAATACGAGCAACGCTCTTATTTACGGGATTAAAAATAATAGCAATGTGATTGTTGGCATAGATATTAATACTGTTGTTGATGCAAATGCGTTGGTAAGAAGTACGAGTCATGCATTTTTATATTGCTGTGAAAATATAAATAATGCGTTTAATTCTGCGATAAAGATTTATGATACGCATAAGGTATATTCAAGTGATACACTTGAGCAAAACTTAGTATTTTTTAAAAATGGCTTTACGGTTAATTCCCAAAAAACGTTATCGATAAATACGTCTATTCCTGTAACAGGAAATATAAATTTGAATGACACAGGAATGATACATTTAGATAGTGATTTGTATATGGGGTCAAATGCGTATTTAACAAACGGAGGGGATCTTGATGGTAACGGGTATTCTTTAGTTTTATCATGTAGCTTTAGTATTCCAGAAAACAAGCAATTACACATAGTTAGTGACACGATTATTAACGGCCACGGGACAACGTTATATCTAGAGCCTCATGCACGTATAGTTGTTGATCATGGCGTAACATTAACGCTCAAAAATATGCGCATCAAAAACACACGCAATAGTTTAGCCAACCCAATTATTAGGCCAATAGGTCATGACGCGTGTGTTGCTTTACAAGATGTAGAGTTAGCACTCGCTGACGATTTTATTTTCAGAGATGGTCAGTTATTTATTCATGACGATGTTTTAGTTACAGGCTCTTCTAAATTTTCGTACCGAAGTTCACAAGCAAGTTATATCTGTAATAGTGGGACATTGGGTTTTGATAAAAATACGACGTTCTTTTATTATCCAAGCTCGTCAGATAATTATTTGATTCACATGCAAAGTGAGACCGCAAGTATGTACTTTGATGGTGCAACATTACTTACAACTCATACGGGGATGCGTTTAAGTAAAGGGATGTTATACTTGGATAATAATGTGACACTGAGGAGTAGGGCTGAAACGAAGATGGGGTTATTAACAGGTGTTGCAAGTAAAGACCAGGGGGGTGTGAATTGTCAGTCTATATCATGGAGCCCTGATGGCAAGTATCTTGCTGTTGGAACAAATCAAAATCCAGGAGGCGGGGAAGATGATAGAGCTCGTGAAGTTCGTGTTTATCGTTTTGATACCGCTGTTACGCCGACTCTCGTGGGGGTAGCAAGTCGGGACCAAGGTGCGGTTGCCTCTGTTTATGCTGTCTCGTGGAGCCCTGATGGCAAGTATCTTGCCGTTGGAACAAGTGTTGGAGCGGTTCCGGATGTTCCACGGTCTCTTGTTGGATTGGGTGATGCATTGCAAGTATATCGTTTTGATACGACGGCAACCCCGACGCTTGTTGGCGTTGCAGGTAAAGAATTGGGAGTTGCTGCGGTTAAGACTCTTGATTGGAGACCTGATGGTAAACATTTAGCCATTGGGACGGACATCGCGCCACTTTTCCCCGATCTGTATGTTTCAGGCCTCGATGAGCTTCGTGTTTACTCGTTTGATGGGAATTTATTAACTGGGGTTGTGAGTAAAAATCAAGGAGAAACGGTTCATAGTGTTTCATGGAACCCTGATGGCAAACATTTAGCGATTGGTATTGATGGAGGTTCAAGCGCTCCTGCTCATAATAATATTGGTGTAGGAGAAGAATTGCGTGTGTATCGTTTTGATACTTCTTCAACGCAGACGCTTTTTGGAGTGGATGGAAAAAATCAAGGGGGAGATCATGTTTATGATCTTGATTGGAGCCCTGATGGACAGTATGTTGCTATTGGAACAGGTGGAAATCCAATCTTGCCTGTAGATGGGAGTCCTGATGGGGGTGTTTATTATGGACACGAATTGCGCGTATATCGTTTTGATGGGAGTTCTTTGTCAGGGGTTGCAAGTTCGAATACCTGGATTATGTATTCTCTTTCTTGGAGCCCTGATGGTAGCTATATAGCTATTGGAAGAGCGAGTAATGGATTTTTAAGAATATATCGTTTTGATGGAGCAGCGCTTAATTATCTTTCTGATTTTAATAAGCCTCAAAATATAGCAGATGTTCAATCTGTTTTTTGGCGACCTGATGGTAAGTATATTGCGATTGCAACGAATGCTGGGCCAGGAGTTCCTGATGTCGAAGATACTGGTATTGCGACGGGGCATGAGTTGCGAGTGTATGAAGTTGGGTATCAGTTTGACACGACGGGGCAATCCTACGACAAGGGGATCGTTTTTGGTGACTCGTTGCAAACAGATGGAGATTTAAATGTACAAGTTCTTGCTGGAGCACATGTGAAAATAGCAGGTAGCGTATTAGATGATTCGAGCTTTTGAAAAATAAAGGGATAGACGTGTGAAGAAATTTTTAAACGTTTTTTTTCTGTTGAGTGTGTTGTGTATAAAAGCACAAGCATCGATTGATTTTGTAAATTATAATGGTTGCTTGGTAATGAACGATGAAAAAACTCAATTGGTTTTAAATAACGTTGAAAAAATAACTGGCTGGTCTGCGTTTTCGATTGTAAAAGATTTTAGCCAAAAGCCTGCCAATACATGGCGTGAACAGTATCCCGATACGTTTGTTGTGAGTAAGAGTTTGGGTTTGTATCCAACAAACAATCTTGTAATATCAAATAGCAACGCCATTGCCACGGCTCCTGCTGGCCAGGGTTTTAGTACTTTAGAAAAAGATGAAATTGTTCAAACAGTTCGTGCAACGAGTAATGCATTTTTGTATTGCTGCAAAAACTCAAGTAATACTTTAATGTATGGGGTTAAAAATAATAGCAACGCTATAATACATGCTGCTGTTGCGTTAAGTGATGGGACAGTACTTGCTCAGGATAACAGTAATGCGATTTTATATTGTTGCAAGAGTATGAGTAATGCGCTTGTGTATGGGCTTAAGAATAATAGTTACGCGTTACATAAAATACTTGATGAGATTGTTCCATTTGAAAGTGCGTTTGCTCGGAATACGAGTAATGCATTTGTATATTGTTGTAAGAATACGAGCAATATGCTGACAGGTGCTTTTACTGTATATGATGATCATCAAGTATATTTAAACAATACAACAGAGCAAAATTTTGTATTTTTTAAAAACGGTTTTACAGTTAATGCGCACAGAGCTCTTACGCTCAGGACTCCTATTTTTATTTCTGGTGCAATAGATCTCGTTGATTTTGGGGTTATACAATTGCAAAACGACATGCATCTTGGATCAAATACTTGCTTGATTAATGGTGGCATAATTGATGGAAATGGTTATTCTCTAGTACTTTCAAATAGTTTTGTTATCCCAGAAGACAAGCAATTACACATCGTAAGTGATACCATTATTAATGGTCACGGCGCTACACTCTATCTTGAACCCCATGCTCGTATTGTCGTTGATCATGGGGTGACGCTCACGCTCAAAAACATGTGTGTCAAAAACACACGTAATAATTTGATAAACCCATTTATTAGGCCAACAGGTCACGGTGCATGCATAGCATTACAAGATGTAGAACTTGCGCTTGCTGGGGACTTTGTTTTTCGAAATGGGAAGTTATTTATTCACAATGACGTTCTAGTAACAGGTTCTTCTGTTTTTTCATATCGATCGTCACAGCCAAGTTATATATGTGATAATGCGACATTTGGTTTTGATAAGAATACAACGTTCTTTTTCTACCCAAGTACTGTTGATAATAATTTAATTACGATGCAAAGTGAAGCGTCAAGTTTATATCTTGATGCTGCTACGTTACAGACAACCCATACCGGAATGCGATTAAGCAGGGGTGCTTTGTGTTTGGATAATAATGTTTCGATGATTTCTTATGCGCAGACATTACTTTCAGATTTGTCTAGCTCTCCAATAGCAAGTAAGAAATATTCTGCAACGGTATTTGGTGTTGCATTAGGAGAAGTTCTGTCTGTTTCGTGGAGCCCTGATGGAAAATATTTGGCTGTTGGTGGTCATTCTCAAGATAATACATTTGAAGTTCAAGTATATAGTTTTGATGGAACCAATTTATC
>CAZFHP010000048.1:0-11314 GCA_964519365.1 uncultured Pseudomonadota bacterium
TTTTTAGCTTGTGGGACTCTTGGGCTCGCGAAATAGACATCGACATTGAAGAAGGGTTTCTCGAGCTTGAAAATAAACTTTAAATTTAGTACGGTGAAATAAAAAAACACCCAGGAATTATAATGAAAATGATGTCTTTTGGAGAAGGCTGGTTTTTAACAATTGAAAGCATCATTAAAAGAAAGTTTAAAATAAAAAATCCAATCTTCATTGTTGACAAACAAAAATGGGATCGCAATAAAATAATTCATTGGGCAGAACATATCATAGAAGAGGAGCGATGGATAAAATACAAACACCTTTCAGAGGATATATTCGAACTCAAAGATTTTTCTATAGATCCTTCCAATGAAATTTGTGAAAAAATGGCAACAGAATTCATTAACAGTACCAAACTATACACACAAAAAAACTACCAAACCAAAACTTTTTTTATGAAAATCGGTCGTACAATTTATTCAGAAAAAGAATCTTTTCATGAAATTATCAAATTACTTAGAGAGGGGCGATCTGACATAGACATGGCTTCAAACTTCGAACCAATTAAAGACCCAAAACCAAGTAGCAATCGAATCATTTTCGAATACTGGGGTTGTTGTAATCGCGAAATAGACGTCGACATTGAAGAAGGGTTTCTTGAGCTTGAAAATAAATTTTAATTTAAATAAGGAAAAAGAAAAATATGAACATTCATAACACATGGCTGCAAGCAATTAAAGGTGACATTCAAAATAAATATCATGTTGATCAGCCAGTACTAACTGTTGATGACGAAATTCTTGAGAAACAAAAAATTGATGATTGGCTAAAAAAAGTCGTCCTGCCACCATATTGGTGGTTAAAGTACAAAAAGACAGGACCTGAAACTTTTGAACTCAAACCGTTTTCTCCGTTTCCTGATGATGCTATTGTTATGAAACTCATTAATGATTTTCTCAATTCACTTAATTTTCACGATTTTACACCATTTTTTACCGTTAATAAATTTGTTGAATTTATAAATGAAGACGAACTTATAGACATAAAAGATGTTCCTGGGACAACGCTTTATACACTCAAAGAAATAAAAAACGAACTTCGCTTTCTGTTTCGCAAAGGCTACTCAAAAATCACACTTACTCAAAAACCTGAAGTAAACGATAAAAACCAAGAAGTCACGCATTCTCTGCATGTTGGGGAAAATTCTTTAGAAAATATGGCCCAAACAAAATACTTACAACTCGAATATTTTGAATAAACTTTCGTGTACCAAACTCTTACGAAACAATTTCAAAACAATGCTTTTACAAGGGCAAGCGAATTTGAAACGTCGCACCTTTTTTGCTTGAAACCAATTTTATGCTCCCCCCAAGTTGCGTAACAATATCATGTACTATTGCTAATCCAAGGCCCATATTTTTCTTATTGCTTGAAACATACGGTAAAAAGAGCTTGTCTTTAACAGACTGTTCTATCCCGGGCCCACTATCAGCAATAAGAATTTCAAAAGTATCTTGTGATGCGATTATCTTCGTCTTGATCGTAATATACTTTTCGATAATATTATTCTTCTTATCAAGCAACGCACGAATACTATTATCGAGAATATTAATCAAAACCTGCTTGATCTTTTTCTTGTCTGTTTTTATTAAAGCACTCGATGTATCTAACGACAACGAAAACGTAACAGTAGGATAACTTAACTCATACATCCGGACAATTTCGTTAATCACAATATTAACATCAACCTGTTCTATGCTTAAAGAAGGCATTGAAGCAAATGCTGAAAAATGCGCCGCTAAATCTTTGATTATTTTTACCTGATTTAAAATAGTATTGGTACAGTCAATAAACGTTGCTTCTGTCTTAAGCGTATCTTTATACTTGCGCTGTAATCTTTGCGTTGCAAGCTGTATGGGCGTTAATGGATTTTTAATTTCATGTGCCATCTGCTTTGCTGCTTCCTGCCATGTTTTAATTTTATTGATCTTAACGATATCAGTCAGATCTTCTAGAACAACCAAAAGCCCACGTTCAAAACGATTGAGCGACTTTTGTGTTCGAACAACAGTCATATGAACCATTAAAATACGGGGCTCTGAATCAAACCGAAACGTTATTTCCCGTGAAATATTCTCTTTTTTTGACCGTATAAGTTCTCGCACAAGCTGCAAAAAATTATCTGTTACCTGGCTCCCGAAGAAACCTACTTTTTTATTTTTAAACCTGCTTAACCCTAAATAATGCGCAACAAGTTCTTTTGCCGCACGATTAAACGTCACAATACGACCAAATTTATTCACAAAAAATACTGATGCTTTAATGTTTTCCAAAATCGCCAACATGTCTTGATTTTTTCTTTCAAGCTCAGTATGCGCTTGCTTCAGCGCCTTGGTCATCGCATTAAAACCCTGTGCTAACGTTTGCAGGTCACTCTTGGAATCATACTCTAAATGTACATCCAAATGCCCTTTTCTAATTCTTTCAGTTGCCCCTAAAAGAGCCTGTATGGGCGTCGCAAGCCCCCGAGCAAGATAAAAAGCACACCAAATCGAAAGAAATAGAATAAGCAACGTCACAAGAGCAAACGTACTGAAATAAATAAAATAGATAGGATTACGCATAGACTTAAGCTGCGCATAATCGTCTTGAGAATTCTGAATCTCTATCAGTGGCCCCCGAATACTCTCAGGATAACGATGAACCAAAACGACAAAAATATCTTCGATCTTATGCACCCAGTAAAGCGACCCATAAAAATCAAACAATAAGTCTTTTGATTTTTTATTTCTAAAATTTTGAGCAATATGCGCAACAAATTTCTTTTTCAAGCTTTTTATCGAACGATCGTTCACTGTACGATAAGAACGCCACACTGCGGCTTCTTTCTTTAAGTTTGCATACAAAGCGCTTTTGTCCCATAAATAAAGTGTATAATCTTGTAACTGACAATCGTGCGCAATAACAGCATTCTTGTCTTTCTTGAGCAACGCTCTAAAATCATGCGCAGTGAGCATACGCTCTGCAAACAAAGCAAGACGTGCACGATCATGCTTTGTTTGTGTTTCATGAATAGCAAGAGCGCTACTTAACCCCTTACCTATACGCACATGAAACCAGTCGTCAATACTTGTTGTGATAAATTTTCCAGCTGTAAAAAAAACAAAAAACGACGGTAGAACAGAGAAAACAGTAAACGCAAACAACAAATTTCGTTTAAAAACCGTCCCGGGGAGTTCTTTGCGCCGCTCAAAAAAGAGCTTAATGCTCTGCCGAATAATCATGTATAACAGGACAACAATAACGATAACGTGAATATTGATCAGAAGAAACAAAAAGACTCTATTGATCCCCGCACCAATCATATGCTGTTTTCGTTGCAAAAACAGTTCAAGCCAAATAGTCACAAAAAGGGCAAGGAGGCTGGCGATAACAATAACTATGCGTTTTCGAATGCGATGCGAATATAAGTTCATAATGTACAAAGTAAACAAAACAAAACCGTTAAGCAAGCAAAAGCCAAGAACCTTTATTTAACAATCTTTAAGTCCAAAGAATACACAGCACTTGATCGACCTTCGCCGCCGCTGCGGGCGTATTAACAAAACATTCACGCCATCCAATTTGTTTTTCAATCCAATTAAATTTCTCAATAGAAAAATAAATACGCACTCGCATTATTATCTCGCGAGATTAAAAATAAATTTTTATTGCCAGAATAATATTTTATTGCTATCATGTACTATAATCTAAAAATCACAGGGGTGTTTTATAATTTAGGGCTTCTTGTATACATGTTTAGGACACACGTATACGGGATATTTTTTGGAGGGGTTGTTCGTTATGAATAAACTCGTAAAATTTATTTCTACCAGTATTTTCTTGGGTGTTTTCGTTTTCTCTCAATCTGCTTTTTCAAACGTAACTGTTCTGTCTCGAGCGCAAGAACCGATTGCTCAAGGCTATGGGTATCTGGCAAACAAAGCCTCAACCGTGTATAATGCAACAAATCCTGTAATGCGCTTTTTGCAAACCATGCTTGCAGACATCAAAGATCTTGATTACCAAACGGCTGAAAAAGTTTCGATCCCGTTAACAAACAATCAAATCTTAGTTTTCTCATGGGGCTTTGGTGGTTCTGGCGACCCGTTTGCACCGTTACCAGAAATTATACCATCGCTTACAACACATACGAGTTCTGTAAGCAGCAATGGCACACCAACTGGACACAAACACTTTGATCCAACAGAGTTCGGTCAAATTTTAATCCAAAACGAACTTGCAAAAAAAGCAAAGGGCATCACCTTTGTCAAAAACTTATTGTCGCAAAAGTTAACACCTATTTCGCTATTTGTTCTTAAGCTTGCAATACTCTTGAAAGATGTCGCCTATGGGAATATAACAGACATGGCTGTTATTCAAAACGAAATCACACGCCTTGTTTTACGATTGAGCTTGGTCCCAAGCATGCAACTGTTAGATACAAACAAAGCACTTTCGTCATACTTCCCTCAAGAACTCATAAAAATCATGAATTCTTTCTCTCCTGAGATTACACAGATTATCGACAAAATCTGGCATGCATTACTTAATGACGAGCAGATAGCAATCCCAGAAGAACCTCAAGCACTAACGCACACTCAAACAATTACGTATCTTGTTACAACACTTGTTCAAGCGTACAAACAATACGCTCGCGTACAACAACAAAAGCCTCAACTAGAACAAGAAGTATGCGCTCAACACCATAAAGCGCTTACCCATTTTTTACAAAGTGACGCAGGAAAAGCATCAGAAGAAAGACTCAAATCAGCGTTATCAAAAGCAGAAAATCATACACAAGAAGATCCTGTAGATAGTGATACAGGCACAAACACAGGAATAAACACAGAAGAAATGGACGAACTTAACGCAGCATTAAGACGTTTAAGCATTAAAGAACATCACGGATATGTCGTCCCAGAAAGTTTACGAGCTGGAGTCCATGATTTACAACAAAAAATACAAAGTACACAAAGTAACCAACAAAAACTAAGCTTCGAACAAAGAATTGCAAAACAAGAAGATATCGCACAAGCCTACGAAAATGAGGCAACTATACTCAAACAAGAACTCAAACAAAAATTAGACAGCAAAACATCAACCGTAGAAAAGCTCAACTTTTCTTTTGAAAAAGAAGGATACGAAGCACGCATAGCAGAACTCACTCAAACAGCAAAAACAATACGCGAAGAAAGCGCACAAGCGCAAGAGCTTTACGATATTCGCCAAGCTTTAGCCTCTGGCGACGTTACAACAATAACACCAAACGAACGTAACCGAATAGATACTCTTGAACTGCGCGTTGGCTATCTTTTAGACGATAATCAAACGACAGGAAGCATACTCTCTATGGTTACAAGAAGCACACACGCACGCCAACTTTTAATAGATTTAAATAGTGATGACGAAGCATACAAAACAATAAGAAAACAGCTTTTTGATGCGTTTAGATTTATTGTTCAAAACTCTACGCATATTCAAGAGAATTATTCGGTATATGACTATCTTATTGCATCATGCGCACCAGAGATAGCGCCGATATTTGATCCCGCAACGCAACAAGTAGCGCCTACACCTATTGCTCCTACACCTATTGCGATTGAAGCGTAATTAACAATCACAGATACATGTTTTATTTTATCTGGGGGAATAAAGAAATTATGAGAGCACATAAATACTTTTATGTTCTGTTTTTTCCTGTCTTGCTGTACACAGCATCGCCATCGCGTTTGCTCTGCACCGTTAAACCCGAAATACAAAAAGAAACAGGCGCAACAGAAACAACATACGAACTTACTACAAGTAAACCAACAAATACTACACAAGATTTTCTCAGTACAATTAACACACTTGAAGCAAAACTCGATTTTTTACGCGTCATTTTTCCTGGCAAAACACTTGATACTGCAAGTATAATAACCTACGATACTAGTATCTCAAGACTCAAAACACACTATATCGTATCGCTCGGACAACAGTACAAAAAAGATAAAACAATAACGCCAAGCATGCAAGCGCAAATAACGCTCTTGAAAGAGTTTATTGCACTGCTCAAGCGCGTTACGCTTAAAATAGAAATCTTAAAAATCGCAACACAAGACGTATATCATCTTACAAAACGTGAATGCGAAAACATTCAATTTGAACTCTTCACGTTTTTATATGCACGACTTGAAGATTATTGGGTTACAGGCAAGAAACCATGCACCATTGGGAATTATTACATAGCAGCACAGGTTCTTGACCGTGCACCACAAGCGCTTCAAGAAAGCACTCTTCATGCAATACTTCATCCATTCTCGCAATACCAACTTAAAACGTTTCTAGAACAAGACCTGTATGGCTCTTATCCTAACTTATGCGATACCTATCTTTTGGCCATGTTTAGCCCAGACAATACGTGTGCACAAGCGCTCGAACTTCTTGAAACACACAAAATAGAACTTCAAAGCTCAGGAAAAAATCCTACTCGTTTAAAAATATTCACAGCATTTTATGACAATCTTACCAAAAGACAATACTCTTTTTATGAACAAGAAAAGGCCCAATCGTTTGACCCACTAAAAACAGTGCTTTACTTTAAGCATACGGCGATTTGTCATGATCAAGCATATGCTCAACTTATCGGCAGCAAGCAATTTCGTGTATACTTTGAGCGCTATGATACAATTGTTCGAGAATACTTGTTCAACAGAAGTCTTGACCAACGCTTGCCACAAGTTATAGAACAACTCAAAAAATCAAATCTCCCATCAGACAAGCAAAAAAAGATTTTAGAACAAACCGTCACTCAAGAATTACAAGATCTAATTTCTGACATGTATGCTTTGCACAAAGAACTTAAAAACCTATATGCTCATCATGAAAAGACTTTTGTGAAAAAGCTGATTGCCAACAAAAAAAACAAGTATTGCCCGCTTATTAACGACATGCTCGATGTTTTACAACTGATTGTTTGTAGCATAAAACAACTGAATAATCCTACGCTGACCATGATCGTTACTGAGCTTTTTCCTGACAACAAAACATGGCTCGAAAATAAACAAAGCAGTGGCTTTCTTGATCTTGTACAAACAGTGTCACAAAATCCAATTGCTCAAAAGTTAGCGGTTCAAGCAATTCAAAAATTTGCACCGAAAATTTTTCCTGATGCGGCCTATGTGGGGCCCCGTTTGGGATTACCTGCTCCTACGGCATAAGATCAAAGAGAGTAGCCATAAAAACATATAAAAAAAACAATAGTCGCCCTTTTTGATTTCTCAGTAGCAGATTATCGCAAGAAAGAGTATCCTGTAGTTTGTAAAATAAAAAACATCGTTTACAAACTACAGGATCTTTTTTCGTGATTTATCATATAGCACAGCTTTTACAAACAAAGTACTCGTTTTTTAACTTATTTCACTATGTCAGCGTCCGGTCTATTTGCGCTTTTTTAAGCGCTATCGCTTTTTCTTTTTTCTTTGGCAACACGTTTATTCAAGCATCACTCAGAAAGTTTAAAGCAAAAGCACGCCCATGGACTCCGGATTCACATAAAAAGAAAAACGATACCCCAACAATGGGCGGGCTCTTTATCATCATGATTTTCGTTCTTAACGCGTTACTATGGTCAAACTTACAAAGCATACGCGTCTGGATTTTTTTATTGGGAATCGTGTGCTTTGGGGCAATAGGCTTTCTTGACGATTTATTTAAGATCAAATATCACAAGGGCATTAGAAGTAAAACAAAGTTTCTTTTACAAATAGGTTCAGGCTTACTTGTTACATCGCTCTGGTATTTCTTATCAAACCCAAATACAAAACTATGCGTCCCATTTGTAAAAACAATACAGCCAGAACTGACCTGGCTTATTATCCCCTGGGGGGTATTTATTATCGTTGCAACAAGTAACGCTGTAAATCTTACAGATGGTCTGGACGGGTTAGCAACCGGACCATTAATCTTTAACTTCGCAACATATTCGTTTATCGCATATTTAGCTGGGCACAAAGACTTTGCCAGCTATCTGTATATCCCATTTGCTCAAAGCGCCGAAATGACAATTTTAGGGGCTACACTCGTTGGTACGCTTTTGGGATTCTTATGGTACAACACATACCCCGCTCAAATTTTTATGGGCGATGTTGGCTCACTTACACTCGGCGCCGGACTTGCACTTATGGCACTTATGTCACGCCAAGAGCTTATCTTGATACTCTGTGGCGGAATCTTTGTCATAGAAACATTGTCTGTAATTATTCAAGTAACCTCGTTTAAACTCTTTGGCAAGCGCATGTTTCGCATGGCACCGATACATCATCACTTTGAGCTATTGGGCTGGAAAGAAACAAAAATTACCGTGCGTTTTTGGATTGTGTCTATTATACTCTCTGTGCTCGCATTGCTGACATTAAAAATTAGATAAGCTGGCAAAATCAACAAAACCTGGTATCCTAACAAAGTTAGTTATGGGTATGTTTTGTTTTCTTAGGAATAGATACGATGTCTGATGTACATAAAAAGATTGATACGATAAAAGAAGAGCTTGACGGAGCTCTAGAAAAAGCCTCTTCTGTAAAACAACTCGATGCACATCGTACATACTTTCTTGGGAAAAAGGGGACGATTTCGTCTTTAGTCAAAGAACTTAAAAACTTATCGCTTGAAGAAAAAAAGACCGTTGGGCCATTATTGCAAGCGTTAAAAAAAGAATCAGAAGAGCGCTTTGATCAAGCAAAAAAAGACGTGATTGCAAAGTTTGCCCAAGCAGCTGTGCTTAAGAAACAAAACTTTGATATCACAGCGTACACGCCAAATGCGCTTGCAGGGCACCTACATCCATACTCGCAGTTTTTAGAAGAAGTAGAAGATATCTTCTTATCAATGGGCTATGAAATCCTTGATGGGCCTGAACTTGAAACCGACTTTTATAATTTTACGGCGTTAAATATTCCGGAAGATCACCCTGCTCGTGATATGTATGACACGCTTTGGACTGATAAGCCAAATTCTTTACTCAGAACGCATACGTCGCCTGTTCAAATTCATGCTATGCAAACGAAAAAACCTCCTATTGCAGCAATTGTTCCAGGGCGAACATATAGACATGAAGCGGTTGACGCGTCGCACGATTTTGCGTTCATGCAATGCGAAGGATTTTTAATCGACAAAAACGTTACGCTTTCACACTTATTTGCAACGGCACAAGAAGCGCTCAAAGCCCTTTTTGACAAAAAAGATTTGGATATTCGCATCAGACCTGGCTTCTTCCCATTTGTTGAACCAGGGATAGAAATAGATATGCGCTGTGTTTTTTGTAAAAACGGCTGCGCTGTTTGCAAAAAATCAACTTGGATTGAAGTTTTTCCGGGCGGCCTTATTCATCCAAATGTAATCAAAGCAGGAGGGCTTGATCCAAACGAATATTCTGGGTTTGCCTTTGGTTTTGGCTTTTCACGGCTTGCAATGCTTAAATATGCTATTGACGATATTCGCTTGTTTTATGGCGGTAAAATAAAATTTTTAGAACAATTTTAAAAGTAAACGTAATCTTACAAAGGGAGACAGAGGACAATGATCGTTACACAAGCTATTATTCCAGCAGGGGGAGTGGGAACACGTTTTTTGCCAGCAACAAAAACAACCCCTAAAGAAATGCTTCCCATTATTGATAAGCCTGCAATTCAATACGTCGTTGAAGAAGGCATATATTCAGGGATCAAAAATTTTACGATCATAACAGGCCGAAACAAAAATACGATTGAAGATCATTTTGACTCCCATCCAGAGCTCGAACAATTTCTTAAATCAAAAAACAAAGATGCTTTAATAGGCGATATTAAAAAAATCGTAAAATCAACAAACTTTACGTACGTACGACAAAAAAAACCTATGGGACTCGGTCATGCTGTATGGTCAGCAAAACATGTTGTTGGCAACGATCACGTTGCGGTTTTTTTGCCTGACGATATTTTTACCGGTTCTATTCCTGCAATGCAACAACTTATCCAGGTTGCCGCTCAAGAAAAGTGTAATGTCGTCGCAGTACAAGAAGTCCCTCTTGAAAATATTTCCCGTTATGGCGTTATCTCTGTTCGAAAACAGTTTTCGCCTAATCTTTTTCAAGTGAAAGAGCTTGTAGAAAAGCCACAAATGTCAGAGGCTCCTTCAAATTTAGCCATCGTTGGTCGCTATGTCTTGTCTCCAGGAATATTTGATATTCTTGATGATTTGAAAATAGGCGCCGGCGGAGAAATTCAATTAACTGACGCTATTCAAGCGTTACTATTAAGTGGTGAAAAAGTCTTTGCATATAAAATACAAGGCGAACGGTACGACGCCGGAACACCTCTGGGGCTCTTAAAAACGAATATTCATTTTGCACTTAGGCACCCTCAGTATTCGCAAGAAATTTTAGCGTATCTCAAAGAACTTGATAAAGACTTCTTGGTTCTTCAGGGGCAAGCTGAAGCTTCGCAAAAGACGAAAAATAGTTCGTTTGTACAACTTTGATTTTTATACAAAAGACACTTTTCACACTATTTGCTTGCTTTTTGTAATTTATTTTTACAAAGCGTCTATTTCTATGGTATATTCATAAAAGATATATTTCCCAATTTTTTGGGTGGGGAACTACCTAATTGTTATAAATTAAGGTATAATACGGGTCTCTATAAAATTTAAACAAACTAATAAAGAGTGTACTTATGAATACGAAAAAACGATCTGATTTACGGAATATTGCGATTATTGCCCACGTTGACCATGGCAAAACAACACTTGTTGACGAAATGCTTAAACAATCAGGAACAACTGCTGCTGATGTTGATCGAGTAATGGACAGCGGTGACATTGAAAAAGAGCGTGGGATCACTATTTTGGCTAAAAACACCTCAATCAAACTCCCTGAAGCAAAATTAAATATCGTCGATACACCGGGCCACATGGACTTTGGCGGCGAAGTTGAGCGAACATTACAAATGGTCGAAGGCTTCTTACTACTTGTTGATGCCGCAGAAGGGCCATTACCCGGCACACGGTTTGTACTACAATAAGCATTACAGCTTAATCTGAAACCTATCGTTTTGATTAATTAGATCGACAGAAAAGACGCTGATATTGAACGAACAGAAAAAACTATCCATGATCTCTTTCTTGATTTAGCAGAACATGAAGATCAGTTAGAATTTCCAATTTTATACGGTTCATCAAAGTTAGGCTTTGTTTCTAATGACCCAACAAGTATGTCTGGCGACATGAAGCCGTTATTTGAATCAATTATCAAGCATATACCGGCACCAGAATCAACCTC
>CAZFHP010000049.1:0-11221 GCA_964519365.1 uncultured Pseudomonadota bacterium
GTATGGAACAGAACTTGCGCGAGCAAATAGTAATGCGCTTCTGTATTGCTGCAAGAATACGAGCCATGCGTTAAGTTATGGCATAAGAAATAACAGTAACGCGATTGTGAGCTTGAAGAATACTGGTTGTGAGCTGTCGCATAATAATAGTAGCGCGCTTTTGTATTGCTGCAGAACGACAAGTAATGCGTTGAGCTATAATATTAGGAATAACAGTAATGCGATTATTAACTTAGACTTTGATAATGATCTAGCGATACATAACAGTAATGCGATTTTGAGTTTAGAGTTTGATACGGATCTTGCAATACATAATAGTAATGCAATTGTTAACTTAGAATTTGGTGATGGCCTATTATCACGAAGCAATAGTAACCTGCTCTTGTATTGCTGCAGGACGACGAGCCATGCGCTTAATTATAATATCAGAAATAATAGCAGTGCGATTATACACCTTGGTGATCAAATAAGAAATAATAGTAACGCGATTGTTAAGAAGAATATATTATTCGAACTTATTACGTGTGATATTGAATTAGAAGAAAGCGTGCATGTGCATCCAGGCGAGAAGATCGAAATTGGCACACAAGATCAGTTCTGTGACGATGTCTTCCATACTTGTGGTCGCGATGGAACACCTTCTGTTACGATTAATGGTAATGGTGCAACGGTTATTTTTGCTCATGCAGACGAGCCGCAGTTTATTGTTCCTGCTGGCAGCAGTGTATACTTAACGAATATTGAGCTATCACGTATCAATAACAACACGTTTGATCTACAAAGTGATCCTAATGGAGTGCTAGAGCCAGGAAGAATATGTATTGGGCCAAATGTAACGTGGGAGTTAAGTGAAGACGTTGTTATCCCAAGAGAATATTTTAACGAACGACATGAGTATACAGGTCAGTCTGTGAATATCCCTGCGGTAATTATTGTTGATGGTCAGGGTGACAATGTATTTAGAATTAGAGGCTTGATGGGCAAGAAGCAATTTGTATTGCGTGGTCGTCTTGATATAGAGACAGACAGTGGTAACGTTGATTCAGGTCCATTCTTCTTTGACAGCGCGGCCAATGCATTAAAACTTTACAGACCAACGTTAGATCTTGATGCAAACGCTCTTATGCTTCAAAATATTGAGTTGATTGGTCTTGAGTATATTAAGTTCAGGACAAGAGACTTTATTGATGCATCCATTGCATTGGCGGGTCACTCAACGGTGCCGATTGGCAATGATACGAGTATGGCATTTGACGTTGAAGATATTGATAACGAATTGGTTGTTAAGCGTGATGCGATTGAGCTTTCAGGATCAATATCATTCTTTGGGAATGCTGAGTATAACGAATTAATGGTTCGTACGGCATTGATAGAACCAGACGAAGATGATTGGTTCTCAATTGATCAGATTGCTCAACGTAAGGTTGGTGTTGGAGTATCAACAGACTCTCCTGAAGACGACACAAACCCATTGATTATCTTTAACGGCGACACGGGTATTTATTTGACCAATACAGATGAAGATCTTGGAACAGCGGGTGTTGCGAGCTTGGCATTTGATGATCCAACGATATCGATTAGAAATGGTAATTCAAATGCGTTTGTGATTGAAGAGAACTCTATGTTGCGTGTAAAACGTATGGAGATACTCGACAATCCTATTAAACAGCAGTCTGCAGCATTTGATTTAGAATCAATAGAGCTTTACGGTAAGGGCATCGATCAATCGTTTATTCGTTCCCGTATGTCGCGTGCTCAATTGAAGAAAGCACGCACAAAGGCTCGTGTGCCAAATACGGCGTTTATTAACATGCGCCGAGTAGATCGTGCTTTATATACAGAACGAACGTCTGTTAAGCCAGCCCTTTTTGCAAGCAACAAGCATGGTGGAAAGAAGAAGCATCATCCAAAACATAAGCTTCCAAGAAAACGAGGAGATATGGAGTCAGAAGAAGATGAGCTCCTGTCGCGCGGTGATATGAGTGATGCCGATGATCAAACGCGCGGTTCTCGTAAAAAGAAGCGTCGAACAGAAGAGAGTAAAATTCATGCTATTCATCGAGGGCTGAGCTTACCGTTTGGTGGGTTTACGACTGGTGAGACCCGACGAGGTGGTGTGTTTGTAGAACAGGATGCAACGATTAACAATAATAGATTGCAGGGTGCTCAGATTAATAATTTCTATCTCAATGATTACTATCCAAGCAATATTCTTCTTGAAAGTGGTGGGAAATTATATCAAGCGCTTGATAAAGAAATAACATTTAACAATGGCATTCATGTGCTTAATGTTAAAGGTGTTGGCAACGTTGTGTATGTAACGGGCACTATGACGCTTGATGCCAACACGCTGTTTTTTGATAAAAAATCTGAATTAACGTTTAAATTTATCCCTGTTGGTGGAAATATTCCAACGTTGATATTTAAGAAGGGAACGCACCCTATTGAAAAGAATGCAACGATTAATTTTGATGGTCCAGGTAAAGTTGTACTTTCTCACGACACAGTTGTTGAATTGCTCGGGGAGCGTGTTTACAAACGTACTGATGGGCGAAATTCCCAAGGGACAATTGAAGGTCGTGCTAGTATGACGCTTGATAATGGTGCGATATTAAGCATAAAGGCATTGCCTGTTGCAGCCCGGGCAGAGATTGCTCAAGCGTTTATTTCTGGTATTGGTAACCTAAAAGTAGATACGGGGTCCCGTATTGATATTGATACGTCTGCAAAATTAACAATAAGCCCATCGGCGATATTGGCACAAGATGCCTACCAACGGCTGCAAGAAGACGATATTAACATTCTTGTTGCGTCAACTGGTGAGATTCGTGTTGGTGGAGGAGTGCAAGAGTCAGCTGTTGTAACCGGTAACGGTGCGACGTCATGGTTGTTTGAAAGTAATGGCAAGCTTTCGGTTAGAAATAATGGTGTCTTTGCATTTAACGATCAGGGTGGTGAATTACCGGCGCGCGCAAAAGCAGATCCTCCAGGGTCTTTGTTAAGCCGTGGCAATGTAAAGTCTCTTTCTTTTACCAGTGACGCTGGTATTTACATAGAAGACGGTGGTCGCTGGGTGATGGGCCTGAATAGATTCCCTTACTGGGGAGCTGATGTACAGTTGCCTGTTGATATCTCTTTGAGTCCAATAAATATTATAAGTGGCGGCGGGATTGTTGAATATATTTCTCGAGCAGCTGATGATCGTCCAAGTAACGAGTATGTTGGATTTGAAGGGCCATTACTTGTTCCAGAAGGTACGATATATGAAGCGAAGCAAACGACATTTGAAGCATTTGCACGATTCTTAACACAAACTGAACAGTAATTGAACAGTAGTAATCGTAAAATTATAGTGGTAAAATTTTTGAGGAAGGAGAATTATGTTTGATGAAAAAGAGCTTAAGAAAAAGATTAAAGAGATAAAGCGTTTTTGGAAAAAATGCAAAAAATCGTGTGCATCGTTTTGCAAGGGGTTGCCATCGTATTGCAAAATGGTTCCAAAATATTGTAAAAAGGCCCCATCGCGTGTTAATACTTTCTTTGCAAAGAACAAGCAAATTGTTGTCCCAGGTTTTTTTGGGCTCATATGCTTTTCGCTTGCTGTTTTTTCTTTTTATTACGTTTATCAGGATAAAGATGTAACAGCTGAGTTTACAACAACGGCTGAAATAAAAGCTGAAGGCGATCATGATATCGATAAGATCTATAATTATATCGATGAACAAACAACCGCAACGGTTGATGCAATAACAAAGCATCTTGATGATCGGGTTACGATGGTTATGCGTCATATCAATAAATTACGCTATAAAGTTAGCCGTCAGGGAAAGACGAGTGATTCAAAATATATTGATAAAAAGCTGGATGCCATTACAGATCAAATACGTGATTTGAAGACGAAGCATAACGTTGCGTATAAAGAGCAAAGTCGTCGAGCTGAAACACGAGATCTTGAGCGTAAACTTAACGATATCATGCTAGAGCTCAAGAATTTGCAAAAAAAACGTAAAGTTGCTTACGCTGCTCAAAGCAGACATGCTGTCTCGCAGAAAATTAAGCATGAGGTGAAAAGGCAAGTTAAAAGTATGTTAGACTAATAAGATAGAGAGTACTATGAGCATGAAGCATAGGATTATTTTATTACTGAGTTTGATACTGTGCGTTTTTTGTGATCTGCAACTCGTATCTGCACGTCGAGATAAATCAGAGTTGCATCCAGGAGACAAAAATTTTGACAAGTATCTTACCGGTAAAGTAAACAAAGAGCTTCGGCAGGAATATTTTCGAGAAAAGCGACGCAAGATTAACAAAGCTGTTTATGGTGGGACTGCCCGAACGTTGGCCAAACAAGATAAAGTACAGCCAGACTTGACGTACAAGCTTCCCCATTGGCCGTTTTATTCGTTATTTTTTGAGCAGCACGACTTATTTCAAATTGCGTTAAGTGGTGATTATGCGTCACGTGCGTATTCAAATACCGGGAACAGTCAAGATTTATCACGCTTGGTTTTTGGCCAAAAGAGTATTTTAATCAAAGATATTTCGCTTGTCAGTAAGCTGGCTGCGTCAGATAAATTTGATAAAGTTGGTTCTACAGAATATCCTGCAGCGTTTAAAAAGCTTGCTGGCCAGCCACTTGTATTTGACGCGTCTGTTGGGCGTTTAAGCGCATCGTTTAATTTTTCAAGCCATGCCCGAAACGGTGATATTGCGTATGGTTTTTCGGTACCTATTGTTGCCCGGCATAATCGCCTGAAATTAACGTCTGAGCTTACGCCTGCTATCAAAGCTGATTTGACGGCAAAAAAACAAGCTAGTGAAATATCAAAAGCGCCGTTTACGAATATTAATCTAGAATCGATTTTTCAAGAGATTCTTAACGCCAAAGATATACGTTATGATCGCAATTGCACAAAAGTAGGCGTTGGTGATCTTGCTGCATTTGTTCGCGTGAATATTAACTCAAGTAAAGCTGAACGTCTGTTGTTTGGCTTGAACTTTTTGTTTCCCGTTGGCAAAGAGCGCAACATGTATACACTATGGGATCCAGAGTTGGGCAATGGTGGCTTTGTAGAGCTTACGCCGTTTGTGTCTGTTCTGTGGGATGTGTATAGATTTTTAAACCCACATATTCACGCGTCGTTTACGTATAATTTTACGTCGCGATTAAACAGGCGCGTGCCAAAGTCTGTTAAATACGCTACAAACAGAAAAGAAGAGCTCCCAAGAGATCTAATTGCTTTTGGTGATCTTGTTAAGTTAAAAGACGGCTCTAATTCTACGGGAAGTTTTAACGAATTGAATGCAACTGTCAGGCGCTTTGCAGACACGGTGCAAAGAACAAAGATTCGCAAGGGTCATGAGTTTTACTTTCAAGTAGGAAACATGTTTGAGCGTGTTATCTTCAAGCGAGGCTTCCTGGATATTTTCTATGACTTCAGATACAAAGACCGGGACCACCTGGGTGCTCGACGCGTTGACGATGTCTATGACCCAAGTATCTTGATTAAAGACACGCGAGAGACTGAGCATCGATTAGGCCTTGATTTTAGTTACCAGTTTAATAACTATTACAGACTTGCGCTGGGTGCACGATACTCGTTTGCTGGAGAAAATATCCCACAAACGTTTGCTGCGCATTTAGATCTGAATATAGAGTTTTAAGAAATACGCCCACAGCGGCGAGCCGCTGTGGGCGTATTTTGGAATACATTAATGTTATCTTACTTCTTGCTTAAGTGCGCCATCTTGTGGATAGTTATCGTTTTTTTGTTTTGCTTTTTCAAGTATGTTTTTGCTTTTTGTGACAAAAAGAGCGTAACATAACAAAAGGCGAGCACAGACGTGAGCATTTTTAAAAAAAGAAACGTTCGCTCGTTAATGAGATTATTTGCGTAGAAAAATAGTAAACGTGGTTTTGCCCGAATATGCTTTAGTGATTCTTTGAGCTCACGCTGCTTTTTATGTAAAAACAGCCTACTTTTAAATGACGCGAGGCGACAGCGTCTTTTAGTGTTTTTTAACATGTTAAACATCTTTCTCCCCTTTTTCCCCCGAAAAAACGTAATAATTTTTTGCTCTGTCCTAATATTACTATGGGAAATTTTATTGGGTTGGGTCAATATTCTCCTGAGATAAAATTGTTTTAAATGTGCTTATCGCGTTTTTGGATCTTTATTTTTGTGTATGTCTTTGGTATTCTTAAAAAAAGTAAAAATCATTGATATCTAGCAGGAGATGATTCGTTTGATATATTTTCGCAATCTTCCAAATGTACTGTCGGTTATACGTATTGTTTTGACCCCAGTTTTTATTGTTTTTTTCTTATGGGGGTCAGGATGGCTTATTACGTCTCTTTTTGTATTTACGCTTGCTGCGCTTACTGACACCTGTGATGGCTATTTGGCTCGTCGTTATAATATTACGAGCGAGATCGGTAATTTTTTAGACCCGTTGGCAGACAAAATACTGGTTTTTGGAATATTCGGGGTTTTTTATGTTAGAAGCATTATCCCGGGCTGGTTCTTGGGGCTTATTGTTTTGCGAGAGCTCTGTATTACTTTTTTACGTATTATCATGCTCAAAAGTAGCCATGCATTGGTAACATCTCGTTTGGCAAAAATTAAAACGACCGCACAGTTTGTTTTGATTTATCTTTTGTTTTTACGTCTTATGCTTGCAAAATTTTATCTGTATGATGCGTTTGCAATAATAATCGCTGTAAGTATATACGTAACCGCTTTTTTGACCGTATATTCTGCGTACAGATATGTGATTAAGAATTTTCGGGCGATGCTGGTTGGGTTAAAAAAGTTGCGGGGGATTTCGTGAAAAAAATCTATGTACGTATTGCTGAAGCTATTGCAACGGTTGGGTATGTTGGGTATGTGCCTGTTGCTCCCGGCACGGTTGCCAGTGCTTTGGCTACTGTTATTTTTTTCTTGCTCCCGTCTTTTACGTTTACTCAAAACAGTATGTTATGGCTTATTTTATTTGTTCTAGGCTCATATTGCGCACATATTTTTGAGCGTGAAAATAATATAAAAGACCCGTCATGTATTGTCATAGACGAAGTGCTTGGTATGAGTATTGCGCTTTTTATGATTCCCAAAGTTTTATGGATCTATTGTTTTTCTTTTATTCTTTTTCGCATCTTTGACATCATTAAGCCCTTTCCCATATGTTTAATTGAACGTTATGTTCATGGTGGATTAGGAGTGATGCTTGATGATGTTCTTGCAGGGTTAATAACTTTTTGCTTGATGTTTTTGTTTTTTATTGGTAAATAACAGGACCCTGCGTGTTGTATTTCAAAAATTAATGTTCTGGTTTTATTGAGAAGGGTTTTTATTATGGCAAGATATGCTAAGCATGCTTTTGTAACAAAAGTTATTTTATTTTTGCTGTGTTGTATCGCATCAGTTTATGGAATGAAGAAAGATGGTGAGTTTGTGTGTTTGTCGGATATTGATTGTAAGGTTTCTTTCCCTGATGTTACGCCTCGCAGAGGGCGAGCTCGTCTTAATCCAAGAAGAATGCATCGTGTTCGTAAATATAAACCATCAAGTAGAGCTTTGCCTCCAAGCTCTCTTTTGAGTTCTATTGGTCAAAAGATGAAAAGAGATAGTGATCGAGACTTAGGGCTTAGGGTGCGAGACTCTTTGACGTTGCCCCTTGTTTTAAACCCTCTTGATCGAACAATTGATGTAAAAGAATTGCAAAATTATCTGTTAAGCGTTAAAGCGATAAGAGATTTATATGCAGAAAAAGTTAAAGAGATTGGGATAATGTTTAAATGTTCTATTCCTGATTATTATTATAAGCTAGAAATAGAATCGGTAAGTACATCGTTTAAATTGGCACATCTTCTTGATAACTTGCTTATGCTTGGATATTTGGTGATTGAGCGTATCAGATTGTTACGTGATAATGTTATTCGCTCACAATCTGTTTTTTTTGTTGACCCCGAAACTAGAAGGGATATTTACAAAAGCATCTGAAGAAATAAGAGTGTTATGCTGTGCAAATATACACTCTTTTATGCCAAAAAGATTTTCTCAAAAAAAGAGTAAATGTGCGTTTGTTGAGAATATGAGACGATCTTTGAGAAGAGATGCGTTTCTTTATAAAAGAGTACGGACGCTGTGTGGGTTGAAACGATAGTGCTAATTTTAGTGGTTTAAAAGAAAGGCATATGATGGAAAATAGATTAAAGTGTATTCGATGTAGTGGCGTTCTTTTCTTATTGTTGTTTGGGATATCATGTGCTCATGGTATGAATTACTCACTTTTACAGAATACTCAAGGATACGCCTCTAAGTATTGTCGAACAAAATTGCCAGCACAGTTACTTGAGCAGATAGTTTCCCGGCGCGTTCCTTCTACAAACTCATGTGATCGATTGTTTAGTCAAGAAGAGTTCGCGTTGTATGAATCATGTATTGTGGAGATGTGTGGGCAATATAGACAATGCATTTTAGACGGCAAATCTTTTCTTTGTAAGTGGTGTGTTCAAAAAGGAATGGACGAAAAAAGTGCTTTCGGAGAATTTGACAAACAGTTTTCACGAAAGTTGCGGGATGTTTTTTTAAGGGAAGTAGTGACGTTAAATGGTCTGATTGATAATCTTTGCATGTGTAGAGATTGGTGTGTTAAAAATATAAAAGCACTTAAGAGTTGTTTGCGAGCGCCTACTATGACTAGAAGTTTATGGGGTCCTGTAAGTGAATCTTTTATACCCCAAGTTAACTGGATTTTAAATTGGCACATATCTGTGATAGGCGATACATATGATAGTCATATACGATTATTAAAAAAATAGGAGTAGTTGCCCTATCTTCTGGCAAAAAAATTGACAAAGAGTTTGGTATTAGTATTGTTCTTTGTCTTGGGCCCAAAGCTTTATGAATCTATAGATCTATTGTCTTTCGGTTATTTTTTTTCGTATTTTTTATTGGTAAGTAACAACATCAAAGAGTGTTTGTTGTAATTTGTATCGGGGCACTATGACAAAAAAAATAAATGTGGTGCAGTGGGTTACCGGGGTTTCATGCTTATTGCTTTGTCAGGCGAGTATTTTTGCGTGTTCATTGCCGCCTGTTTCCATGAAGCATTGCGTTAAAACAGAACGCTCCCCAAAAAAACAGAAAAAGAGGGTCCGTCTTCGTTTGCCAATTGTAAAAGTGGCTGAAAGAAATCCGTTTGATGACAGGATGGTCCGTGAGCATTTTGAGCTTTATCTTAAAAGCTTGAATGTGCTTAAAGATTTTTATCAATCAAGTGTTTCAATCGCGGGTTTTGTTGATAGAGAATTTTATTCTGTCAATATTTCACGTCGTCTTAGAGGGCGTTGTCGAGCGGTGTTTTTGTATAACTTAATTTGTGTTAGTGCTGATTGCGTTAGCCGTATGAAAAAGCTTCGAAAAACAAGTCTTGTTGAAGCCATGAAAGTTATATGTTGTCAACAAATAGTTAGTTTTATGCCGGAGTCGTTTTCGAATTTACAATGGACTAGGTCTGATGTTAATAGGTTTATCGCCCTTATGCAGTTGTCTTTAAAGGGTTTGTTTGCTGGCGAAAGGATTCAATTGTGTGAAAAAATGCAGGTGTTATTTTAAGTTTGATTGAAAGTGTTGAGCGTGTGCGCAGATATTAGATTGATTAATGGTATTTTCCCTGGATTATTGTTTTTCTGTATCCCATTGGTACATGGTATGCAAAAAGAAAAAAAACGCAACTCTGGAAGCAGAATTGAGATTTGTGTGTTACCTCTAGTTAAACCAAAAATGGCTTGGGCTGATAAAAGTACAAAGATGAGTTCGCCCAGTAGTCTTGCTTGTGTTCGATTACAAACTCGTGAGTGTCGCAAGCAGGGGCCACAGACTGTTTTCAAGCCTGTGTTAAACTCATTAGAGCGAGTGATTGATAATAAAACGTTAGCCTTGTATAAAGCGATTCGTGGATCGATAGAGCAACGTTATACAGATACTGTATATTTTTTTAAAGTGACGCTAAAAAGTCCATGCTCGTTAAAAGATTTAGGGGTACAATATCCAAAGCTTCATAATCTCTTAAAAAAACGAAAGCTCGCTTATTTGATTGAAAATTTATTGCGAATACAATTGTTTTATGTCCAGGAGCTTGTTGTTTTGGCTCGAGCTGTTCGTTGGCGAGGTCTTAGTGCTTTTCAGGAGTTTGAAATGAGTTTTGATGAACATATAGGGGCGATTATTCCTGAAGTTTTTTTAATCGATAAAAAGTTGCGGCGAGATTTGTTTGTTGCGTGTATGCAGAAAGCTTTAAAAGATCATACGTTTGGAAATATTGTTAATAAGTTGTTTGTGTTTGCTTAAAAAAGAAAGATTTTTCATGAAATTAATAATATCGTTTTGTCTGTTAGGTTTGAGTTTTTCATGTGCTTATAGTATGCAAGAAAAGTGTGAAGTGTCAGACCTTGTATTGCCTGATATTGGTGTCTCGTCTGGGAAACAACAAGATGCGTCTACTGGGCCATTAGGGCAAAGAGGGAAGTTTTCTGGTGAGTGCGAGCGTTTTTTGGCTCTTCCTCAACAAAGAGAAGAATTCTCTCAACGGGCATTTTATGTTTCAGAAAAAGATTTAGAACGTCGCGGGAGCCGGACGAGTCGAGTATGTCGGCAAGACAGACGGAGTTCTGGCCATCGCAGGATGTGCTCTGATGTTCTTTCTGAAGTTAGTGATCGTAAGACTCGTGATTTTCGCAGAATGGCATGGGTAACGTCTCATGATGCGCATGCTTTTGCTCCTGGATATTCTCATATCCCAAGGTCTTTGGGTAAGGGTGGCTCTCGGGGTAAAGCAAGATTGAAGCCTCTTGCTCGAGTTCCAGATGTTCCTCAAGAAAATATATTAGCGGTAGCTCCAAATAGGGTGATCAGAGAAAGATATCGCCGGGTTTTGGCTAAACTAGAACCGCTCTATGTTGAGATAAAAGCGAGCTTGGAAAGAATATCAAAATTAACTTTTTCCATGTATGACTTTGTTTCGTGGATTCCTATATATCAGGACTCATCAAGATCTTTTAAAATAGCGCATCTTGTTGCCAATGTTTTGAAATGTCAATACTATTATTTGCTAAAGCTTGAAGCCTTGCCAAGTTGTGTGCATTTTGATAAAAGTATTGGCGATATTCAAAAAGATAGTATTAGATTGCGATTAAAACAGATAATAGATCGTGAAGTGC
>CAZFHP010000050.1:0-11114 GCA_964519365.1 uncultured Pseudomonadota bacterium
CGCCGAAGACGGCTTGCAATGGGCTACTACCCGACAATCCCTTCGGGATTTTAAGACTATATTTTTACATGACCTAATTGTAAACAGATTTTCTCTGTTGAAAAGTCAACAGAGCCTAGAATTATTTTAGATTTATTTACATGAGAAGAAGCTTTTTGTGGCTTCTTCTCTGTAAATATGAGTGAGATAATTTTTCAAAAATATTTCAAATATAGTTTTATTATACCACGAGCACTACATAAGTCAAGCTTATTTTAGCTATTTTTTATCTTTCCAATTCCACCGCGTTAAAAGCTCCTGGTCAGGACTTTGGCAAGAAGCACAACATACAGCACAGCGAAACACGCATAACAAGCGCCGACCCAACCACTTTTCTTCGATTTTGCGCAACTGATCGCACAATCCCTCACATATCCCCATACTTATATTTTTATCCCCAATAACTGATAGCCTATAAACAGAGCAAAAATAACCAATAAAATTATCCCTTCTATGCGATTAATCTTCTTTCGCTTGATTATGCCAAAGCCAATAACACCAAAAGCAGCCATCATAAACGGCGCAATATTTCGCAATGGGACAACGTTTATTGGCTCTGGCGAGAGAAATGCAAGCAAGCCCAAAATTAATGTCCCCTGTTCAAGTACTGATCCTAAGCAGTTACCCAATGCAAGCGAATACTCTTTCTTTCGCACAGCACTAACACCCAAAGACAGCTCTGGCAAGGACGTCCCAATAGCAATAACCGTTGTTCCAACAGTTTCTAGGCTCATCCCAAACGCTTTTGATAAAATAAGAGCAAAACATACGACTATTTCTGAAGAAAGTAACACTAGAATCATGCTTGCCACAAATTTAAGAATAACCCCTAATCTGGTTTGCAAAAATGATCGTTTAGGCTCTTCTATTGGCGCTAATACGCCAGCTTCACCGGCACTTTCTTCACCAAGCTTTTTCATGCGAACATGCGGCGCCATTCCTGTTTGCCAGATTAACCATAAGCACGTAATATACAGCAAAATCAAAAAAATCCCATACGATTTAGATAAAACACCTAAGAAAAAAATATTTATCATGGCAAGCGCTGCTATTAGAAGCATCATAATAATATTCGCATAATCTCTTTTTCGCACAGTAATGCGACGAGCAACAAGCGCAACAACCCCTAGCACAAGCGTAATATCGACTACGTTTGATCCAATAATATCTCCTGCAGATATCTGTGGGGCATTGCTCCAAATAGCTGAAAGCGCCACCGCTAATTCTGGAATACCAGTCGAAACAGCCATGATAACAAACCCACTAAAAAGATTCGTCCAGCCAAACTTTTGCGCAACTTCAAGTGCAAAATCAACAGCCAGGTCACCCGACCACCATAACAATACAATCCCAACAAGCAATGCGACGATATACCCAACAAGGAAAAAGTCCATCATATCCCCTTTCTGGCTTAAGAAATCTATTTTCGTAAGGGTAGATTAAAACGAGCTCAAAACACAAGAATCTCGAGATTTTTACCCCACGCACAATAATCTTTTCTATTTGGAATTACATGGGGGCCGTTGAAATAAATTTCATATTTGATAAAATTAAAACATAAACCTGAATTTTTTAGTCTGGAGGTTATCATGAAAACTATAAACATAAAACTATTACTCTCGTTACTTATTTTTATAAACGTTTGCACTCATGCATCTCTTTTATGCATGCAACCCAAACTTGTTCTGGCGACAAAATCAACTCAACAAGTTTTATCAGTCCAATGCGATTGGTGCGAAAAATGGGCCACACTTACACACATTAAAACACAACAAGAGCGTGATGCTTTTCAACAAAAAATTCAAAATAAAAAGTGGTTTTGCTCTCGTATTTTCCCCACAAAAAAATGCGAAGCCCATTATGCTTTGGCTAACCCACACGACGTAACTATCACCAAAGAAAAAAATGGACAAACCGTTCCTGTATGGTCTCTCAAGCAAGAAAAAGAAAAAGCCAAAAAACTTTTTCGTAATTTCAATAAAAAAATCACGAGATACAATACAATCCTCGCAACACAAAATCAACAGGCTATTATTAAAGAGCTTACTTCTTTGTGCAAAGAACTCAGCGAAAATTATGACAAACTTATCTATTATTTCACCACACCATACATACGTAAAGCAACTCGGATACTATACTTTTTTGACACAACACGCATGCAAAAATATATAGATGCTATTGACTTACTTTTCATGTTTGCAATAGGACAAAACGATATTACAGGAATCAGCGCTCTACTCTTTCGTTTTTACCCACTTACAGACAAAACCCCTTTTGAAAGGTGCTATCAAAAAATACCACGCTATTACAACCCAGCTTCTGCAGTATACAGGAAAATAACTTTGTTTCTCGCCAACTATACTCTTATCTCTTCAAAATATCCTGTTAAAAAATTACTCGCTGATATTGATAAACAAGTTGGAATAGATAAAATCCCACAACCAGCAATCGCTTTAGAAAAAGAAGTCAGCAACACACAGGAAGATAACGAGGACACACAAATGACAAAAGCCACGGATTCTTCGATAGAACATCAAGTAGACGAAACACCGATATCTCCAGAAACTCGCACTTTTATTGACAGCCTTTTTGCCTAGAAAAATCAAAAAACCAGCATAAAAACTATATCAACTTGAGAACTATTGATCATTTAATATTATTCTGGCACGCTAAAAAAAGTAACCCTCAATTAAAAATTAAAGTATTCATATCCTCATGAAAACATTTCTATTTGCCCTTACATGTATCATAACACCGTTTGGTTCCAAAACAACCGATGCTATGAATGCAAATCACGAATCAATCCATCTCATACAACACAGCATATTGCTGTACCAGCAAACACAAACTTACGATCAACAAATTTTAACATTTTTTTTACAAGCACTTCAAAATAATGACTCCATTATCACACAACATATTCTCAATATTCATGCACACATTTACAATTTTTTTATGTTTTATCACTTCACAATACTCGATCAAATTAACCCTCAACTTCCCTTAGAACTTTTTTGCTGTGCCATAGAAAAAAATAAGCAAGAAGATGCTCGCCAACTTGCCTTGTTCTACCACAAGCTCGTGTATGAACCACTCATAAACAATCTTATTCAACTGAACATCGACGGCCCACGTTCTAGGCTATTAATCGATATCGCTTTTCACCATGCACTAGCACATAATTTTGACGAAAATGTATATTCTCTTATTGAGTGTTACCCGCACATTCTTTATGAACCGTTTATTCACACAATCAATAATTCCCCAACACATATCCCTGTTAGGTTAATACATCTTTGTGCAATTTTACTACATGCAATCAAACAAAATGAATTTGAAGATGTAAAATTAATACTATCTTGTTATCCAAAACTTATAAAACAAATTCGTTTAAAAGCAGCCCACTATGCTTGCTCAAAAGGACACAAAAAAATAGAGCTCCTTCTTGCTCATCCAGAAATATGGTTTACCAAACAACATTCCAAATATTTTTATGATCAAGAAAAACCTAAAGCAACTACTCCCCCTTGCAATCAACAAAAAGAACGACCATTAACGCCAGGGGAAAGAACTTTCATTCAAAGTTTTTTAAAATAAGAGTTTAGCGAACATAAACACATATTTGTTCACAAAAAAACAAACCGTTGCATGTTAAAAAGCTTAAAGGGAAGCATTTTATGCTTCCCTTTTTATCAACTTTTATCAACACACCAAACAAAAAAAACAATCTACAAAGCAACACGCCTTTTACTTATCTGATCTCGTATCTGAATTCTAAGCTTTGGAGTTATTTTATTCAGCTGGCCCAAACCGACTACGTTTTCTGGCGTAAAATCTTGAGACACAAAAAACTTCACCCATGATTTGCCTTGTTGCTCAAACGATTGCGAAAGTATGGCAAAAATATATCGTAAATAAACAACCCGAAAAACTCTTGATTGCTTACGAGCTGCTACTATTTCTGGATTACCATATACAATATCTGCGGCTGTCAGCCCTGTCCAAGAAAGCCATGTTTGCGTACAATCTTTTACCCAAATATGAAATGGAAACTCAACACTCATGCGATCAGTAAACCATTTTTTCGCCAACCGAATAACATTTTCAAACCGAGCCCCTTTTGCATCAAACATCGCAAGCGCATGATCAAACCGCCAGGCGAATTTCCCTTTAAACATATCATAAATTTTCACAATTGCCGGTGCTGGAAGCTTATCAAAAAGATGGCACGAAACAAGATCAAGCTGAATACGAACTAAACAAACAAGTAAATTCGCCAAATAAACTTCTAAATCATCTCGAGAATACTCACCAGTTCGAAGCGCAATCCAATTCTTTTTTTGAACAAAATACATACACGGAACTATCCCCATACTTGCTTTTCTTTTTACCCATGCATAAACTTGTTTAGGCAATACTTCTTGCACTTCAAAAGAACGAATGTACTCATCAAACGCTTGATATTCAAGCGACTTGAGTAAAGAAAGTGCTACCTTCGTATTCCACTCCCCATATGTTATCGTTGGAGCACCTTTCTTTTCCTCAACTTTCATAGCACTCACATACACACAAGAAAACAAAAGAAACATCCCAAAAAGAATCCCCCCTATGCGTTCCCTCTTAATCATGGCAACCATAATCATACCCCTTCTCGCAGAATATTAAACTTACTATGAGCAAGCAAACATAAGCTTACTCAACTGCGTTAAGATTATGATAATACGCAAAGCGCTCTAAGAGCAAGCATGTGAAAAATCTTCATGCAAATATCGTTTTGCATAGGTTATTCACGAAATAATCAAAAACTTTTTTGCTCAGAAAGACAACACTCTTTTATAATTCTCTTCGACTTTCTGCCAATCAAGCACATGCCACCAGGCATCAATAAAGTCTTGGCGCCTATTTTGGTACATGAGATAATACGCGTGTTCCCATAAGTCTATACATAACAATGGGCGAAGCCCATGTAAAAATGGCGTATCTTGATTTTGCGTACTGTGAATCACAAGATTATTTTTTTTATCAAGGCTCAGCCAGGTCCAGCCACTACCAAAGCATGTAAGCGCTGCTTGGCCAAACTTTTCTTTAAATTTATTAAACCCCCCAAACGTTTGAACTATTTTTTTAGCCAAGCTCCCAGGGACAATATTCGACGGGAAAACGCTGTTTGTACTAACACCAGCTATCGCATTATCAACAACGGGTACCGGTGTTTTTAAAAGCGCCCAAAAGAACGCATGGTTATAGTGCCCGCCACCAAAATTTTTGACAGCGGTTCTAATATTTTTAGGAACAAAATCAAGATTACGCAATAACAGTTCTAAAGAAGTTTTACGAAGATCTTTATGAGCTTCAATCGTTTTATTTAATTTATTTACGTAGCCCTGATGATGTTTAGAATAATGAATCTCTAGCGTTTGGGGATCAAGATATGGCTGTAATTCGTGATATTGATATGATAACTTTGGAAGCTCAAATGGATAATGCCAATCTGGGAAAAAATAGGGGTTATGCTCTCGCTTTTTAGAAAAAAAAACGATAATAAAAAATATCAGAACAATGCTAATCGTTATTATTTTCGTAACATACTGTATCATTACATGATCTCCCAAGATTAAATATGCACACAAATCTTATTTTAGAATACTTTAATTCGCGAACAAAAATAAAGATATCAATAAAACGGTCACACTATATTTACTGTTGGATAGCTGTCGGCATTGCTGGAACGACAGGAGCCCCTCGAGACGCTCCCTGTGCTCGCTCCTCGGGGTGAACGGACATATGTGGTAACGTAGGAGCCTGTTTTTGCCCCGGCGCTTTCTTTTGAACAGGAATTTGTTTTTGTCCTGAAGCAGCAGGCATAACAGCTGCGGGCTTGGCAGGAACTTGTGCTTTTACTTTTTTCGTAAGTTTTTTCGGCCCGAAAAGCTTACTGTACACGTTTTTAAACTGGGTAATAATATAGGCAACGCCTGTGGTAAACCAATCATACGTATTATTTAAAAACGTTTTTGTTTTTTTTACGACACGTTTTGGTTTTGTTTGCTCTTCTTGCGCTGCACGTTTTTTAGCTTCGTCGAGAGCTCGCAACTCTTTGAGTTTAAGCTGTTCTACACGCTGTGCCCGATCACGAATAATAAGTTCTTTTTTTTCTAAATCATCAACTTCGCTTCTGACTTTTGATATTTGCGTTTTAATCTGCTGACTGACTCGCTCAAAATCTTGTAACAAATCGCGCTCTAAATAATCTTTTATCGCTTTGAGTTTTTCTAGCACGTTGCCCTTGAGCTGATAATAATACTCCCGTGCTTTGCGATGATCAATAATATCCCATAACTCTTGCGTAACTTTATGTACTTTTGATGATTCTTTCACCGCTGCGCTTATTTGTTCATCAAGTTTTTTTAAACGTGCTGTTACTGATTTATCAAGATCTTCTATTGACTTCATATCAAGTTTGAGCTGATCAAGATTATTCTTGTAGTCTTTTATTCGCTCGCTAATTAATTCGATCTTAATAATATAATCTCTATCTTTAAGCGTTTGGTCCTCCTGCTTTGCATCTATTTCCTCTATTTTCTTTTTCTTCTTTTTATCAAGATAGCGCTCAAGACTATCAAAAAGCTCTTGTAATTTCCCTTGATCTAAACCAAGCTCTTTATAAAAATCATCGAGCTGATTATCGATCGCTGTATATTTTTCGTTAAACGCTTCGCGCGCACCTTGAATTTGAGCAACGATACTGTAAATTTCATTGCTTAACTCATTGGTTTTAACAAGCCAATATTTTTTTTTGCGCCAGTTTCCCTGAAAACCTACCTGCTCTTCAGATAAGCTTACCGTATCAGGCCCTGTATCTGATTCAGTCTCAGAAGCAAGATCGCTTTCTTCTTCGGCAAAAAGATCTTTTTCTGGAGCAGAAGCTGAAACTGGGGCTGGAGCCGGCAATTGAACTGCAGGTACTGCTACAGATTTAGAATCAAGCGTTGTAGCTGGCAACACACCAGTTTTAGAAATCTGAGCAGAAGGCATAGCATCAAGCATATCCGGACAAAAAGACAACACAAAAAGTAGCAAAACGACCCGATAACAAGAAATAAAAAACTGCTTATTCATCAAACGTCTTACCTCTCTTTTGACCTACGCGTCTTTTTCCTATGAATCGTTATTTATAACGTTCTGGAAAGCTCTTTTAATTCATCAAACAAACTTACAAAAAGCTCTTCTGCTTCAGGAGAAGTATAACTCCATAAAATCCCTTGGTCTACCTTTGTCAGGATAGATCGATCACTTTTTATGTCAATAATATCAATACGAACAATATTCATAAGAGGATGAACTGAAGACGGAGCTCTGACCACCCCTGCTCGCCCTAAAATACTATATGCAATATTTCCTTCATCCATAAAGCAAATCATAACTTTTTTTTGCCATACCATGTTGATATATCCCGTATGCTCTTTGTGAATACTGATCAAAAGGCTTTCATCCCCTTTAGGATAAAGACACTGAATGGGCGTCGTATTGGGAATCCCTTTTTCCGAAAATGTTGCCAGCACAGCAACGGTTTTTTCTTTTTTCAATAATTCAATAAGATCTTCGGGTAATTTCACCCCTACATGTTTCGCCATGGTCCCTCTTACAATAAAAAATTTACCTATGATTATGTATAAAGCAATAAAAACAAAACGGGTAACTACTATAACAGAAAAGAATTTTTTTTACATCAATCTCACAATAACTTCGTTTTCTAAAAGCATCCCCTTCGCCGTGAGACGTATTTTCCCATTATCCTCCGTAATAAGCGAATGAGCAGTTAAAAACGCTAGTTTTTTTAAAAACTGTTCTTTTTCTTCTTCTTCTAATAAGTATACCATACGATGCAAGTCCACACCCCTTGTCTGACGCAAGCCAAGCATGAGTTTTTCTAGTTTTTCTTGCTCAAAAGATACTCTTTCAGGCGTCCCAATCAAATTAAAACTATTATTTTCACAAATATCGAGATACCGTAAAAGATTTTTTTCATTTACTATTCGCTGGCACCCATCACGTGCTGGCAAAAACGATGCGGCACCTAAGCCGAACCCCTTATAGAACTGGTGATTCCAATAAACTTGATTGTGAACAGATTCATATCCAGGCTTAGCAAAATTAGATATCTCATACTGCTGAAAACCATGGGCACAAAAAAGCTCTCGTGTTTTTTTATAAAAGCCCAAAAGTTCTTGCTCTTGAGGCAGCATAGTTGTACCTTTTTGAACAGAAAAATAAAGGGGCGTTTTGTCATACACAGTTAGAAAATATAACGATATATGTGTAATGGGCCAGGACAAAGCTGTTTGTATAGTTTTTCCCCAGGCTTTACTGCTCACCCCAGGAAGCCCAATGATAAGATCAATAGAAATATTTTTAAAATATTTTGGAATCATGCGCATTGCTTGATAGACATCACCTGTACGCTGACGACGATTAAGAGACATAAGAACATTGTCGTCAAGAACCTGCACACCCATAGACAACCTATTAACGCCACAGGATGCCCACACATCAAGTTTTTCTTCTGTTATGTCTACAGGATTAGTTTCTATGGTAAATTCTTGAAGTCCTGTTAGATCAAAATTATGAGCAAGCACATGAGACAAATCTTGAAAAAAATCTAACGGATATAAACTTGGCGTTCCCCCACCAATAAAAATCGTTTTTATCGTTCGCCCTGTGCAATCACCTGCACAATCAATTGATTGCGCATAATTTTCAATTTCTTTAATCAAAGCATTATGATAACGCTCCTGAAAATCTTCATGCCCAGAAAATGCGATAAAATCACAATACGAACAACGGCTTTTACAAAACGGCCAATGAATATACAAAGACGCTAGAGATTTTCCTGAAGCCATAAATAGTACTTTATACTTATTGTATTAACGTAAAACAAGCTTTCTCTTGTAAATTAAACGCGTTACTGCTTCAATTAATTGTTCTTTGCTCTGATGCCTATCAAGCTCACAATCAACAGGAACCGTATTTAATTTGTTCTCCCCATAAGTCACAAACAAAACTTCCTGATCAGTTGCAAGCTTTTTAAGCGCATACGCTTCATGTCCACGCAACTGAGGGATAACCATAATACTCATAAGACCAGAACGTGCAAAAACATACGCTAAATTCCCCAATTTATAGATATATTCTTCACGAGAATCCGTATAATGTGAATTTTCTATAAGAAAACCATCCCCTAAGCCAGACAATGAAACATATAACCCTCGCTGAAAAAAATTTCTCTCCAGGGCATGCGCAAAATCATGCAACGCTTTATCTTGCAATTGAGACGACGTTAAAGCAATCATTGCTGGTTTTTGCTTGTATTGCGCGATACGCATATTTGTAGGAATAATACTTGTCTTAATAAGCCTTGAACGATGCTTAACATAATCATCAACATAATCCCGCTCACTATCAACAGCATCCGCAATAATCCCGCCACCTTAAATATCATACCGATCAACAATAACAAAACGACCCGTCTCTTCCATATCTGCTGATCGATCAAATGCTATAGGGGTTAGTGTCTGAAAAATACATTCTGCAACATCGTGCCGTTCTATTTGTGTCTTTGCTTGTGAGTTATTTAATGTCCCAACGTCTAAAACACTCTCAATCTTTTTTACATACACAGGGACTTGTGTTGCCGCTAATTTAAGCGTATAACGTTTATTTGGAACAAGAGGTGACTTGCCAAGCCAAAATACATTCGCTTTAAATGTTGTTCCGGTTAACGGTAATACGTCGTTTGCTCTGCACATAATCTCACCGCGCTGAGCAAAAACCTGCTCTGCCAGCGTAAATCCAGTTGCATATCCGGCAGAAACACTATTTTTTCGAGGTAGATTAAAACCCTCGATACTTTTTATACTGGATCTTTTTTCTGATGGTAAAAAGATTACTTCATCTCCAACGTTAACCGTTCCCGTTTGTACAGTCCCTGCAATAATACGCCGGCTGTCTCCTTTTTCTGTAAATTTATAGACATCTTGAACCGGAAGTCTAAAAGGCTGTTGATCCTTACTCGCTTGTGCTGCAAAACCATCAATGTGCTCTAATACAGAGGGCCCCTGATACCATGGGATACATGAATCAATCTTCGTTATATTGACCCCTTCTTTAGCAGAAACAGGCACAAAATTAAGGGGCTTGAGCCCAATGTTTTTCAAAAAACGAGAATACTTACCCCGAATGTCAGTAAATACACTTTGCCTGTAATCAACAAGATCCATTTTGTTAATCAAAACAACAACCTGTTTTATCCCCAGAAGAGAAAGCATGTAACCATGCCGTTTAGAATTTTCTTGCACCCCTTCATCTGCGTCAATCACTAACAAAGCAGCCTCGGCTCTGCTTGCCCCTGTGATCATGTTTTTCAAAAATTCAATATGACCAGGAGCATCAAGTATCAAATAATATCGTTTTTTCGTCTTAAAAAAACAACGAGCAGCATCAATCGTAATTCCCTGCCTCTGCTCATCTTTCAACGCATCTAACAAAAAGGCATATTCAAACGGTTTTGCATTGCGCTTACACATCTGCTTTACATGCTCTAACTTACCTTTTGGTAACGAGCCTGTATCTGCAAGCAACCGCCCAATTAATGTGCTTTTACCATGATCAACATGCCCAACAATGACAAGATTCATTTGATCCCTTGGCATTTCATTTTTTATATTTTTTGTTTGTTCTGTATTCATGGCTTACATATATCCTTCTTTTCGAAGCGTTTCTAAACCACCACCATCTTCTTTATCTTGTTCTCGTCCTGATCGCTCTGCGATATCAGCAAACTTACCTGTCCGTAATTCTTCAATGACTTCCTTCAATGTTGTTGCATTTGAATCAACAGGGTTTGTACATGGATAACACCCTAATGAACGATAACGTTTACCCTTTCCTCGATCAAAATACAACGATGTCACAGGAATATTTTCTCGCTCAATATATTCCCAAATATTTAACTCCGTCCAATCCAATAATGGATGTATTCGAACATGTGTTCCCGGGGCAAAACTCGTTTTAAATTG
>CAZFHP010000051.1:0-11094 GCA_964519365.1 uncultured Pseudomonadota bacterium
AATATCCAGAAAACAATACTGTTGTTTTTAAAAAAATACTGAGAAAAAATATAAAAAACTTAAAAAACATACGAGCGCCCTTGAAACAATATGATGTCAAAACAATTGAATCATATCACTTTGTGGCGTTTTTTAAAAAAATATCCCCAAAAACACAGATAGGGCCCGGATTTTGAAATCCGGGCCCTATCGTAAAATTTAATCGTAAAAAATTATCGATTAAAAGTGTCTTGGTGGACGAGATTCGCGTGGTCGCGCTTCATTAACTTTAAGATTACGACCATCAAGATCTGCACCATTCAACTCAGCAATTGCTTTTTGCGCATCACTGTCTGAAGACATTTCAACAAATGCAAAACCTCTAGGTTTTCCTGTAAATTTATCTGTAATAATTTTTACAGCGGTTACTTCACCAAATTCACCGAATGCATCTTTAAGTTTATCTTCTGTGACTGAGTATGACAAATTTCCAACATAAATATTTTTCATAAAAATATCTTCCAATTATAAAGTCGACAATAAAATAATAATACAAAATTTGTTTTTTTAACAATTTTTCTTCTCTATCTAAGCAACAAGTCACCCCCTATTTTTTATCAAAAAACAATATAAAAACATAAAGCCAATATTTCCTATATTTTTCGCATCTGAAATATCAAAATCGATAATGCAGCGGGCGTCATACCTGGAATACGCTGAGCTTGAGCAATCGTTTTAGGCTTATAATGACCAAGCTTTTCTTGTAATTCCCGCGTCAACCCTGACATTTTTTTGAAATTAAGATTTTCAGATATTTCTAGCTCCTGATACCGATTATACTTTTCTATCTCTAACAGCTCTTTTCGAAGGTAACCATCATATTTCACATGAGCATGAATACAAAGAAGAGCTCTACTAGAAAGCATAACCTGCACATGTCCATACATGTTTTTACGAGAAAGAACTTCAACCAAATGTGTTTTAGCCTGATGTTTTACTTCAGAACTAAATATAACAGAATTAAACAAATTAAACAACAAGCTCTTTGTCCCAGAGTTTTTAACGCATTTTTTTGATGTTTCTATTACGTCTTTCTCAGCCAAAAACGCCTCATAAAGCTTGTTATCAATCAAGCCTAGTTTTTTCCCATAGGGCATAAGACGCAAAAAAACGTTATCCTGACGCAATAAGAGCCTCCGTTCTGCTCGAGACGTAAACATACGATACGGCTCGTTAACACCCAACGTCACCATATCATCGATCATAACACCGATATAACTTTCGTTACGGCTCAAAACAAACGACTCTTGCTCCGTATGTTTTAAATGAGCATTAACCCCCGCAATAAGCCCTTGCCCTGCGGCTTCTTCGTATCCCGTCGTCCCATTTAACTGTCCTGCCAAAAATAAGCCCGAAACAGTTTTGGTCTCAAGAGTATGAGTAAGATTATGCGGCTGGATAAAATCATATTCAATAGCATACCCGCACTTGGTTATAACAGCTTTTTCAAAGCCTTTCATACTTTTGATATAGTCTTCTTGGACGTTAAACGGCAAAGACGTTGAAAGACCAGACGGATACACTTCAGAACAGTCTAACCCCTCTGGCTCTACAAAAACATGATGACTATCTCTGTCTGGGAAACGACCAATTTTATCTTCTATTGATGGGCAATAACGAGGGCCAATACCCTTAATATTACCCGAATAAAGGGCCGACAAATCTAAATTTTTGCGAATAATCTCATGGGTTTTAGTGTTTGTATAGGCAATATAGCACGGCAACGTGTCTTTGACAGGCATAGAATCAAATTCATATAAATAATCAAGCTGTTGTGTATCTTGTTGATCAAGCACTGAAAAATCAATACTAGACCGTAATAACCGTGGTGGCGTTCCTGTTTTCAAGCGCCCCAAAGAAACACCCATTGCTTTGGCAATTGACTGAGAAAGCCCTATCGACGTTGGTTCACCACGTCTGCCCGCAGGATATCGCGTAAGGCCAACATGAACAACCCCTCGCATAAACGTCCCTGTCGTCACAACAACTGTTGGGGCATTAAACTTTCGATTATCAGTACAGATAACGCCTGTAACTCTTTTCTTGTACCCATTATTCCCATCATCTGCAGACGCATGCATATCTTCAGTCATAAGCTCGCGAGCCATAGACGTTACAATCGTCAGATTTTCAAGCTCTTGTAACGCTTGCGAAGCTTCTTTACTGTACGCATACTTATCAATTTGCAATCGCAAGCCCTGGACAGCAGGACCTTTGCTTGTATTAAGCAAACGAGCTTGCAAATATGTTTTTGAGCATAACTTCGGCATCAAACCGCCAAGGGCGCTTATTTCATAAACAATATGCCCTTTACCAAGCCCACCTATCGATGGATTACATGGCATAGAAGCAATAGTATCAAGCGCTGGTGTTAACAATAGGGTTTTTGACCCCATCTTAGCTGCAGCATATGCCGCTTCAATCCCAGCATGCCCGCCCCCAATAACAATAACATCGAATTTCACATCTAAACAATCACTCATAAGCCCACGTTATAATATCGTATCAAATATTCTCAAAAGCTTAGTCATACAAGTAATATGCTTTTTTTTCAAATTATTCTTCAAAACACCAGTCAAAACGTGTAAATTGTTATACGCGTATTATACTTGACGCCCTAATAAGAATAATGCTATAACACAAAATATATTTGCAAAAAAGATTTTTAAAGAAAAGGATCGGAGATGAATCACAGGTATTCTTGCGGCAAAAGCCCTTCAAAAAACTATTCTCACATATTTTTTTTAATGTTCGTCACGTTTATCGCTTTTTTTGTAACAAATTTACGCATATCGCATGCAACCCCCCTCTATAATATCCAAGACCCGGCAATTATTCATACCATCTATGGGACAGATAAATATTATACAGTCGAAAAACAAAAGCGATCACGTTTGCAAATGCATATTTCGCCATATTTTCAACATACTGCAAAAGCAAGTAAAGCTGGCAGCGGGAAAATAGATGCTGGAGATATTTATGGTAAATGGAACATGTTTGCCATATTCTTTGGAAACGCAAAACCATCTGGTCAAACGGTTACAAAATTTGAAGCCGCTAAGAGCGCAATAAGCTCTCTTAGCTCAGGTTCAGATTATGTCGACGAAGCTAAATTTGACCCGAACAAGCATACTATCGGCGCATTTGACAACGTTGGCATCAGGTATGAAAAAAAAGGTATTCGCGGCCAATTTTCATTTGATTTCGGCTTTGGGCTCGGCCTTGTTTTAAAAGCAGGGATAGCCGACTATAAGCTTATTCCCAACTTTGCATTATCAAACGATTTTAAACAAAAAGCCGGACTTCCTTATCTTGACGAAGAAGGGAAAACACAAACCGGAACAGGAGAAGACCCAGAAAAAACAGTTTACAGCGCCCTTCTTTCCCCTTATGCACGCAATAACATAGCTCGAGAGCTGGGGTTAGATTTAACAGAACAACATGCAACAGAGCTTGAAGACCTGCACGCAAGCTTACGCTGGAATATTCCATTTAAAATCAAAGACAAAAAAGAAGATCTTGTCTGTACACTTATACCACATTTAACTATCGGAGCATGGCTCCCTGTTGGTGTAGAAAAAGATACGAATAAGCCATTTTCTATCTCAACAGGTAATAATGGCTTTACAAGCTTCACGCTTGAGGGGGCTGTTACGCTTGATTTTCCCGGAATGCTTCAAATAAGCGGTGGTGCCGGGATGGCTATCTTTAATTCCCGAGAGCTGAACGACCAACGTGTACCAACAAGCGATTATCAAGTTGGTTTCATTCCATGGAAAACATCAATAAGCCTGGACCCCGGAACGCTTTGGTATGCAAACGTATCGTTTAAAGCCGAGAACTTCTCGCCTGATTTCTCGTTTTATCTCGACTATATTTACACACATCACGCCAAAGATACGATTACGATAAAAGAAACAAATGCAACACGCAAAGCCCTCTTTAAACCTCAGATGCTCGAAGAACAATCTCTGTGGAAAGCGCAACAAATGAACGCCGGGCTTAAGTATGACCTAACGGCCCATTGCTCGTTAGGCTTTGCGGTACAAGGGTATATTGGCGGCGAACGAACGTTTAGAACGACTACTATGCTCGGCTCGCTCATAATTGTCTTCTAAACGCGCAAAACTCGCTCTCAAAGAAGAGATCTTACAGAAAATCACACAAACCCCGCGCCAAAAGAAAATTTCACTCAAAAACATATCCAATACATGCTCCAGCAAACCGTTTGACAGTTATATTCATATCTGTCAAACTTAAAAATAAAGAAAACTCCCTGTATTTTCACGAATTTAACCGTACTTAGCGTATTTTAAGTTTATTTTTCAAAATGGAGGCTCTCATGAAAAATAATTTCAAAAAACTTATTCTTGCAATCGTTACGATTGTTTATTTTGGCGTTAGCTCGTCAACCATAACAGCTATGGAAGTCACAATGACAAAACCAAAAGCTAAAGCGAAAAAAAGAAAAAGACCAGGACCAGGTCTATCAACCACACCTGCTCCACGTGATAAACAACCTAGGCTCGCTGGAGACAAAACCGTTTCTAGCGCACCAAGAACACACGAACGACCATCTACGCTATCAACAGAACCTGTAGTTGAACAGCTGGACGAACAACCACCATTTGTACTTCAACCAACACCATCTGCACCACCTATGACGTTAGAACAATCTTCGAGCAGCTCATCTAGTAGTTCATCAACAAGTTCGCTCAGCACACCCCAATATGCTCCACCATCAGTTTACCCATCATTAACACCTTCGCCACTTAGTGACAGGTCAACACATAGTTTAAGCTCAAGTTCCACGGTAAGATCTACGAGCACAAGCGCCCATAGTTCTTCTGTTTGTCCGGGAATGGTAAGCCCAACACTCGCGCCACCACCATCATACACTGCTGTTGGATTAGATTCCATGCCCCAACCAATACAATCTTCTTTGCTCGCTCTTCCTATGTATACACATGCACTTGACCCATTAAGTCCTTCTGCTCAAACATTGCTTCCACCTGGAATCGATTTATCACCAAAAACAAAACTCGTTGCTCCTGAGTTATTCGAAAGACATCACACGAGCCTCATTAAATTATTTAACCGAAAAGACCCGAGCAACACACTTATTATCGTAAAAGCATGCTGTGGGTTACAAAACGGACACAATGGACTCACGATTTTACACATATTAGCAATGAACCCTAACCATACTTATTTACAAAAATATCTAGCAATCGCACATAAGGCTTTTCCTGGGAAAACCACAATTGACCCATTAGATGCAAGCAACTATACTCCTCTTGCATATGCTGTAATTCACGCCCATCCTCAAAACGTTATGATTTTACTAAAAGCAGGAGCTTCTCCAACTTTCACATTTGGAAGCAAGAGACAAACATTATTGCACTTTTCAGCCGCAATAAAAAACGATTCTGATGCTTTGGCAATTTCTAAATTTTTGATGGGCTGCCCCAGCACAAAGCTTACAAAAAAAGATAGCGATGGTAACAATACATTACACATAGCAGTCACACAAAAATATAAAGTACTTGTCGAAGCTTTGTTGTATCAATGCTACAAGCAGTTCGGCAAAACAGCTACTAAAGCTTTTGTTAATGATCAAAACATCGCAGGCGAAACAGCTTTACACACAGCAACACGAAACGTTGACATTCCAACAATAACGTTGCTTTTGGGCTACTATGCGGACCCAAGTATAGTAAATGCACATGGGCAAACAATTATACATATTGCAGCGGGAATGATATATACCCCTCACGTAGGACAAATGATAGGATTATTGCTCAGCAAATTTCCTGTACAAAAAATCTCAGCACTAAAAACACCTGACATCGACAGAGCTATACCAATAAAATGCAGTGAGCAAGTTGCGAAGTTCGTAGCAGATGCTGAACGACCGGGTTTATTGTCGCGAGTATGCTTCTGGAGATCTTCTGCTCCATCGCCTTCGTCATCATCGTTGTCATCATCTACACTGCAAACAACACCCTCACCAGAACCATCAGCACCGCCAGCTCCAGAAGAAACATTATAATAAATTTTGATTTCATGGGGAGGCTTTAAAAGTCTCCCCTGTTCTTTTTGCTTCTCGTTTTGCTTCGAGTTTTTCTCAAACTGCATTAAAAAGCTCTTTTTTAGAACTATTCACGTATTTTATTTGCACTTTTCTTACAATCCCTGCTATACTTAAGCTTTCAAGAGTTTTTATAATTTTTCACACTTTTTTGAAAGATGGTGTTTTTTTACTATGGCAAAAACATATAACATAGAAATTCAAGTTACCGGTAATCTTGAGCGAAGCCTTAAGCAGCTTAAGAAAAAAATTGAACGCGAAGGCGTTATTCGCGATATGAAGCGACGTGTTTACTTTGAACCAAACACACAAAAAAAACGTAAACGTCTTATGCGTGCCATCAAAAATAATTTCTTAAAAAACGCAGAACTTAAACTTCAATAATATATTTTCGTAATAGATTTTCACAATGAATAAAGAACGAACAAGTACCATTAAACGGGAACAAAAAAAAACGCTCCTGTTTAAAGAACTTTCATACCTACATCAAGAGCTTGCGCAAGACGAGCCTGATATAGCCCATATTTACATAACACGGGTCGATCTTTCTGCAGACACAGGAATCTGTTATGTTTACTTTGCAGAATATCCAAACACAGGCATACATGACGAGAAACATGACGAACAAGAAGATAATGCCATAAAAAACAAAGCTAGCAAAAAAAGTCATGAGCTTTTTGAAAAGGCACTTGAAGTTCTAAAGCTCTATAAGCCATCAATTCGCAAAGCACTTGCCAAAGCAATAAAATCTCGCTATGTTCCTGATATTGTATTTTTGTATGATGAAAAAAAAGATAAAACTCGCAAGCTTGATGAAATTCTAAACCAAGTAAGTGACGAACTTCACGATCAAGATCACACACACGATTAAGAAAAAGAATACGGTCAGGCTAGTGACAATAATAGGTCGTCATTATGGCACTAGCAAAACAAACAAGTCTCTCTCAAAAATCCCACGAACATACGACAACAAGTATCTTGCAAACAGTCAAAACTATTTTGTGCGAAGAAGCACATGCGCTTACTCATCTTGCACATAACATTCCAAACAATATTCAAACACTTATTTCTAAGATTATTAACACACAAGGCAAAATTGTTTTTTCCGGCAATGGCAAATCAGGAATCATTGCACGCAAACTTGTTGCAACGTTTTCAAGCTTAGGCATCCCGTCGTTTTTCTTACACCCAAGCGACGCACTTCATGGCGACTTAGGTATGATCCAAAAAACCGATCTGTTTATTTGCCTTTCTAAAAGTGGTAATGGCAAAGAGTTTGAACATATTTTTTCGTTTCTGAAAACACAAAAAAATACAAGTGTTTTACTCTGCTGCGACAAGGGGACTTTATACAACAAAGCAGACCTTGCACTATTACTCACGTTAAAAAAAGAAGCATGCCCACTTAATTTAGCCCCAACAAGTAGTTCAACGCTTATGATGGCATTTGGAGACGCCCTTGCAATAGCTATTAACGAACAAAAAGGTTTTACACAAAACGACTTCGCTCGGTTTCACCCAGCAGGAACGCTCGGGAAAAAATTACTCATGACGGTCAACGATCTTATGTACAAAGAAAGCGATCTGCCTTTTTTATATCCCGAATCAGCATTTGCTAATATACTCGTTGCCATTACTGGTAAAAAACTTGGCGTAGGAATAGTCGTAAATCATGACAAAAAACTCTTGGGCATTATAACAGACGGGGACTTACGACGAGCATGTAAGCTTGGCCCTGTTGTTTTTACCAAAACAGCCGCTGATATTATGACGCCACAGCCTAAAACCATTCATGCCGGCATGCAAGCAAGCAAAGCGCTTGCGTACATGGAAACACATAAAATTACATCACTTGTTGTTACTGATATTCCTACAACCATTACGACAAAGCATAAAAATAAAACAAATATCGTTACTGGTCTTTTACATATTCACGATTTGATAAAAGCAGGGCTTTAAAAATATTATGGAACTATTTCTTGTCGTTTTATTTATTATCGCATGTGCATTATGCTGGGGATCGTTTTTAAACGTCGTTGCCTATCGAATCTCTTTCGACAAGCCACTTTTAACAAAGCGTTCTAAATGCCAATCATGTAGCCAAACTATCATCTGGTACGACAATATTCCTATTATTTCCTGGTTTACCCTTAAGGGCAAATGTCGTCATTGTAAAAGCCCTATCTCTATGATTTACCCATTTGTTGAATTTCTAACAGCAGCTGTTATTGCTGGGCTATGCGTAAAGTTTTTTTTGCCAGCATACAGAGCCTTATCAATAGGAACTCTTTTTACGTTTACTAATACGCTTTCTACGCAGCATTATAATCTTTTATACTTTTTTGCGTATACTATTTTTTTCACAGCGCTTATTTTAGCAATAACAACTGATTTATTTGCTCTTGTTATTGCCCAAATTTTTACGCTTTGGCTCATCCCAATAGGGCTTGTATTTTCTTACTTAAATATCTTGCCTATTAATCTGTTTGAAAGCATAACCGGAGCATTACTTGGCTACGGTGTTCTCTGGCTCATAAACGTTATATTCAAAACAATCACCAAAAAAGAAGGCATCGGCATTGGAGACATGGAACTGCTGGCTATGATCGGCGCCTTTATTGGCCCCGTCGGCGTCTGGAGCTCTTTAATTTTAGGCACAACAGCAGGTCTGTTTATTGGTTCTGGATACCTGCTTATTACGCATAAAAACAAAAACACACGGATTCCATTCGCACCATTTTTAGCCGGCGGCGCAATCGCATTTGTTTTTTTCAAAAGCGCCCTTGTCATGTTTTTTCTCTATTAAATATTTCAACCTGAAATTTATATTTTACCCAGGGCCTTTGACGGGTTTCCCAAACTATAGTAAAATAGTATATATTTAAGTTTTAATTTTGGAGGTTATACTTATGAAAAGTCTCAAAAAAAGATTTTTATTTCTTTGTTTTGCTATTTTATCAGGTTGTGTATTACATAGCACATGTTTCGGCATGCAAACGCCACCACCGCCACCACCAAAACCAACATCCAGTATCGAAAAATCAGCTCACAACAAACAGAAAACCTCTCAGGAAATACACATATGCCAAGAGTGTCTTAAAACAATCTTATCCTGTCCTGAAAAACATTCCAAAGCATTTAACTGTTGTATAAAAGAGTGCGCCAAAATAAGTTGTCTTTTGTGTCTTGGAGCATCATGCGGTTGCACATGCTTTTGTTACTTAAAATACCTCGGATTAAGCTGTTTATCTCTTGCCCAAACAACGAGCTACTCTATTGTCACATGTTTCTTCTGCTGCTCTTCCTGTTGCCAATACGGATAATTAATAAAACAATGCTATTCTTTTTAGCGTTTGTTTTTCGCAATAATCTATGATAACGTACACACACTTTATCACATACTATCAAGCATTATCCATTATCAATTATCTAGGAATACACCATGAAAAATTACATGAAAACATTTTTGTTTTTTTGGTGCACTCTCGTATATCACCAAACGTGTTTAAGCATGCTTACACCAGGGCCACCAAGCCCTGAAGCACATGCTGCGAAAATTACAAAAAGACAAGGCAAGCGAACGACCAAAGCTACATGTTGCTCATGCATGCGTTTAAAAGATTGCTTTTGCGTCAAGCAGTGCTATAACTGCAAACAAACGTTACTCGCATGGAATAAAAAATGTGACCAGTGCTGCGTAGCAACAGGACAGTGTATTAAAAACTGCCCAACGCGCATAATCGACTGTTGCTTGCTTACTAAAATTATCGCTTGTTTTGGCGTTAAGCGTCTGTTATGCACTTGTGCTCAAAGCTGTTACAATTGCTCTTGCCGTGTTATAAAAACAAGTTGCCAATGTTTGGGCCGAGGGCTGTGCGCTTGTACCAAGCACATAACGAAACACCCATATCTTTTGCTTGCGTCAAGCTGTATCATAGCAGGAGGATCGTTCTATTGCTTACAATGCATCGCAGGATTAGGACTCTGCCAAAAAATCGCTGTTAGTTCTGCTTGCGGAGTTTGTTGTCCCTTTTCGATAGCAATAGCAACACAAGCAATAAATCACGAGACAAAACAAAATACACGGTCAAAATCGTAAAAAAAAGATGCACATGAAAAAAATAATTATTTTTCTCATGTGCATGTGCATGTGCCTATTACACACAAGTGTACTCTTGTGTAATCATACAAAAAAGCCAACAATACATAATCGTATTCGATTTTTTTTTCACCAGGCAATAAAATACAAACTTTGTCAGGCGATAGAAGCACACGATATTCCCATGGTCACATGGCTCTGTAATAGTAATAGAGTTGGGGCTTTTGTGAACATAAAAGAAATTATTAATACGCCCGATGCTACAGACAAGTCAAACAAAAAAACACTTTTAGATAGCGCAATAGCAACAAAAAACGTCACAATTATCATGACGCTTGTCAAAGCTGGCGCCCGCTTAACAAAAGAAAAAACACAAATAATTACGCGCATAATTCGTACGTCAAAGCGAACAATTCGAAAAAAAACAAAACATAAGCAAAAAGAAAACATTCGGTTTTTCACGCGCATAAAACGCTTTTTTCATCAAGCGCTTTATAACAAACTCAAATGGGCAATCCAACAAAAAGATATGCGTATGATCTCTTGGTTGTGCGACAAAAAACGAGTTGGCTATTTTATGCGCATTGATACTAGAATGCCAGATCCTGAAAGCCCAAAGGAAAAAACGCTTCTTGATTACGCCCGAGACACAAACGACCCAGCTATTATCAAGATAATTTAGCTCTGTTGACTTTTCGATAGAGAAACTCTGTTTCCAATTAGGTCATATAAAAATATATTCTTAAAATCCCAAAGGGATTGCCGGATAGTAGCCCATTGCAAGCCGTCTTCGGCGCAGCTGTGGGATTTAAAAAAAAGAAATAGCGTCCCGTAGGGCCGCTGCAAAAAATAGAGCGCTGCCCAC
>CAZFHP010000052.1:0-10858 GCA_964519365.1 uncultured Pseudomonadota bacterium
GTTCTGATTCATGGCATGCCCCCTTATATGACCTATAATTTCTTTTGTTGCAAATGTACACCCGTCCCCCCTATGCTGCAATAAACATTAGAATACCTAGTGTAACATGAGTATCAAGAATTTTAAGTCAAAAATATACACAAAAACTGTAGGAGCCCCTATGGCAACAAAAAAAACTCGCAAATCGACGAAAAAAGCCCGTAAAACAAGCAACAAAACTCATAAAAAAAGTTCTAAAAGCTGTCCTACACGGTTAGATCGCATATTCGTGCTTGACACAAACATCTTATTGCACGACCCTGACGCTCTTTTTGCATTTAAAAACGTTATCGTTGGTATACCATTTATCGTCCTAGAAGAACTAGACATGTTCAAACGAGAAACTGGCGAAAAAGGCCGCAATGCCCGTGAAGTTATCAGAACACTCGATGAACTGCGCACACGCGGCAGCTTGCATGACGGCGTCCCACTTAATCACGATACTGACGGCGCCCTTTTAAAAGTATTTCACTCTCCTGAAAAAATCTCTTTTTCGCAAGAGACAGATATTCATGCAATCAAAGATAATTTAATTATTCAAACCAGCAAAAACTTAGCACAAAACTCATGCCACGTAACACTTGTGAGTAAAGACATTAACGTACGCGTCAAAGCTGACGTCTTGGGCATAGAGGCTGAAGATTACACCAAAGGGACAATTAGCTCCGACAAATATTATAAAGGCTGGATAAAGCTACCCATGCCGGCTCAAGACCTGAAAAAGCTCTCACAAAAAACGCTCGCTGCTATGGCAAAAGAATATACACTCTATCCCAATCAGTTTATTATCGCACACAGTGAGAATAACCCTGAAAACAATAAATTATTTAGACACTTGGGTGCCGGCAAAGAATTTAAAGAAGTCGCGCCTATCACAATCATGGACAAATTTCATGCGCTTAATATTCAACAGCTTATGGCGCTTGATTTACTCATGGACGACGATATAAAACTTTTAAGCTTGCTCGGCCCAGCGGGTACAGGAAAAACATTCTTAACGCTTCTGGCTGGTCTATATAAAGTTGCTCAAGTCAAAGCATATCGCAAGTTTTTAGTCACCCGCCCCATCGTCGCGCTCGGCGCAGACATTGGCTACTTACCCGGGGACATTCAAGAAAAATTACATTACTGGATGCAGCCTGTACACGACAATCTTGAATTTATTGCCAGCGAGATTATACACGAAGATCATGACCTATTACACTTAGGGTCAAAAAAGAAACAGAAAAAAACAAAGAAAAAACATCCCGACGGTCGCCCAAAAACAGGCTTAAACACCCAATTTGTAGAACACTTAGAACGCAAAGGGATCTTAAGTCTTGAAGCCATTACGTATATGCGTGGGCGTTCAATACCGTATCAGTTTGTCTTTATCGATGAAGTCCAAAACCTAACTCCACATGAAGTTAAGACGCTTGTTAGTCGTGCCGGCCAAGGCACCAAAGTTATTCTTGCCGGCGACCCGTATCAAATTGACTCGCCTTATCTTGATTTTACAAGTAACGGGCTGACCGTAACGACAGAAAAGCTAAAAGAATATTCTATTTTTGGAACAACGTTTTTAGAAAAGAGTGAACGAAGCGAACTGGCACAGCTTACAGCCGATGTGCTGTAAAACAAAGATATTTTTATACGTTAAAAATATCTTTTTGTTTTGTATCTGGTTCAGCAATTTTTTTCAACACAAACTTCATAATAATTTGCGCAGACTTAATTGCAATCTCAGCATCAGAAACATCTGGTATATCATATTCCGTGGGATATCTAAATTTGGTAGCATAAGGGTTTAAAACTCTTATGGCTTGAAATATTTTTTCAAAATCTTTATCAAATATTAAGCATACCTCAAGTAATTTATACAAGTCATGAGTTTTGATAAGCGGCTGATTTTTGAAAACAAAATATCCTTTCAATGTTTTTTCAGCTGCTTGTTGGCAATGATATGTTAATGGAGAAAAAAGGCCCTGAGGCAAAAGAATTTTCGCAACGCTCAAGTCATCTTGCGCTATCTTTAACCAATCTTCATGCCCGAGCATAAATGAGCTCTCCATTTTTTTTGATTTTGTAACCTAAAGTTGTAACATTGCTTGCAATGTTCTCAAATTCTTCTTTGGTATACACAATAATATCTTTAGAAATACCCAAGCCAAATAACGCATCATGACCAGGGATCGTCCGTTTATACGACTTTTCATCAGACTGATCAACAACAATAGCAATATCAAGATCACTTTCTTCGTCTGGTTTTCCCCATGCATACGATCCAAACAGATAAATTTCTACAGGGTCGTAAACATCAACCAATCGATTTTTAACTTCTTCAATTATTCTATCACTAATCATATTGCCCCAAAACTTAAACACAATTGCTATACAAACACCCAGATATCATGTTAGCATGATACAAGTGATTTGTCATTTTCACCGAATCTCAGACAAAAACAATTCTATCGTTTGCTCAAGATCGACCTCAGAATTATCAATCACAAGAGCCCCTTCAGGAATCTTAAGGGGTGCAACGTCTCTGTTTATATCACGATGGTCTCGTTCTTCAAGTTCTTGTTTAACTTCTTCAAGCGTACGCTTGTTATTATCTCCCGCATCACGATCTTTATCTTCAAGTAATCTTCGTGCACGCACATCAACACTCGCCGTCAAATAAAATTTATAATCGGCGTTAGGAAAAACAACAGAGCCACAGTCGCGCCCGTCAGCGATAATATCGTATTTTTCACCAATCGATCTTTGCACAGGCAACAAAGCTTCACGCACTAATTTATTTGCACTAACATGTGATGCCAACTGATCATACTCGCGCTTATATAAATTATCTGTGATATTTTGCCCGTCAAAAAATAATTTTGGCTCACCGTCACGATACTCATATGTTATGCCAGAGATTAAGCCTATATCTTCAGGGTTTATCTTAAGCCCATCAAAACATCCTGCATGCTCATGTATATCTAGCTTGTACTTCTGTGCAAACACAAACGCGACGGCACGATATAACAAACCCGTATACAAGTAATATATATTCATGCGCTTGGCAAGTTCTCGCGCAACAGAACTTTTACCACTGGCCGCCGGCCCATCAATTGTAATAATCACGAACGCACCTTTTTATCACCTTCACGTTGCTTCTTTTTTGGCATAAAAATATCACAACAAACCACTTCTAGATATGCTGAGTTCACAGAAGAATAGCCATTTAAACCATAAAGATACGTATAAAAACCCAATAAATTTTTTACATGTCGGCAATAAGAATATCTATACTCAGCATCATGCCACCCACAATACGAGTCAAGCATCATTGCTATCTCACCCGTTACATAGTTTATGTAATCACTTGTTATTTTAAAATTTTCAGAATCAAAGCTCTCTATTGCCTTTAAAAGAGTTGCCGAAAACGTTTTATGAGAGGCCAAAAGCGCTTTCCCATCTAAAACAGGCTTGTTTAAAATCTTTTTGTACGCTTCGCTCGTTTGCACAATAGCTTTCTTTATGTTCACATGAACATACGATACAACCTCTGGGGCAAACGTACGAAAAAGCATAGCATGCGAACGTACACACACTCCTAATACCATGCCAGTAATAACAACAACACGAACCGCACGAGTAACACGCGATATACTCATATAAAATCTCCCAAACTTAAATACATAATTTAAAACACTTGTACAAAAACGAGCTGCTTATTATACTGACAAGCACAAATCAGGTCAATACGAAAACGAAAAAAATTAAACGTTCAAGCAAATTTTATGAGCAAACAAAAACCTACACCGTTAATGCAACAGTACTTTGATATCAAAAAACAGTACCCAGAAAATATTTTACTGTTTCAAGTCGGCGACTTTTATGAACTGTTTTTTGACGACGCCAAAACAGCCTCTTCGTTTTTAGCTATCGCGCTAACAAAACGTGGCAAAAATCAGGGCAAAGATATTCCCCTGTGTGGCATACCCATACACGCTCTTAACCATTATTTGCATAAGTTAATTAAAGGCGGGTTTAAAGTCGCTATCTGCGACCAGCTTGAAAAGCCACAGCCTGGCACGGTCGTCAAACGGGGCGTAACACAAGTTTTTACCCCAGGTACGCTCACAGATTCACTTATGCTCGACGACAAATCTTCGTCGTACTTGCTCTCGTTTTACCCAGGAGAAAAAAATTGGGGGCTCGTGTTTACAGAGTTACTTACTGCCCAACTGTTTGCAACGACGATACCAATAAACGCATACAGAACACTTGAGTCAGAGTTAATACGTTTTTTCCCCGACGAAATAATCTTGCCCGATATCAAAACGATTGGGACGTTTAACACGTATTTCAAAAAGCTTGGGTACTGTGCGAGCTTAGCAGACAATCTTGTAGGCGATTACGCTGGCCAGCCCATCAGCAAAGCCTGGCTCGAAACACAATTTACCAAAAATACCCAAACATATATTACGCGCAATCAAGCGCTTACATTATCTATTGATACGTTATATACGTATCTTAAGAAAAACCAAGAAAAAGCGCTCATACAATTCACGTCAATACAGTTTTATAAACCCGACGATTATCTTATACTTGATAGCGCAACACAAAAAAATCTAGAAATAGTCAAGAACAGTCAAGACGCTGGGCGTAAGAATACGTTATTTTCGGTACTTGATCAGGCAAAAACGTCTATGGGGTCACGCACACTCAAAAAATGGTTGCTCAGACCCCTTATTCAAAAAGACGCGATTGTACAAAGGCAAACCGTCGTTAAAATGTTATACGAACACGTCGACCTGTGCCAGCAGTTAGAAGAGCTTTTAACACAGCTGTCAGATATCGAAAGAATTATCGGGCGTATTGCGCTCAAGCGCGCCCTCTTGCCAGATTACTTGGCACTTAAAAACTCGCTTGCTCTTTTGCCCGGGATAAAAAAACTCTTAAGCGCATATCTAGACATAGCGCTCATCAAGACAATACATGATAAGCTACATGACTTTAGTGATCTTGTGCTCTTACTCGACAAAAGTTTAAACGACGACCCCGCAAGCAAGCATATTATCAAGCAAAACTTTGATCACAATCTTGATACGTTGCGCAATCTTGTAAATAATTCACAACAAGAGATTTTAAAGCTCGAACAAAAAGAAAGCGCTAGCACAAAGATTTCGAGTCTTAAGATTCGTTACAATAATATATCTGGGTATTATATCGAAGTAACAAACCCAAATTTAAAACTCGTCCCCGATTATTATATTCACCAGCAGACGCTTGTTAATCGTAAACGTTTTGTTACCCAAGAGCTTAAAACGCTTGAACAAGATATTGTTCGCGCTCAAACAGAAATCGAAACCGTCGAAAAAAACGTCTTCGATCGCATTAAACAAAACGTCGAAGACGAACTTGCATATTTGCGTCACGGCGCGCAAGCCCTTGCCTATCTTGATGGCTTGTTTGGCTTAGCTCGGGCAGCGTATGATAATCGTTACGTCGCACCTGTTTTTCACGATAACACACGAGAGCATGAAAACGCACGTGTGCAAGACAACACGCCTTATCACAAAAACACGCCCGAACACACAAGTATATCTCGCGATATTATCATCACAAACGGGCGACACCCAGTTATCGAAACCAAATGCCCCGATACGTTTGTCAGCAACAATACGCATTTAACCCAAGAATCATCGCTCTTAATTATCACAGGCCCTAACATGGGCGGCAAGTCGACGTACTTGCGCCAAGCGGCACTTATTTGCCTCATGGCCCAATGCGGCTCGTTTGTACCGGCTGACAGTGCCCAGTTACCCATACTTGATCGCATTTTTACACGTATCGGCTCCGCTGATAATCTGGCCGAAGGCAAAAGTACATTCTTAGTCGAAATGGAAGAAACGGCAACTATCTGTACGCAAGCAACAAAAAATAGCCTCGTTATTCTAGACGAAGTTGGTCGTGGCACAAGTACAACAGATGGCATAGCGTTAGCGCATGCAATTATCGAATATATCGCCATAAAAATTCAAGCAAAATGTCTGTTTGCAACGCACTATCATGAGCTTACTCAACTTGAACATACGTTACAGGGCGTAAAGAATTATTACCTGCAGTGCACGAAAAAAAATAATATCCTGCACTTTTTACATACAATCGCCCCGGGCATCGCACAAAAAAGCTTCGGGCTTGACGTTGCCGTGCTAGCGCAGCTGCCTGAGGCTATTGTTAAACGGGCGCAAGAGCTTTTGGAGCAAGCCCCCCAAACGACAGTATCGAATGGGCATGTTATACATAGCACCCAGAAAAAATCACAGACACAAGCACAAGACTATTCACAAAATAATTCACAAAGAGTAAAAGAGCTTGAACGCAAGCTCTTATCGTATCAAACTGTATTTAATACGCTTAAAGATATTGATCAAAATAATCTTTCTCCCAAGCAAGCGTTTGATGTGCTATGGGAGGTACTCTCTTGTCTGGGCGAAAACCAACACCAATAACACCCACAGCTGCAGCTAAGAAGCTTTGGTGTGGGCTAACATTAACGTCACCCGTTCCACGGGTTCTCATGAAAATTACAGACAATCTAGGAATTGTATGCCTTTTGGTAAGACATTATAATTCAAGAGACTTACGAGTTAAAATACATTTTATGGCTTTTAAGAGGTGGTGACTCAATAATTAAATCTCATGAGAACCCGTGGTAACGGGTGACGTTAATGTTAGCCCACACCAAGCCGTCTTCGGCGCAGCTGTGGGTATATTTATTATAAAAACGGGATGTCCCTTCTTGTTTGTAAAATAAGATCACCCTTCTGCTCTCCCCCCTTATAAACTTACAAATAAAAAATATCCCCCACAATTCAAAAACGCCCTACCGCAGACCTATTCAAGAGAAAATTATCTATGATCAAAAAAAACTTGCATTAAAATTTTTCTATGCTAATCTAGAGCATACTTAACGTATAGTTTTATACGTTTAAGCTAAATCGAAAAACAAAATTTGGGTGGGTTTCGGTTTTTTAACACAAAAGTTTTTACACAAAAAGTTAAAGTAACGCATCACGTTAAACCAGCTTAACACGTAATGTCTTAGTGGGTCTTCTTTGAAGTGCGTTTCATACAACACGTTACATACAATATTTATACACAACACACAATACACACACGCGCACCTATCAAAACATTCCCTCTTACGCATTACCTATTTTTAACAGCTTAAAAAGCTATTTCGTGTTCTTAACTTAAACACAAGCGTACGCAAGAACACACAAATAACTCTTTAAGCATTTTGTCTAGTCAGTGTTTATTATATTATTGTCGGTGTTTATTTATTAACACATATGTAGGGGGATACTTTATGAAAAAAGTAACATCCATTCTTTTCCTTTCTTTAGCACTTTGTGGTGCTGCTAACTGTACTCCAGAAGCTAACGCACAAGAACTTAACACAGTTGACCAAAAAGCTGTACGAAACAACAAAGCTAAAATCATCAAAATCAGTCTTGCTATTGGTGTTCCTGTAGCAACAGTTGCAGCAGCAGTTGCACTTGTTTACTTCACCAAAAATGCAGAAACAAATAACTTTAGCAACAAAGCTTGGACCAAATCAGCTGGATACTTAACTTCAGCTAAAGATAGCTTGACATCAGGTAAAGACAAAGTTTGGGGCAACATGCAAGCGCATCCATACATCTGGTCAGCATCAGCAACAGGTGTCGTATTAGCAGGACTTACAGTCGCTGATCTTCTTCGCAATGAATCTTTGATCAAGCGCGTTGCAAAAGCGATTGACCAAAAAGTAAGAGGTAAAGACAAAGTAGCAATAGCTGCGTAAGTTTTTCTTTACTTCCCAAAAACAAAAACAAACAAGGCACCCGGTTAACACATAAGAACGAACAAGAGAGTTTAACACACAACTAGATACATGCAATTCAGGCCCACTATTGTGAAAACGATAGTGGGCCTGCTCTCATTTTCTTGTCTGAACCCGTCTACGCCCTACGTGGCTTCCTTCTACGCCCAGGTGGCTACGCAGGACAAGACGGCGAGGCAGGCCAAGATTGGCCAGGATTAAACAGATTTTTCAGGATAGATTTTTATAAAGAATTTAAAAAATTAAAAATCTTTAGTGCCAACAAAAAGGTTAACATGAGCAAAAGAAAGCAGAATTAGAATGGATCCCGGATCAAGTCCGGAAAAAAATGGATCCCGGCTCACATGCCGGAAAATATTTTCTCGACATAATCGATTCCTATTCCTATTAAGGAACCTGTGGAACAGGTGACGTTTATGTTAGCCCCCTTCGAGACTCGCAACTACGTTGCGACCTCAGGGCGAACGGAGAATTTAAGAAAACTTCATCCAGAAGGTGTATCCCTGGCACTTTCGCTTAAATCGAACTCACGTTATTTAAAATATCTTAAGTCCGGAGGCTTCCGGAGGGCGCAGGAAAGTAGCCCATTGATCAGGCGCCTACGGACCTTTATATCAGTACGGACATATCTTCGCCGTAGCTGTGGGCGAACACACGACTTCTTTAAACATTACACCCCCAAAATAAAAACGCCCGGAACGGCGTGCAACCGTTCCGGACTCATAGTGCTTTGTGTGTGACTTCTTAAATTAAAGCAGTTCTCTTAGAATGAGAGTGCTGCCTTGATGTTGAAGCCCCAATTTTCGATGCCATCTTGATCGGCAAATTCGTAGTGAGCTCCAGCTCCTAGAAGTAATGGAGTATCCCATTTTTTCCAGATGTAGGAAAGGCCACCGTAGATTTTGTGGGTGTCTGTTGATGGGGTTGCTGCCTTGGAGAAATCAAGGTGTTCTTGTTTAAGGTATGTGTCTGCGACGTTACCATCAAAATTCCCTTTATCGGCTCCAAACTTCTCGTCCGTATCAAAGACTCTTGCTGCAATCGCATACACGCCTTCTTCCCACTTCTCTTTAAGCGTTATATCTTCGTCTTCTCTCCAGAAGATATTGTAGCCAAGATCTACACTAAAGCCACCGTTGTTGTAGCAAAGTGCAATAATACCATCAAACTGATTGCCAGGCTTTACATCAACGTGTTTTGTAATAACGTTTGCGGCAGGAGTAAGAGGCTTGTCATCATTATCTTTTTTACCTAACAAGAAGTATTGGCCCCAGTTGCGATCTTTGATCCCAGGTGTTCTCACTTCATCGTTTTCAAAGAGATAACGATAATTGAAAGCAGCTGCTAACTTAACGTTATGATCTTTGTCACCCCAAACACGTGCACCAAAGTCAAGGCCACCACCGATTGCCCAGTGTTTGCCATTACCAACTATTGCTTCAAATACATAGTCAGCTTTTGCTTCTGTGCCTGTTGGAATGGTAAAGCCGAAGTTGATTTCACCATGATATTTTGCTTTGTCTAAGAAACGGTAACCAAGCATGATGTCGATATCTGCAACACCTGTTTCACTATCTTGTCCGATCATCTTAGCTTTGGTTAATGCTTCTTGTGCATTACTTTTGCTTGTAGCATAAGGAACATTCAAAGTGCCTTTGAAATACTTTTCAAGGTTTTCTTTGATTGTTGTCGTATCACTCTTTGCCGTTAAATGCATTTCGTTTTCAACATGAACGACAGGAACGTTAACCTTGAAGAAAAGGCCCTTCAAGATTTTGTCTAAATCTTGATGATAGTTGAAGTAAACACCGTATGCTGTGTGATCTGGTGAAAGCTTAAGCGTTGCAATTTCATCTGTATCTGATGTTATACTTTTATCGTGAATAAGATATCCAAGATCAACATATTCAGCTGTTGATACAAGCGAACCCTGAGTATCTTTTTGGTCCAACATAAACTCGTGCTTATCTTTTATACCAAAATACTTTCCGATATCATCTTCATCTGTAGAATCCATCCAAAAGAAAGCAGCTTGGAACTTACCACCAAAATCATCGCTCATCTTATGATGTATCAACTCATTGAAACCAGCTGTTCGTTCTAAAGCCAAGTTAACCCCATGAGGACGAGGCATCAAAAACGTCATGTTTGTGCTTGCATTAGCCACTGATGTACTTACTGCCAAAGCAGTAACTAATAAACCCTTTATAAGTTTGTTCATATGTTTTCTTCTCCGTAATGTTTTAATGTACTGAACAATGTGTTGCCTATACGACACGTATATTGAAAGTGAATTTTACCGCATCGTTTTTTAAAAAAACAAATTTAAAAGCAACACGTTAAACACGTATACTATTTTTATTCTCTTTCCCGCGGCCTCCTTTCTCTTCGTTAAAAATGACTACACAAAAATTTTTAACAACTTAACAACTACTTTACTTCACTTTACTTTACAGACAGTATGCACGTCCTGGTGATATATTTCAAGCATTACTTTTTGTCATCATATTTTTATGTCACGGATGGAACAACCTCTACTTCTTCATAACGTTAACCCGACTTTGCTAGAATAACGATCCTGAAGACAGATTTCAAGTATTTTTTTTCAATCACCCTGAATAGCCCTTTAGAAAACGAAATTTAATGTTCAAAATTTCGACCTATTATATTTCAAACAACAAACGACACATCAAAACAATCTTGCAGGCGACATGTTTGCAAAAAAAAATTATGTCTCGATTTGAATTGTGAAAAAAATGTGAAATATTTTTGTCCATGTGTTGCGCTGCGCTCATTCCCACAGCTGCGCATAAGAATGCCCAGGCTTCGCATAAAGCTACGCCGGGCACGGCTTGGTGTGGGTTAACATAAACGTCACCCGTTCCACGGGTTCTAATAGGAATTAAGTGAATCAGGAAATTAAAACCCCTACGAATAAAGACATTCTTTTTCCTTTCC
>CAZFHP010000053.1:0-142 GCA_964519365.1 uncultured Pseudomonadota bacterium
TTATAGCTTCCGACAAAAGCGATCATGGCGCCGTTATCTGTGCAAAACTTAGGTGGGGGTGAATAAAAAGTCTTGTTATGTTTTGCGCATAAATTTTCAAGACGACCAGTTAAATATTTGTTACAAGCGCCGCCGCCGCCAA
>CAZFHP010000053.1:152-10451 GCA_964519365.1 uncultured Pseudomonadota bacterium
TGAAAACAAGCTGTATGTTTTTTTCGAAAATATCAGCGATACACACGAGAAGCGAACTGGCAACTTGTTGCTGGAGCTTAAGTGTTATTTTTTCTTTGATTGGTCCTGCGTGCAAATCATAAGCGCCCATTTTTACTAAATGATAGAGTACAGCTGTTTTTAAACCAGAAAAACTAAACATAATTTCTTTATTTTTGTTTTTTGTGCGAGGATAAGAAAAGAAATCTGTAAAGTTTACTTCACGAGCCATTTTTTCTATAACGGCTCCGCCAGGGTAACCGAAGCCAAGAATCTTGGCGATCTTATCAAATGCTTCGCCTGTAGCATCGTCAAGGGTTTGCCCTAATAACTCATACTTTCCAAAATCTTTGACGAGATACAGAGCTGTGTGCCCACCTGAGGCAACTAAGCTTATATGGGGGAACGGGATATCTGTATTTACTGTGTTATCGTTTTGTAAAAACGACGAGAAAATATGGCCTTCTAGATGGTTAATCCCAATAAGTTTTTTGTTAGCAGCCCATGAAAGTGCTTTGGCAAAGCAGATGCCAATAAGAAGAGAACCTACTAAGCCAGGCTTGTGTGTAACGGCAATAGCATCGATATGTTTGAGTGTTATATCTGTTTGGGATGTTATGCTTGCTTGTTCGAGAGCACGAGCAACGATAACGTCAATCTTTTCAAGCTGCGAACGTGATGCAATTTCGGGGACAACGCCTCCGTACTTTTCGTGTTCTTTGATTTGTGAAAAGAGTTCGCTTGCAAGAACTTTATTTTGTTGGACATCAAAAACAGCAGCCCCTGTTTCGTCACATGATGTTTCGATGCCCAATATATACTTTGACTTAAACCCTTCGAGACGCTCCCCTTCGACGAGCTCAGGGTCGCCCTCAGGGCGAACGGGAAGAGTGTTTTTCACACATGTCCTTTCAGAAAGGAGTTTTCTGGCAACTCTGGGAGGAATTTTCTGTCAACGGTGCGGGGGTTACTGTGAGCGTTTCTTTTTAAACATAAGCTCCCAGAATTCTTGATTTGTTTTCGTTTTGCGCATTTTGTCTATCAAGAATTCCATGCTGTCGATAGTACTCATAGTTGACAAGAACTTCTGTAAAACCCAAATATTTTTAACTGCTTTTTCTGGAAGCATAAGGTCTTCTCGTCGTGTTCCTGATTGTATGATATCAAAAGCAGGGTAAATACGTTTATTGGAAAGTTTTCTTGTCAGGTGAATTTCCATGTTACCGGTTCCCTTAAATTCTTCGAAGATAACTTCGTCCATACGAGAACCAGTTTCTACTAGAGCTGTTGCCATAATTGTTAACGAACCGCCTTCTTCGACATTTCGAGCAGCTCCAAAGAATCGTTTTGGTCGTTGCAGAGCATTTGCGTCAATACCACCGGTAAGAACTTTTCCTGAAGATGGTGCAAGTGTATTGTAAGCACGAGCAAGTCGGGTTAAAGAATCAAGCAAAATAACTACATCTTGGCCTGATTCAACTAAGCGTTTTGCTTTTTCTAGAACAATTTCTGCAACTTGAACGTGACGAGTTGCATATTCGTCAAACGTTGAGCTTACAACTTCAGTATCAACGGAACGAACCATGTCTGTAACTTCTTCGGGACGTTCGTCAATAAGAAGAAGTGTTACAATTGTTTCCGGATTATTTTTCAAAATAGTATTAGCTATTTGTTTGAGTAACGCGGTTTTACCTGTTTTTGGTGGAGCGACAATTAATCCTCGTTGGCCCTTACCAATTGGGGTGAGAAGGTCCATAATTCGTGTTGAAATAATATTAGGATCGCCTTCAAGATTAAATTTTTCATCAGGAAAGAGTGGCGTTAAGTTTTCAAAAACGGTTTTTTTGATAGAAGCCGATGGTGTTTTATAATTAACGTTATCGACTCGTTGTAATGCAAAATATTTTTCTCCTGATTTGGGCTTTCTGATTGTTCCCTTGATTACATCCCCTGTTCGCAAGCCGAAACGTTTTATGTGCATAGGAGAAACATAGATATCGTCTGGCCCTGGAACATAATTAAATTTTGCTGATCGCAAAAATCCAAAACCATCAGGAAGCCTTTCTAAAAGGCCTTCGCCAAATATATCAATCTTTTTTTCTGACTGTGATTCTAAAATTTTGTAAATAATTTCTTGTTTTTTTAAAGAGCTTGTATTAGAAAGGCCTATTTTTTCCGCATAAGCTATAAGTTCGGTGATGCCCATGCTTTTAAGCTCTTGAACATTTATTGATTGATTAGGTCCATTGTTTGGGGAGGTGTTTGTTGAGGTTTGAGGGGGCCTTTGTTGTTTTTGTTTCGCATGCCGATCTTTATATTTTTTGTCTTGGGAAACTGTAGACTTCGGCATTTCTTTTTTTTGTACATCTTTATCTTGAGGTGTCGCTTTTTTTTCTACAGGCTTATTTGTTGTTTTAGGTACTTGTTTGTCCTGTGTTTTCTCATGTGGACTTTCGGGCTGTTTTTTGCGTGGCTGTTCTGGATCTATCTTTTTTTGGTTCATATTTTTTTTACCCCCGGGACCAGTATTATTTGTTTTCTTTATCATAAATTATCTTTTATTTTTTTCATAAAACGTGTATCAAAAATGTAATTGGGCAATAGTGTATTTTATATTTTTATGAGTGTGAGACGAGTGTTTTTTTTGCGATCATCTTTTTTTTAATACCAAGCATTACAACACTTGCTATGTAAATAGATGAGTATGTTCCCATAACAACACCTAGACACATTACTTGCGATAAGCTTCGGAGAGTTTCTCCTCCGAGAAGCAAAATTGCCATAAGTGCTAAAAAGGTCGAGATACTTGTCAAAATTGTTCGAGTTAATGTTTGGTTAATACTTACATTAACAATGTCATCGGCTGATGCATCACGCATTTTTTTGAAATTGCCACGAATTTTATTGAAAATGACAATTGTGTCGTTAAGCGAGTAGCCGAGCACAGCTAAAACTGCTGCCAAAATATTAAGTGAAACCGGTTCTCCTGTTATAAGCAAAAATATAAGAACCATAAGAATATCGTGTAAAAGAGCAACAATAGCACCAAGACCAAAACTAAACTCTGATCGTATCGCAATATACAAAAGTAAGATTATAAGCGATAAAAAAACGGCTTTGATGGCATTCCATTTTGTGTCTTTTCCAACGTCTGGGCCAACCCATTCTATGTTGTTAACACGTGCTTTATTGTTTTGAATGTTTTTATTAAGTGTTGTTACAATTTTTTCTTCTAAGTTGCTGTCTGTGTTTTTACTTCCTGTGTTGCTTATGCGAATAAAGAATTCGTTTTTACTAGTGCCAATTTCTTGGATGATAGCGTCTTTCCAACCACCTTGGCTCATAACACTTCGAAGTTCTGCTACTTTGAGAGGTTGTTCAAACGCAACTCTAATTTCAACACCACCAGTAAAACTAATATGATACGCAAAACCACCTTTTATAAAGTATGTCCCTACACCTAAAACAAGAAGCGAAATAGAAACAATAAGGGCGATAGATTGATACTTTAAAAAATTAAAACGGTAACGCGTTGGTCCAGAAGAAGCTTGCATTATCTCTCCAAATGATTAATACCATACATATAAACAATTAACTAGCAAATTAATGAGATTCAGAAAGATTTTCGGGCAAAATAGAAACATACTTTTTCCCTCGAAAACCTTTGTAAAATTTTACAAATCCGTTTATGACAGCAAATAGTGTATCGTCAGAGCCACGCATGACGCCTTTACCCGGATAAATACGAGTTCCTCGCTGGCGAACTAAAATATTCCCAGAAAGAACCCTTTGCCCATCAAAACGTTTGCAACCTAGCCGTTTACTATGACTATCACGACCATTACTCGTCGAACCGCCACTTTTACTCGTTGCCATTGATCATCCTCGTATGTATAAACATAAAGTTAAATTAATCTAGAATTTTCAAAAAGACGTAATTCAAAACTACTAAAAAATTACTTAATGGATTCATTATCCTATGTTTTTTTACAAAAGTCAAAAGCTATTTTGTAATCGCTCCCCAATTTTTGCCGGATCGTATGTCAATTGTTAACGAAATGGGCCATGAGACGACGTTTTCCATTTCTTTTTTGAGCATTTTTTTTACGATAGAAATTTCTTTCGTTGGGACTTCGAGTATTAATTCATCGTGAATTTGTAAAACAATTGACGCTTCAAGTTTTTCTTTGTGTAATGCTTGTGTGATATTAAGCATGGCTATTTTCATGATATCGGCTTCTGTCGCTTGAACCGGTGTGTTAACGGCTAGGCGTTTGCCCAACTCATAACGTGCACGATTTTTTTCTTTGATTTCAGGGATCCATCGTCGCCTGCCCCATAAGCTTTCGACGTATCCGTGCTCTTCTGTGGTTTTAATTGTTTTTTCGATCCATTGCGCAACGTTTGGATAGTGTTCGAAATAGGCTTGGATAAATTCTTTAGCAACGCTTGGTTTGACCTGTAATTCTTTTGATAGACCGTAGGGCGTTTGTCCGTAAATAACACTAAAGTTTATACGCTTTCCTATTTGGCGTTGTTCCTGTGTGACTTTTTCTTCTGGGATATTAAAAATTTGAGACGCTGTTTGTACATGTACATCTTTATTTCCAAGAAACGCATTGGTAAGATTTTTGTCTCCTGACATGTGTGCTAAAATACGTAATTGCATTTGTGAATAATCAGCTGATACAAATTCATAACCGTGTGAAGCAACAAATGCTTCACGTATAGCGACGCCGTAATCGCCGTAAGCTGGGATGTTTTGAAGATTGGGGTCAGAGCTCGAAAGCCGTCCAGTAGCTGTCATCGTTTGACTAAACGATGTATGAATTCGCTTTGTTTTTTTGTTAATAGCTTTGGGTAAAGGGTCGATATAGGTATTTTTAAGTTTTGCCAGTTCTCGATATTCTACAATAAGATTGGGCACAGGATGTTGTTTGCCTAGTTCAAGCAATACTTCACGATCTGTTGATCTGCTACCCTTTGCGCTTTCTCTCGGTGCCGGTAAGCCAAGATATTCAAAGAGTAAGATTTCGATTTGCTTAGGCGAATTAAGATTAATTGTTTTGCCTGAGATTTTTTGTTTGCCAATGGGTAGCGCTGCAAAAATTTTTGTTTCGATGTTTTTAAGTTTGTGTGTAATTTTTTCACCAGTTGCGTTTAAAATTTCAGGGTCTAACAAGATTCCTTTTTTTTCCATAGCAAGCAATACTTCATGAAATGGCATTTCGATCGTCTTAAAAAGTTTTTTAAGCGCAGGTTCTTTTTCAAAATCTTTTTCAAGAACTTTTTTAAGTTTGAGTGTTTGCAGAGCATCATGTGCGCCGTATTCTGCCCCGTCTTCTATTGGGACTTCGGCAAACGTTTTATACTTTTTTTTGACAATATCTTTGAATTTAACCATAGGCTCTTTTAAATATTTTTGCGAAAGATCTTTAAGATTAATTTTTTGCCATGCTTGCCGGAGTAAGTTTGCGGCAATTATAGTGTCGAAATCAACTCCTTGGAGTTCAATGCCATATTGGTAAAGTACCAGCTCATCAAACTTTGCATGATGCAATGTCTTTTTTATAGTCTTTGATTCGAATAATGGCTTAAGAAGTTCAAGTGCTTCTTTAAATTTAACTTGTGCGTAGCGTTCGCTTTTTGGGTGTGCCAACGGGACATAAAATGCTTCTTTTGTATTGCTTGCACAAGAAAGCCCAACAAGCGTGTGTACTAACGGGTTAACCCCTGTTGTTTCAGTATCAAGAGCGAAGTATTTATCTTTTTTTAGCTGTGCGATAAGTGCCTTAAGTTCAAGTGTATTTGTAACAACATGTAGTTTCCAATTATTTGATTTGGTTTTTTCAAAGATTTCTTGTTGGTGTAATTCTTGGATTTTTGTGTGTTTCTTTTCTATTTCTTTTACAAGAGACTTAAAGCCCAGGTCTTTAAAAAAATTGATTGCTTTTGCTAAATTATTTTTGTCAAAATCGAGTTCTTTCTTTTTTATTCCCAATTTTATCGTGTGTAACAAGAAGAGCTTATAACTTAAGTACGCATTATCTTTTTGATCTTCTAATAGTGTCTGTGTGCGCTTTTTCTCGATTTTACCTAAGTTTTTATAAAGATCGTCAAGAGAGTCAAACTGTGTGACTAAGTCTAGAGCTGTTTTTTTACCAACACCTTTTACGCCTGGGATATTATCAGAGCTGTCGCCAAGTAACGAAAAATAAAACGGAACTTTTTCTGGGTCAAAGCCCTTTTCTTGTTTAAGCTCCTGTGCATCGATTATACGATCTTTAAACGGGTCGATAATCAAGATATTCTTGTCTGTTAAAAGTTGGGACATATCTTTGTCTGCAGATATTATTACAGTTTGTTTGTCTTTGTTTTCTTTTGCCAAAGATGCGATCAGATCATCTGCTTCGTAGCCTGTTTTTGCGACAGAGCACATGTTAATAAGCTCGATAAATTTTATGATATCTTCTTTCTGTATGAATAAATCGCTTGGTGGTTCAGGTCTGGTTGCTTTATATGCTTCGTATTCTTTCTTCCGTTGGGTTGGGCCCTTGCTATCCCAGACGATAGCTATTTGTTGTGGGTCATATTCTTTGATTATTTTGTTAAGTGTACGGCAAAAAGCATACGTTGCATGTGTAGGCTTGCCGTCTGGTGTGTGTAATGGGGGCAGGGCGAAGTATGAACGATAGAGAAAATAAGAGCCATCGATAAGAAAAAGCGCATCTTTTTTTATTTTTGACTTCACAACAAAGACCTTTCTGTTATTATGACTGTCCACCTGATATTACCCATAACGTATCAGCTAATTGCTTTTTTGTGCAACAATAATTTTTGAAAATAAGCATAATCGGGCGAATTTTTTAGAAAATAATCGTCGAGAGGGGCAAATTAGGTGATTTTTAAGCGAAAAGGGCCTGTTTCTCGTGGTTTTTGACAAAGTAGCGATAAGGCTGTACTTTGTATTTGTAATTAATTTTATGCGTTTTTAGTTTAAATTTGTGTAAACAAGCTGAGTGAGGGCTGCTTGCATAAAGGTTATTTGATAACTTAATGGAGGTTGCTATGTTTTCTATACGACAATATCTTTTGATTATTACTTTAAGTTCTTGTTCTTTTGTGTCTCTTGATGCCATGCAGGAGAAGAGTTTGTTCCAGCGGCCGAAAGAAACAAGGCGCGAGCGCGTGAGGCGTCGCCGTCGGCGACAAAAAACAAGTCAAACTGGCCGAATGCATGCTTATGGTGAAACGACGCCAGAACCAACGCCAGAAACAACGCCAGAAACAACGCCTGTTGGGCAACAAGAAACACAATTTGCTCGGCAAAAGAAGCAAGTTCGTGTGTTAACCCATTGTCGATCGCGTTCGTGTGTTCAGTGCCAGGGATTAAAGAAACATTTGGATAATTGGTTACACTGTTTAACTATATGGTTGAATGCTTTTGACCGTTTAGATAAAGCTTGTATTCAGTGTTGGGTTGAGGCTCATAAAGGCCCATTTATAGCTTTTTTAAATGCATGTTGTGCTCATAATGCCAACATAATTAATTGTTGTGATAAAGAAAGACGAAATACGCTTTTGCATTTGACGACAGCTCGTGGTTTGGAAAGCTTTGTTGATGCGTTGTTAGAACGAGGGGCTTGGTTACATGTTTCAAACATTTATGGAAATTTGCCGGTGCATATTGCTGCAATAAGAGGGTTTCAATCTATTGGTCAAAAGTTGGTAAAGAAATACCCAGAAAGTTTTAATGCAAAAAATAAGTATGGTTTTACGCCAGAATGGCTTGCAAGAGCGCATGGCAATCAAGCATTTTTGAACAGAGAAATAATTGCTAGGCATGGAGATGAATATGATTGGCATGAGTTTGTAGAGTTTAATTTAGTGTATGCCGATGATTACCCAGGCTTGCGAATATACTGTTGTATTTAGTTTTTAATGGAGGTTTTTATGATTTTTATACGAAAATATTTTTTATTTATTTTCTTAAGTGTTTGTTCTTGTTTGTCGCTTAATGCTATGGAAAAATGTGGTGATAAGAAAGAACAACAAGATGAACAGGCACAAACTGCAAAAACTTATGATCGCAGAGGGGGCCTCTTTTTGAAATTTTTAAAATCGGTACAAACAGGAAAGGTAAATCCTGAGAATCCAGATGGTGTTCAATGGTTTACATATTCCGTTGGTTTTTTTAAAAAGTATCTTTGTTTAGTTGATAAAGGCACTAAAAATACGCTTTTGCATTGGGTTGCGCTGTATGGTTATCATCCCTTTGTTTCAATATTGTTTACGATGGCGCCTGATAGCAAAAGTTTGGTTATGCAAAATCTAAATAAAGACACGCCATTACATTTTATTGCCGCAAATAATAGATTGAAAAGAAAGATGTCGGCAGGAGATTATAGCAGGATGGTTTATGAAATGGTTCGAAAAGCTTTTGATTTAGATGCTCTTGATGTGAAGAATAATCAAGGGCTGACCTTTATGGATGTAGCACGACATAGAAATCTCGATTTTTATAGAATTGCTCAAGGGGCGATAAGATCGAAACAGTTTGCCGTTCCTCGAGTTCGTAGGGTTTCGAGGCCTGTTGCGTTGAATTTATAAGAAAAAGTTGTGATTTTGGGGAGGCAATTATGATGTTCAAAAAATTATTTTTAGCCCTATGGGTAATCTTAAATCTTTACTCGAGGTTATGTTTAGGTATGCAAACAAAGATGGTTGTAATGTCTTTGCCTGAGCAGGATAGTTTGTCCCAGGAGCTTCATGAGCTTGTTGTTGTTAAAGATTTTACTTCGATAAAATTTACTCAAGATTATGGATCGACATTACGTGATGATTTAAATGCTCGGCTTAAAAAGATAAAAGAGATAATGGCTGTTGAAAATTTTGATCCAACAGTTCAAGATAGTATGGGGCAAAATATTTTGCATAGAATTTTTGCTAACGGACGTTTAATTCAAGTTTTTGAAGAACTTCCTAAAACAACGTGGCTTGATGATGGTTTGAGTGCTAAAATGCGTTTTAACGCAGGGTTGGTAAGGACGTTTCATAGACTTGTTGTACGTTTTATTGTTCGACATCTTAAATTTACGTTTAGCGCTTTGAGTGCAGCTGATATTTGGGGAAATACGCCCTTTCATGAAGCTGTTACTTCAGGATGCCCAATAGATTATATTCGTGTATTTTTAGTATCTGTTTCTGAGAGAATGCAGGACATACTTGATTCTGATTCGGCTCGAGAGGCTGTGTGTACTTTTATCTTTGAGCCTAAAAATTGTTTTGGGAAAACGCCATTAGATTTGGCCAAAAAATATGAAAGTAGAGAAAGATATGAGCAGTTGCTGAAGGTGGCTTCTATATTTGTTAAGAGCGCTGATAGTATTGATTTTGATGAGATTGCTTTAAAGATAAGTGTGATGACGATTGATGATAGACGTAAACGACGCAAGGGAAATGAAGATGCTTCGATACCCATGCTTTTTTGTTAACAACCATTCGATTTTCATAAAAATCATGTTACAGTAAAAACGTGAATAAATATTTTAAAGTAGGAGCTATGTGTATGGAGATGATTATGCGATACTCTCGTTATTTTTCGTTTATTTTTGTACTGACACTTTTTGCTGGGTGTTTTGACAGCAGTAAGTCGCCAATAGATGCAAAACATTTTAACGTGTCTAGCGTGACGTTTGATAAACAGACATCTCCAGTAATAATTATTGGTGGTGGCGTTGCTGGTCTTACAGCTGCAAATTATCTGGTGCAAGCAAATATACCATGTATCGTTCTTGAAGGGGACAAGCCAGGTGGTGCATTAGCGCAGTCTGACTCTGTGCGCAATTGGCCAGGTGTGTTAAACGCCCCGGGGCGAGATATCGTTGCAAACCTTCGAGCCCAAGCTTCAAATAATGGGGCTAAAATTATCAAAGAAAAAGCTGTTCGCGTTGACTTTTCTCAGTGGCCATATCGTATTGAGAGTAAAAATCTAGTAACGGGACAAACCCAGACACTTAAAGCTTTATCGAGTATTATCGCGTTAGGGGCAGAGCCGAATTATCTTAACGTTCCGGGAGAACGTGGTAAAAATAGCTATTGGGGCAAAGGTGTTTCTAATTGTGCTGTATGCGATGGCAGTTTGTATCGCAATAAAAACATCGTTGTTGTTGGTGGGGGAGACTCTGCTGTAGAAGAGGCTTCGTATTTATCGAGTTTGGCCAAGCAGGTGGCGATATTAGTTCGTAAAGATTATTTTAGAGCAAAAGACAAACGTAAAAA
>CAZFHP010000054.1:0-10231 GCA_964519365.1 uncultured Pseudomonadota bacterium
ATCGGGATCGGTTTCAGGAGTGGTGCAGCCCGTTAATGTAGAAACGATTAAAGCTGCGAACAAGCAAAAAAAATTGCGTGAGAAAATATGGGTGTTTACGGTGCTCACGCGTTTGGCGCAAGGGTATACGTTTGATCCAAAAACGCAAGATGCGTATGCGTTAGCTCTTGTCGGCATGTTTGAACAAAAATCAAAGGGCAAAACAAAAAAAGCGTTACGAAAGCTTTTAGACATTGCTAAAGCGTCGCCATTATTAAATTCAGGCCAGCAAAAATATGTTAAAACAAGTATGCTTGGCAAGGTAATTCCAGCTCGCGAACGAGAGCAAAGACAGCGCGAACAGGAGAGACAACAGAGACAGCAAAAGAAACGAGTTGCGATAAACGTTGAAGAGCGTGTTAACGACGCGCTTGGGCAAGAGACGTTTGGTCAAAAAGTTGATGCTCTTTCTAAGCTTATGTCTAAAGCTCGGGGTAAGAAATTTGAGCCAATAGAACAGGATATGTTTGGCAGGGCTCTTGTTGCTGTGTTTGGCGAGCGGTCAGGCAAATCAAGTAGAGAGCTTAAAAAGCTTCTTAAATTGCTCAAGGGGACACAGAGAATTTCTAAAGAAAAGGGCCTCTTGAACACAGACCAGCAGGAATTTGTCAAAGACAAAATGCTTCCAGAGTTTATGAAAAAACGCACGAGCAAGCCGTCTGGCATGCCCGTGAAAGGTAGAGGACGTTTTTAACTTTAGGCTTCTTTTTTGAGGATTTTTTTTATTAAGCTTCCAGAGCTTTTCCAGCTCAAAACGTTTGCTTGCGGCCATGACTGATCATTATCTCCGCCATAGATAAGATAACGAAGACCGTCTGAAACACCTGTTGTCTTTTGCCAGTACGTTATACCTTTAAAGAAATCTGAAACAACTGTTTTGCCTGCTTTAATTTCAACGGGTATCGGGCCTGTTGACTCATCAACCAAACAATCAAGTTCGTTGCCTGTTTTATCTCTCCAGAAATAAAGACTTGGTTGCATATCAAAATTGTATTGTTGCTTAAGCAAGTCAGCAATAATAAACGATTCAACCAAATTGCCACGAATGTAATGATCAGATAATTCTTGAGCTGAGCGTATTCTTAACAGTGAACATGCAAGGCCGGTGTCGATAAAATATAATTTTGGCGATTTAATCAAACGTTTGCCAAAGTTTTTGTAATACGGATGCAACAAAAAAACAATATAACTTGCCTGGAGCAACGATAGCCATGATTTAATAGTACTATGGCTTACGCCGCAGTCGTTACCTAACGATGTTAAATTTACGACTTGGCCGATTCTTCCTGCACATAAGCGCATAAACTTTTGAAAACTATTTAAATCAGCAACACTTTTGATTTGGCGAACATCTCGTTCTACATACAGACGTATATAGTTAGCATATAAACGATCAATCGAAACTTTTTGGGCGTGAGCTTTTGGATATGTTCCTTTGTAAACAAGGGTTTCAAGTTTTTCTGGCAATAATGACGCTTCGTCAAGTTCATTAAGCGATAATGGTAGTAACGTTAAGACAGCCATTCTTCCGGCCAATGTTTGTGTAATTGCTTGATCTACAAGAAAGTTTTGCGATCCTGTAATAATAAAGTACCCATTGTTTTTTTCTCGGTCAACGATTGTTTGCATATACGAGAGAAGCTCTGGAGCATGTTGTATTTCATCTAAAATTATCCCTGACGTTGTTGGATAATCTGCAAGAAACATTCGGGGATCAGTTTTGGCTCGAGAACGAATATCAAGATCTTCGAGTGATACGTATGTATGCTTAGGGAATGTTGTTTGAGCTAATGTAGTTTTGCCTGATTGGCGTGGGCCAACAATAGCGATGACAGGAAACTCTGAAGCAGCTTCAAGTGCTTGATCTTTTAAAGTGCGTTTTATTAACATCTTAACCCCTCATGGTTTAATCATGGCCAAATTTGTCCAAATTGAAAGTCTAATATTCAATTAGGCTGATTTTAGCGTGAATTATCAAGAAAAGTCAATAAGCTAAGCGAATCAGGAAATTAAAATTTGTCGTAAACGATTACTAGAAAGGTTTTTTAAAAAATTTCCGTTCGCCCTGAGGTCGCAACGTAGTTGCGAGTCTCGAAGCCTGTCCTGAGCATTGTCGAAGGGGGTTTCCTTATTTATAAAAAGCTTGAGATCAAAATTTTCCATTGATTTTATCAAGTTTTTTTGTTTTAGAAAAATCGCGTAATTTTAATGATACCCTTCGAGACGCTCGCCTGCGTCCGTCTACGCTAAAGCTTCGACGAGACTTCGGCTCGCCCTCAGGGCGAACGGAAAGGAAAAAGAATGTCTTTATTCGTAGGGGTTTTAATTTCCTGATTCACTTATAAGCTATGTAAGTTGAGCGTGTTTTGACGGGCAGCGGATACCTTTAGGGTGTGATAGAAGATGGGGGTAAAAGAAAAATGGGGCAAAAGGTCTATTGTATGCTCTATTCGAGAGTGTTTTGAATGCTCTGCATTTACTACTTGACAATGTTTTTTTGTCCGTTATGATTAGGGTGGTGAGCTTGAAAATATGCAAATTTGCAGTTTGTGTGTCTTGTGGCTTTTAAGCATCTGAGTATAAGCATAAGTGAGCTTTATCGTTTTATTTTATGTATGGAGGTTACTATGAATAATCTTAGAAAGCAGTTGATTGCTTTATCTTTAGGCGCAGCTATTATTGCTTCTTCTGGCATGTGTTTGGGTATGAATCAAACACAAGAACCAGGTTGTTTGACCCGTTTATGGGATCGAATAAGTTTCAAAAAGACAACAAAGAAAAAAACAAAAAAGAAGAAAAAGAAGAAGGTTTTACTATTAGCTACTAGAGGGCCAATATTAAGGTTGCCATTGACACTATCTGATATTAAACAAACGATTCGTCAGTTTGAGGATTATATGGATGATGATTGTGGAGTTACTGAAGAATTAGGGACCCTGGCTTTAAGAGATAAAAACATGAAACAATTACAAGATGTGCTTCATATGTTAAAGCGTTTTGGTTTGGTCCCATCTCCTTGGGAACAGGGTTTAGAAAGATTTGATAAAAAACGTGTTCAAAGATTGCGTGATCGATGTAAATTTGCTCGGTTTCGTAGATTTAGAAAAATACTTAATACGCTTTTGAAAAAGTCTGTTTTAGAATATGGTTCTTTTGGCGCTACGTATCTTATTGAACAAGGTGCGGATATTCGTGTCTTGCCTAAAGATGGTGAATCGATTTCATCAATGATTATGCCAGATTGTCTCCAAAAAGAAAAACCGGTTGTACAACTTTGGCGGGCGGCTTGCAATGGTCGTGTTGGTGAATTGCAGGGTTTGGTAAATAAAACAGTGTGTCCAAATGTTTTTATTGATGATGTTGGTGTTGAGTTGGTGGCAGCTTTGATTTCGGCAGCAAGACTTGGCCAAGAGCAAGCTGTTAGAACATTGCTTACAAATCCCCAAACAGATATTCTTTTGCGTTCTGTTGACGGTGAGAGATGTATGGGGCGCGGTAATTATACAGCTCTTGATTGGGCTACTAATTTGTGTCATTTTGGTATCGTTAGATTACTTGTAGAAAAGGCCCAGCAGGTACTAAAACAGTCAGAATTTAATGGTTATGTCAGTAAAGCATTGACTAAAATTCCGACCCCAGAGCTTCTTGAATGGGCATTTGGTGATAGAGAAAAGACGGAAGAAGCATTAGAGAACTTACCAAAAGTTCAGCATTTCTTAGAATCAGCTCGATCTTTTAAAGTAGTTGGAAGCTAAGTTTAAGTACTATGATTGAAAAGGGCCCCGTTGGTATAGCGTCGGGGCCCTTTTTACGTTCAAACCAAACAACAAACGCTCTGGGCCTGAAAAAGCGCACGAACAAGCCGTCTGGCATGCCCGTGACAGGACAAAGGCGCTTTTAGATGATGCCGATCTTTGACGGAGAGGTGTGATCGTGATACACTTTTTTATGTTCTGTATCGTATTGTTATGCTTATAATGTGATTGATTTTGTATGTCGACAAAAAAGCCCCGGGAACAAAAATTTATTTTTTCTTTTGTGCGAGAATTGGTATTAAAAACTCTTGAGCGCAGAGAAGACATGGATTTGTCGCTACTCGCATACGAGCGCCTTCGGCAAAAAGATGAAATAGTATCTCACGAAGGTGTATGGGACGATCTTTTAAAGAAAGATTAAGAGATCTATCGAAAGAAAATAGTTTTTTATGCTGAATCGTAACAAACTTATCAAAGAAATCGATGGCGCTTTGTCAAAGCTTTTTCCCGATATTTCTGAACAAAAAACGTTTATTCATGATTATTGGTTATGTATTTGCAAAGACCCTGCGTTTGCACAAAAAATACAAGAACTTACAGATTCGGGAAACTGTTCTGTTGCGCTGCCTACATGGCAGGGGAATCTGTGCGATCGTGTTGATGTCAGAGGGCAAGACGAAAATAATCCCGAAAATAATTTCGAAAATTATAGCGTGCTAGCTGTCGATGGCTCGCAAATTTACCCAGACAGACACATGTCTGGGGTTTCTTGTTTTTTGATAAACGCTGGCGGGTGTTTGTTTTCGTACGGGCCCAAAAGTTCTGTTACGTTTTTTTCAGAGCCAAAGCTTTTATTTCCAGAAGATAGTATTTCTGAAGATGGTGGTCTAGATATTGGGACAGGTGTTGGCACAGAGATTGTTGACGCGCTGCGTGAAGAGTTTGAGTTTGAACTTGCTATAGAAAAAATACGCGCGCTTGCTCTCATGTCAGGAACGCAAGGTTTGACGACACATGAACATATAACGCATGAAAAGAGTGTTTGCGAGCAGAGCTCGCCCGTGACGCTCTTTGACGGGAGCTTAATCTTCTGGCCCCTTGAATCAAAACCCAAAGCGATACGCGATATGTTTTTGCAAAAATATCTTAAAGCTCTAAACTTCTTTTACGAAAATAAGTTATTAATCGCAGGGTATATAAGCATGTCTAAGAGTAAAGAACTCGTGAATCTTGTACGGGCTGATTTATGCCAGGCGCACGCGCATACACGCCCGTGTTTAGGCAAAGGGTTTGGTGTTATTTCGGGCACGCGTTTTGGCAAAAGTGTTGGCAACGACATAGACTGTCCGTGTACCAATGCACGAAACTTTGTTGACCCCCAATTACTTTCGTCTTTTTTACAAACAGGCCAGCGAACGACGATTTTTTACAATCAGTCGAAAATAACGAAGTATTATCCAGAACACTTAAAGCCGTGCTTTTTTTACTTAAATACGGGACACGAGATCGCCCGTATCGAAATACCTGCTTGGGTAGCCCAAAGCTCTGAACGTATTCCTGAATATGGGGGCACGTATGTTGATTTTATATCAAAAGTGTGCTTAAATCAGTGTATTAAGGGGTACGGGTACCCAATAGCATTGGCTGAAGCGCATGAGCAAGCAGTAATAAAAGGGCCGGATAGAACGTTCTTTTATCACGTGCTGCAAAAGCTTGCGCTTGACCATAATAGATCGATAACGCATTCTCAAAAGAGCATAAAAAAACGGGGCATGGGGGTTTAAGATATGCTTGTTTTGTTTGCCCACAGCACGTTTCTGATAATCATCGGTCCAGATTTTTGCTAATACCCACGGCGGCGCCTAAGAAGGCTTGGCGTGGGTTGGCTCTATGTCACCCGTGTCAACGGGTTCCTATTGGATAACATAGGGAATTTGATAATGTGTTAAAAACAATTTTTTTGATATAATGATAGAAAGATGGGTTGAATTATTGAGTTTGTGTTATTTACATATTGATCAAAAATTTGAGATTATAATTTTCATAGGAACCCGTTGATACGGGTGACGTAGTGCCAACCCACGCCAAGCCTTCTTAGGCGCCGCCGTGGGGGAATTTCGTAGAGGACATAGGATTTTGAGAAAAAATCACGCTGTGGGTGCTATATGATAATAGCAAGTGACATAAGCCTACAGTTAGGCGACAAAATTATTTTTGACGATATTTCGTTTAATTTTTTGCATAACCAACGTATTGGTTTAATTGGACGAAACGGGACCGGCAAGTCGACGTTGCTTAAAGTTCTTGCAGGCATGCAGGGCTTAGACAGCGGGGTTGTTTCGATCGAAAAAAAACGAACGATCGCATACTTGCCACAAGAAGTTGTCTTGCAATCGGATAAGACAGTACGCGATGAAACGGCAAGCGTGTTTCATGAAATTATCTCGTGGCAAGAACGTGTAACAGAGCTTGAGCGAATGCTTGCCCAGCAAGACAAAGATATGCATAAAAATGATCGTGAACAAGAATGTTCGCACGAGCGTGCGCAAACGTATATGCAAGAGTATACAGACCTGCAAGAAAAGCTTGCACATGTTAATTTATCTCAAAAATTAGCCCAAGTCGAAAAAGTGTTGCGCGGGTTAGGGTTTAGCAATCTGGATGCGCCTGTAAGTACGTTAAGCGTCGGCTGGAAGATGCGTATCTTGCTTGCAAAGTTACTCTTACAAGATGCTGACTTTTATCTCTTTGACGAGCCAACTAATCACCTTGATATTATTGCCAAAGATTGGTTTTGTGATTTTCTAAAAAAATCTCAAACAGGTTTTTTACTCGTGTCCCACGACAAGTATTTTCTCGACAACTTATGCAAGCATATTTTTGAACTTGATAACGGTCGAGGGAAATTATATAACGGGAACTATAGTTCGTTTGAAAAACAAAAAGAAAAAGATCTTGAGCTTAAAAAAGCAGCATATGAGCAACAACAAAAAGAGATCAAAAAAAAGCGGGATTTAATCGAACGCTTTCGTGCAAAAGCGACAAAAGCAAAGATGGCACAGAGCTTAATTAAATCACTTGAAAAGATAGAGATAATTAAACTCGATCACGGGCAAAAAAATATAAACTTTAATTTTACGGGGTTACAACGAACCGGTAAAATAGTCTTGACCGTCAAAAATCTTTCTAAAAAATTCGATAATCGCGAGATTTTTAAGAATATATCTTTTGAAATAAAACGGGGTGACAAAGTTGCTCTTATTGCGCCGAACGGTAAAGGTAAGACGACGTTAATTAATCTTATTGCGGGTGATTACGTATGTGAATCTGGGGAGATTACGTTTGGACATAATGTCGAATATGCTCGTTTTGAACAAGACCAAGATAGACTGCTTGATCCGAAAAAAGAAATTATCGAAGAAGTCGAAAGCGTCTGTAAAACGTCTGAAGATCGAGCGCGCGTGCGATCGTTGCTCGGTGCATTTTTATTTCCTGGTGATGACGTGCATAAAAAAATTGGCATACTCAGTGGCGGTGAAAAAAATAGAGTTGCCATGGTAAAAGTATTGATTGCCAACGCTAATTTTTTAATACTCGACGAACCAACGAACCATCTAGACTTACAATCAAAAGAGATTTTATTGTCTGCGTTACGGCAGTTTACAGGAACGATTTTATTTGTTTCTCACGATCGTTATTTTCTTGAGAACCTGGCAACGCGGATTCTTGATTTGCAGCCAGATGGGATAATAAGCCATGATGGGCACTATGAATCGTACGTGTATCAAAAGAATAAGCAAGAGCAAGAAATCGAGCCTAAATACGAACACTCTCAAGGGCAAAAAAAGTCAGGCAAAGCGTTTGAGCAAGCGTGTGATCGTGCGAATAAACAAACTCGTGAGCCTAGTAATGCGTTAACTTCTGGGAAGCAGGCATACGAGCAACAGAAAAAAGTAAAAAAACTTGAGAACAAAATAAATAAACTCGAAAAAGAGCTTAAAGCTATTCACAAAAAGTTTGAAACACTTACGTATGGCTCGCAAGACTTTGATGATAATAATACTCGCTTGCGGGAAGTTAAGAAAGCGTTAAAATCTGCGTATCGTGATTGGGAGCAGCACGAAGATACATAATCATATGGGGGCTACACGTGTTAGGTGATATTTTTTCTCACGTTATTTCGTATCTATTTTTCCCATCGCTCATAGAGCTTTTATCGTGGATGGCACTTATTTGTTATTCGCTTTGTTATATCCCCCAAATAATCGAAAACTATCGTTTTAAATCGACGTCAGGGCTCAGCAATATTTTTGTTCTGACGATTTTTCTCAGCCATGTGCCATTATTATACTATACGTTTATGTTTGATTTTTTATGGTCATACAAAGTCATGGTTCCAATTGAGAGCATACTTGTCAGCTTAATATTTTTTCAGCGCTTTTACTACGATAGTATTTTTACAGACAAACATTTTCTTTTAGGTCTTTTATTTTTTGTTTTTGGCATGATTTTTATACTTTTTTCGACCCGTTATTTTTGCGTATGCTCTGCAGCCAAAACATGTGGCTGGCTTTCATGTGGCTTGTTTATGATTAATCCATGGCCACAGATTATGCACGTGTATACAACAAAGAGTGTTCGAGGGTTTAGCTTTGCATATGCTTTGATTACCGGGGGTGCTGCGTTATGTGAAATTATCGTTGTCTATGCGCGTGGGCTTCCGGTGCAAACATTTTGTATGGCGTCTAAAGGATTTTTAGTATTTCTGATTTTTTCTGTACAATTTTATTTGTATCGGGAATAACGTTTTTATATTGGTTTTATTCGATCAACAAGAACATTCATGCTTGAAGATAATTCTTCAATGTCATGACAAATATTTTGTGCCATTTTTTCATCATACACATGAGTTGTTTGTATGACAGATGCTGTATATGCTTCTTTGTGTATATCTGTTGCTATGTCATATTCTTTTTCATAAAGCATAAGTGTTCGTGAAAATGCATCTCGTGCTTTTACGAGATTTTCGTATTTGTATTCAAGTTTCTTTTCGCTCATTTTTTCCATGCGATTCCTTCTTGCCTAATTGTTTCTTTCATTTTGTTGGGTAAAGAATGAAAATCAACAATGTCGACATTTTGTACAAGATTAAGTGCATCAATCATACTCATAATTTGTCCTCGTTTTACAATTGGTAATCGCTTTCCAATATCAACGGCAACATCAATGTCAGAATTGTATCGTGCGTCACCTCGGGCGTATGATCCAAATAAATAGATTTTTGCATCGGGAAAAAACATCGTGATAATTGTTATGATTTTATCTTTGTGTTCGATTTTTGGAGCGTCTTCATAGGACTTCATTCTTTTCCATTTCCTCAGCTGTTGGTTTTACCTGTATGATAACTTTGTTCATCAGTTTGTAATAGTCGGGAATAACATAAGAAATTTTAATCGCGATGTTTTCGTTATACGTGTGTACAAGCTGATTTCTATGATCAGACATCTCCAAAAATTTTTTCACGTCATTTTTTGCCAAAATTTTTATTTTGAATGCTTCTTTAAAAACAGATTTGGGAGAATTTTGTTCAATTCCGTGAATTTCCCAAAGATATGTTTTCATATATTTCCAAAAGACATCAAATGTTATTTCAAAAATTTTAACAAGTGAATTGCGATAGGTTCTTATGATTCGTTGTGATTCTTGAGTTTCTTTTTTGTTAAAAGAATGCTCGTATACTATTTTTTCTAAATCTTCACATGCGAGTTGTAATGACTCAAGAGCATGCAGTGTTGATTCATATTTGAGCGTTATATTTTTTGTTGCCATAAAATCCCACTTTTGAGTATATGGTTTTTAAGACGATCTTCGACCGCGTGAACGTCAACAATGTCAACAAACAGATGAATGTTTAACGTTTCGATTTCTTCTTTTATGTTTTCTATTGTGCCAATAGAGAGTTCTTTCCCAGCATCAATAGCCAGATCAATATCAGACCGAGGAGTATTTGTTTGCTGTGCTCGGGAGCCAAACAAATAAAGAGCGCAATGGGGAACATGTTTATTGATGACATGTATTAAGTCATCTTTGTATTGATCTTCTTCTCGTTTGTTTGTGTTCATAATTTTCATACATCAAAAAGAACGGTCGCCTTGTTTTCAACAATCATGAAAAAGCCTTTGCCAGACTCAATAGTAACAGCTTCACTATCTTGTGGCTTGTACGTAATAAAACCATCGGCGTCAAGCAATGATATTAACGGACTATGGCCTGGCGCAACCATGAAGTTACCCCCTTGGCCGTCGATGTCAACCCATTCAACGACATGCTTTTCTGTCTTTTTTACTTTAACAATTTCAAGGGAAATAGTTTCAACCATTATTTTAAACCGTTACTTTAAACTAGTATTTCAAACAAGTATTTTTATTTTTTGGCTT
>CAZFHP010000055.1:0-10042 GCA_964519365.1 uncultured Pseudomonadota bacterium
TTATCAAGCGTTACACCATCAGGCAAGTTTTTCTTAAGTCTCTCAAACTCTTGATCTGTTTTGTGTTCTGCTTTATCAAGCAAGTCATACAAAAACGACTGTACTGTCTTGATATTTTTTGCCATACCGGCATCAATATCAAACGCCGCATAACTATCAAAGCCTAGCTTTTTGGCAAGCTCATCGCGCTTAGCAATAAGCTTTTCTAATAGCTTTATATTCTTAGGATATGCCCTATTTTGAAACAATAAATAAAGGGCTTTGCGTGTTGACGATATCGTACAGTTTTGCATCACTTCATAATACGTTGGATAATCGCAACCAAGAAGATATTTTTCGCCTTTTCGCTTTAAATATTTAATCACATGATCTGAAACGCCATCAAGACCATCTTTGTCAACAGCGATTGTTCTATTGTCTGTCGCGATATTTTTATCAAAATCACTGCCAACCTGGGCAATCTCTTTGCTTATTTTTTTTACTTCTTCGAGTTTCTCTGCTGGCAAGTGCAAGCCAGACCGTTTAAACTCTTTCATGTTTTCAGTAAAAAAATAACGCTCTTCGCCTGTAAGATCTTCATGATTCATAGCATGAGAATCATAAGCTTTAAACGCTTGATATAATTTAGGCTCTGTATACAGGTCAACAAAAAACTGACTTAAGCGTATAGATTTTTCATGTGACGCTTCTCGTATAGATTTTTCAGGGCTAACCATGCTTAAAAGTTCCATAATAGCATGCGTACGGCTGAGTTTCCCATGAGATGTATCAAGCGCACGAATAGTATTATCAAACGTTCTTGTCTCTGGCTCAAGCGCTAAAATAACGTCTAATTCTTGACGCGCATCATGCATAGCGCTATCAGTCAATTGTTCTATCTGTTCAACTGTCTTGGGAAAAATCTGTGCAACATCATGGGCCGTTACAATTGCCTGGCTATCTTTTTGTTTATGCTTTTGAACATTCATAACACCTCTGTCTTGTATATCACGAGCCTTACTTTCAAAACACATAGTAATTAAGCAACAAACCCCTATCACGTATAGCTTTATAAAGCGCATAGTACATCCCCCCGAACAACACGAATATAACGCGAATAAAAAATTATACCGTTAAAACCATCAAAAATCTATTCTAAGAATATCCCCTTTTTGTTCAATACTTTTCGTATCGGCCCCAAATAATCCTGAAGCTCTTCTTTATACTCATCTTCGTCTAAATATTCTTCAAGATCTAGTAACGCATAGCCCGTATCTTCAAGTTGCTCTTCAGGATAATTTTTCTTATTTTTGCTCCAGTCATCATACATATCATATGACAGATCAAGCATATCATACGTAAGATCTTCTTTTTTTTGCTCGTCAAGATCCCCCGCATCAAAAAGCGTATCATAGCTATCCATCATCGTATAAAGCTCATCTATATACTCTGGCTCAGGAGCAACTATTTCAACTTTTTTTTCGGCTGTTTCTTTTTCTTCATCTTCGCTTTTACGCTCACTGGGCGAAAGTTTTTGCCACGACAAGCCAAACTTTTGCAAAAGTTCGTCAAGCGAGGCAATCGCATGCATGCGAGACAAACTCATGTCAAGCATAAGCGCAAGAAACACACAAGAAAAAAATATTCTTCTTTTTCGCACGCCCTACTCCTCGTCTTCTTCTCCTTCTTCCAACGCTGGCCACAACCCGTCTTGATAAGCATTTTCAATACCAACAGAATCTGCTTTTGCTTTTTCTAACAACCCATCGATATTACCAACATAGTCTTTAAATGGCCCGCCTACTTTTTCTAGTGCTTGTTTAAACGGCTCCATAATTTTTTTCAACAGTTCTTCAAAATACTCTGATCGACGACGCAATTGACCAAACTCGCTTTGCAAAAATCCCTTTAGATCAAAATCTTCATCGTCTTTTGAGCGTAAACATTTAAATAACAGAGCCGTAATATACTTGAGCGTTTTATTCTTACTCAAATACGAATCATCGTACAGATATTCGCCGCGTTCATCTTCATCTTCTAAGTGATAATATCCGTCTATCTCAAATTTTCTTTCAAAAATATCATGCTTAAAGCTATCCCATTTTATATTCAAAAACTTTGGAACAGGCACCTCAACACGTTTATCTTTAACCCCGGCCCGCCATAATTCAGGTTTTTCCATCTCGTCTTTTTTGCCTGTTTTTTTTGCTTCTTTAACTATCTCGAGTAATTTTTCAAGTTCTTCTTGCTCTTTTTTCTCAAACATTTTGTTCTCTTGAGTTTTTTCTACAATGTCTTCAAGTACTTCCTGGAAATACTCTGCTCGAAACTCTATTTCTTCTTTCTTGAAATCTTCTTCATCGTCGGGCAAAAAGCCTTGGTCTAGATCATATGCCTGATGCCTCATGGCATACACAAACAATACTTTGTCCGATGCGTTAAGTTTTTCATCAAGCAAATCAATCATATTTTCTGCCACTTCTGTTCGATTATCATACCCAAACTCATAGCGCATAGTACTCACAAGCATCTGCATTTCACTTGGTTCTTTATTTGCGCGATCTTCATACTCTTGTAAGTCTTGATCAGAAATTGGCAGTTTAAGTTTATCGATAAGCTCTTCTACAGGATCTGGTAATTTTTCAAGAAGATCTTCTGGATTTTCAAAGCCTGGCGTAATCGACAAACGCCCAAGTAAAAGCCCTAAGTTCGAAGCAAAAAATGCCGCGGCAGCACCTGCCCCCTCATCTTCTTTTATACTCTTCGCGTCGTTGGCAAGGGCTATAACTTTAACAAAAAAGACAACTTCCGGGGGTAAGACCTCAATCTTTTTAACCATCTCTTTTGCCGAACCCGGGACCTTCTTAATCAAATCTGCAATTGGCACCGGAAGCGGCCCAACAGAAAAACTCTCAGGATAAAACGTCCCCTTTATCTCTTCAAACGGCTGATCAACTTCTCCTGGCCCAGGTTCAAATTCATATTTTATCCCAAACGTAAACTCTTTTGCTTCTTCTGGTTCCCGAGATCGAGAGCGTCGAGAGCGACGGCGACGGCTACGCTTCGAATCTTCTTCTTCGTCTTCGTCTTCATCTTCTTCAACATCACCTTCTTCACCTAGGTTAATCGTAAACATAAGATCTAACGAATCACTTTCTTCAAAACTTAGTTCTTCTATTCTTTCTTTAAGCTGCTCGCCAATAGTCTTAAGTGCAGCAATAACGCCATCTTTAATTATCTCAAGTTTCTCTTTTGCTTCTTCAAGCTTTTCTTTTGCTTTTGCCGCAAGCTCTTTACCCTTTTCTTTTGCTTTTGCTGCAGCAGCTGATGCTTTGTCTTTCATTTTGTCCCAAAAGCTTTTTGCTTTACCTTTGGTTTTTTCGACACCCTCTTTTGCCTTTTCTTTTACTTTCGCAAGTTCTTTTTTCGCCCGGTCTTTTGCTTTTTTGAATTCTGCTTCAAATTTCTTTTTTGCCTTTTTAACTTCGTCTTTGGCTTTCTTCGCCGCACTCTCAGCCTTTTTAGCCGCTTCTTCAGCTTTCATTTTTACATTACCGGTTGCCTTTTTAGCGGCACTTCTAGCTTTCTTCGCCGCACTTTCAGCGCTCTTTGCAGCTTTTTCAGCTTCTTTGGCTGCTTTTTTTGCGGCAGCTTCAGCTTTCTTTCTTACTTTCTCATCATTACTTTTAGCCGCTTCTTCAGCTTTCTTTGCAGCATCTAAAGCCTTCGCTTGTACATTTTCTGCTTTTTTGCGCGCATCGTCAGCTTTTTTCGTTGCATCTTCAGCCGCCTTATTATATTTTTCTGTCTTGTTTGGACTTGTTCTCGTGCTTTTTTTAGAGCCAAACCAAGACGATTTAGATTTAGATTTTGACGAGCTCGAGCTACTCGTTTTCTTAGAGTTTTTTGTTTTAGAACTACTTTTTGTTTTCGATTTTTTTGATTTTGACCCCCATAAAGCATAAACACTCGTATGAGCCTGGAAACAAAAGAAAACAACCAATAAGCTCGCTAAGATATTCTTTTTTTTGCCGCACATAACAAACTCCCTTTAAAATACGTCTTCTAGGCCTATCCTATTCCCACATGATATTTTTCACATCATATTACTTCATACTTTAATACTACTTTTAATACTAACCGTTATAACGTTCCAACTGCAATGCTTCAAGAAAAGAGCTCAAGAATCAATCAAGTACAGCAGGTAAGTACAACATCATACACATACACTTTCTTCGCATGTGCCCAAAAACCAATAAAGGCGGAGCCTTTACAGGCTCCGCCTTTATATCACTAAAAACGTTCTAAACTATCTTTTACACCCAAAAATACTACGTAATGTCGCCAACAAGCTCGAATCTCGATGCGCTTCAATAAGCACCTGTTCGACTTTTTCTTGAGCAACGGCTTCTTTGACTTCTTCTTGCTCCGACTCTGCTAACTGAGCACCTGATCGATTTTGTTCAGGCGGGGCAACTGGTTCAGGCATTGGTGCTGGTGCTAGAGCAGGAGCTTGTTCTGCAACTTGTGCGGGTACAGGCACTGGCACAGGCGCAGGAACTGGTCTTGGCACAGGTCGGTGATATTCAGACACACCCTTCAAAACAAATTTAAAAAGATCAATATCTTCACGAACAATACGCTTTAACCCAAGACGCTTACTCCCTTTAACTGCGCGAACAAACTGATAATCATCTACAAAGAAATCAAGAATACAGGCAATATCTCGAGGAATGCGATAGCCATTGGCAAATACTTTATTCGCCCGTAAAAAATGGGCTATCTCTTCTCTAACCTTACGTAAATTTCTAACACGCGTTTGATACTTTCCACGTTTACTCGCACGAACAAACTTTTTAACCAGTCGATTAAAATCCTGAATATTATTCGCAACTAACTCAGAACTTAACACCAATGCAAAAATAACAAGCCAAGCGTATCGAAAAAAACCTTTCTTGCAATTCATTCGTTTCTCCAAAAAAGAAATTAACAAACGTGCTTATATTTTTATAGCACAACAACACTCAAAATATACCTAGAGCATAATCGTAAAATACAAAAAACACAAAAAACAATATTTTAAAAAAAAGCAGGGGTATGATTATTACAATAATCATACCCCTGCGCGACTTTTATGTTTTATTCGTAATGCAAAATTTACGATAAGCTCGATAAGCTAGTTATTGTTATGACAACACTTAAGAAGGTTCTTCTGCTAACAAAGCCCTTATCGAACGTTCATCATCGTCATCTTCTTCTTGTTGATCAGAAGACAGTTTTTCTATTTCAACTTCCGTCGAATCACCAATGCGCGGCTTTTTATCAGCATGGACCGTTTCGGTTACACTTTGCGTATCATCATCTTGCGAGCAAGAATCAAGTCTAACAACCTTTAAGGCTCCCTCTTCTTGCAATGACACTGACGATGTACGATGAGCATACCTATAAATCCCATAAACCGTTGATCCTAAAACCAAAACAGTAACCAGAAGAGCTGGATTACCTAAAGTCGTTGAAACAATTCCCTTTAGGAACAAACCATTCCAAGTAACATTCGCTGTTAACCCAGTCAAGCCGCCGCCTAAAAGAGATAATACGGATCCTAACGTTGAATGAGAAGGAAGCTTAGAGCAAACAATTAAATAAAAATTATACCATACACGTGCATTATCATTATAAAGAATCTTATAAGCCATATTTAACTTCTGAAACATTTCAACAGAGCCACCTTTATCTGTATGGCGATATTTACCGCTCAAAGCCATCTGATCACGTTTCTCTTTAATAGCTGTCTTTGTAGTATTTTGATCAATACCAAAAAAAGTATATAAATTACCCAAACTTGCATCTAACCCCAAGAAACCTTCCAGCGTTATCTTTAAAGCAATTAAGTTTAAAGAACACCCACATGATGTAAACGCTTGGGCAAATTCCGGAGCGTCTTTACATTTATCCAACACAAAAACCTGCCTATAATGCACTGGGTATTGCTTCATTATAACCATCAACTTATCATCTAACGATGTCTTTTCAGCAATCTCACCATTCAACGCCTTAATAATTGCATCATTTGTCTGAACAAAAATTAGGCTCAAATGTTCTTTTTGCTTAGCATCCAAATTCAAAGGCGTCTTCGGCGTTGATTCTCCAGCACGTCTCTTTACGCCCTTTTTTCTTCGAGGGGCAGAAGGAGACGAAGTCGACGACGTCGACAACGGAGAAGAACTTACAACTCTAGGGCCTTGCGGTCTTCGGTTTCTTCTACGAACAGCTCTACGAATCGTTCGTTTTTTTTTCGTTTGGCCTGTTGGTTTTTCCATAGCGCCAACATGTAAACAAGTAGCACTTGTTACAAGAAGAACTAAAAAACCATTCTTAATAATCTTTAAGATATTCATAGCATATCCTCCATATACCTAATACTTCTTTAAAAATACAATCATTCTTTATGTAACAAAGCAGCTTCTTCAAGAGTTCTTGAAAAAGCTGCTTTGCAATACTTTAAAAATTCACCTAACGGCTTATGACCATGGAAGCAACGAAGTAAGCTTCGAAGTAAGATTCGATAAAAATCCTGTAATAAAACTCCAGGCACTCAAACCGTTAACACTAATAACACGTAACACAACGCTACCGTTTTGCAAGCGTGCTTGCTGAGCAAGAGCATTAATATCAAGAGTCACATTTGACGCGAGCTCAAGACTTTGCCCTGCTGACCACAAGTCACTTGCAAAAACCGCATTTGCTCGTTGCATGTCAATTGCTTTCTGCATTTCATTAACATCTGTACGCACATCAGCTAATTCTCTAATAGTAAAAGCATTTCTAGAACTATCTTCTGTCGCCATCTGACGAACGCCTGAATCTTTTTGTTGCAATGCCTTAAGACCACCAAGCAATGTAACAAACATTTCTCGACAAAGGCCAGAGCCTGCAACAAATCTAACTTCACAAAGTTTACCATCAGCAACAACATTCAAACGCATAAGAGCGTTAGGAGCTTTCGGATTTAGATGAGCTGTTTCTGCTCTTTGTAACCTAAGAGCATTAAGAGCATTTCTTCTTGCTGCTCGTTCTTTTCCTGCATCAGCAAAAACTTTAGCTGTTCTTTGTCTTCTTACATCCATTCTTCTAGCTTTAACAAGCTCTTTTGCTTTAGCCCAGCATCGAGCTCTTTTGGCAGCAGCTTCTTCTTTCAAACAAGCTTCATGTGCTTCTTCTGCAATTTCAATACGTCTTTCACCTACAGCACGGTTTGCGTCTTTGATACGTTGAGCACGAGCAGTGCGAACATTTTGCAACACAGTAGAAAGAGCTTTTGTTTTACATGCTTTTAAATATTGAGCATTTGTCGGCAACTCACTCACAGGTATAATTTTAATATGCGAAGGAATCGTAGCAGAAACACAACGCCCTGGAACTTTAGTAATAGCATATCGTTTGCCCGCAATATCAACATAGGAAAGAGAAGAAAAGAACAAATAACCTTTAACTAATCTCTTTGCAGGTTCTTGAGTAAGCGTGCTTCCTGGATGCGAAATAACAAACACATTTTCACCAGCATCCTTGACAGCCTTTAACTTGTTGCCTTCAATTTTCTTAATCGTTACCTTCTTCTTTGGAGCCTTCTTGCTCAAAGAAGTTCTTGGCCCTTCAGGTCTTTTTCTCTTCTTCATAGCATCAGCTTGCGTAGCACAGCCAACTAAAAGCGTCGCCAATAAGGCTTTTTTTAAATTATTCATGATATATCCTCCATCATAAAAACAAAATAATAAAACACACTAAACTAAAACTTATAAACTACATACCATTAATTACTTCTTTCCAAACAAACCTGACAAACCTGAGAAAAAACCTTTTACACGGCTACCCAAAGAAACAACGTTTGTTTCTGGGTTAACAGCAATCATACCTCTTGGAGATAATGTATTCACGTTAATAATCGATTGTCTACCAGTCACATCAAGATTCCTTACAACACCGTAATGTCCTACTTCGTCTGCAAAATACACTTTATCACAAAATCTATCTCGTGAAACAAAATAATCAAACCTTTGAAGAACTTCTGTCAAACGTTGGTTAAAAATTCTATTTCCTGGAAATGTAACTTTATAGATTTGCGTATTCAAATCTACAAAAATAGTATTTCGACCAGAGTTATGTCCTTGTCGAATTGCCTCTTGCTCGCGTTGTGCACATTGCGATTGCACTTGAAGAACTTTGGCATAAGCAGAATCGTCAGCTATTTGCTTTTGTCTTGCTTCTTCTTTTGCAACAGTTTCTAAAACATTGCCTACAATACCATTAACTACAAACGCTACAATTTCTCGTATTTCGTTGTCTTGTCTTTCTTTTTCTTGTCTTGCTTGTTCTTCTTCTATTTCAGCTGCACGTTCAATAACGGCAACCGTCGTAGCAATAGCATCGCGACGATCAGCTTCTAATTTAATGGCTTCTTCTTCTTTTTGCTTTCTAGCTTCTTCTAACAATCTTGCATTTCTTGCTGCAAGCTTCTTCTGCCTCAAAGCTTCTTTTGCTCTAGCTCTTTCTTCGCTTGCTTTGCGAGAAGCAGCTCTTCTTCGATCTTCTTCATTTTGCAACATTGTTCTAGCTATTTTTTTCAAGCGTTCTTCTGTACGTTCTTGTAGCTGTTCATTAATCTCGGCAGCTACCGCTAGAGCTTTTGTTCGACTATCAAATGTTCTAGCCTGTTTTAACCCATCAGGTACGATATCCCAACGGCTCTTGCGCTTCTTCATAGCATCCGCTTGAAAAGAAAATACAAAACAAGCAGCAAGCATTGTTGCCATAGTTTTTCTGAAATTATTCATGACGTAACCTCCATCATAAAAAAAATAAAATACACTAACACACAAAATTTATTCTCAATTTTTTTCAAATTTTCTGTGGGAAATAACCCCCGACTAGGCTGGCATGGTTTGTTCTAAACTAAGGTATGAAAATAATATGTGAAACAACCTCCAGTAATCTAAGAATTATAACCTCACGTATCTACACGTTAACACACGTATTTTCGTTTTGCAAACGCTCTCTGAACATTTACGCAAAAGCGCCCCTAGCAAGCTATTTTCACTATTTCTTGGAGCTTGTTATGTGCTATTCAAAAATACATGTCAAAAATACACATCAAAACTTTTAGTGGGTAGTAATCTATCAAGTATATACTCTCGGTTGATACTTGATATTAAGAAGCATCGCTCAATGCTATGTAATCGGGATTATAACCTCACTGTCACTATGCTACCAGATAAATTTTATATTTGCAAATGCCCGCCATAGAAAAAGAGACAACAAAACACAAGACAACCCCAAAGCGCGTACTCCTAGGCACTTTGCGAGCTTATTCTGACACGATAATCAAGTCAAAGCTCTCAAGAACTTTTCAGTCTGAAAAGAATTTACTTTGAATAACCTCCCGAAAGTCTTCAACCGTACTGAACATTTGGCTCGGCATAATCCCCGGGCGATGCTTTCCGTGAAAAAACAAAAACAAAGGTAACGGAACTATTGTCTTTCCCCCAGGCAATCGACGCATTTGCCCACCATTTTTTGCCATAGCAGGAATAATCAAATGTTGCGCTAGTTGGCGATTTTTCATGATAATGCCAGCCGTGCTCTTTTGCACATTCGCTTGCTGCCCACCAGTAACTCCCGCGTTAACATCGATCGACAAAAACAGAACATTTTCCCCAAAAACATCTGCTACTCCTTGAAAGATATCTTTGAGAGGGGAAAATTCAACCGACCCATCAGGCAGCCCAACTCCACGAATAGGGTTCACCCTACCAGAAGAATCAATCTTAAGAATAACAGGACGCTTTGACTTAATATGAGGCCGAATAAATGCATCAAATGCATGCTTATCGATACCCTGTATTTGAATAACATTACTCTTAGAGCCATTTTCTCGCATTTCAGAAGAAAAACCAATAGACTGTGTATTGTCAGAACTCGAACGGTCTTGATTAACAAAATCTTGTGCTAATCGTGATGGGGGGGGGGGGGGGGGGGGGGGGGGGGGGGGGGGGGGGGGGGGGGGGGG